>NZ_JBWKPP010000002.1:0-434021 GCF_059418305.1 Acidovorax sp. GW821-FHT09B03
CTCCTCGTGTGCACACGGTACACGATTGACTCGACACGCTATCACTAGTTCAACGAACTTCTAACTCACGACACTAGGTCGCCACCCGCGCACGCCGGCTGGCCCAGGCCAGCAGCGCCCACCCTGCGAGCACGACGACGACCGCGATTCCCACTGCATAGACTGCCACGCCGCCGTACCCACCCACCTGCGCCGGATTCAGGAAGGGGTAGGGGTACCACCCCACGGCAGCGCCGCGCACCATCGAATACGCGAGGTACAAGCCCGCGAAGCCCACTACCCAGCGCAGCGGCCGCACGCCCACGGCCGGGCGCGGCGGCCACAGCAGCCAGTCGAGCAGCACCACGACGGGCATCACATGGTGCACTACCGAGTTCACCCAAGGCCTCAGCTCGCCCAGATCCACGCCGCGCAGCAGCAGCGCGAACACGACGCCGACCACCAGCATGCAGGTGGCGGTCACGGCGCGCAGCGATTCGAAGGCGGCCGAGGGCCGCGCGTGCGTCCACTGGCGGCATGCACCCGCGATCAAGACGCCAGCGGCCAACAGGTTCGACAGGTTGGTGAAGTAGCTGAAGAAGTTGAGCACGCTGTAACCCAGCCCCACATGCAGCCACAGTTGCCAGCCGACGGCAGCGAGCGTGAGGAGGGCGAAGGCCAGGCGGAGAACGGCGGTGAGGGGTGTGGGGGTCATGGTGGATCGACGTTGGTGGCGACGAAGCTGCCGCGTGGTCGAAATTGCGCAATCGATGCATTCAGCCCGTTAATTTAAGCCCATCGAGGCGACCGTTTGCTCCCACTTTGCGCGTGCAGGGTTGACGGAGGCTTGTGTGCGCGCGCAGCCCCTTGCATCAAACCCGCCACGCCGGCAGCTCCCAATTGCGCCACAGCGCCAGGCCGCGCAGCCCGGCCGTGGCCAGCACGCAGGCCAGTAGCGGGGCCCAGGGGGGCATGTCCATCTGGCGCAGGGCCATGTCGATCCAGCCGCCGGCAAAGGCGCACAGCGCATAAGGCCGGTGGTCGCTGAAGGCCTGGGGCACTTCGTTGCACAGCACGTCTCGCAGCACGCCGCCGAAGACGCCGGTGGTCACGCCCATCATCACGGCAATGATGGGCGGCATGCCCACGGCGGTGGCGGTGTCGATGCCCACGGCGGCGAACAGGCCCAGGCCGATGGCGTCGGGCAGCAGCATGGCGCGCTCGGTGGGCTTGAAATGGCGCTGGCGCATGAACAGCATGGCGCACACGCACAGTGCCAGCAGCCCCCAGATGAAGCCGGTGTGGCGTATCCAGAAGAAGGGACGCTGGTCCAGCAGCAGGTCGCGCAGCGTGCCGCCCCCGAAGGCCGCGACAAAGGCCACCACGCACACGCCGACCACGTCCATGCGCTTGCGCGCCGCGGCGATGATGCCCGACAGCGCGAAGGCAATCGTCGCCGCCACTTCGATGAAAAAGCGCAGCGTGTGAATCCAGGGGGCGTCGAGCAGGTCCATGGGCGCGATTGTGCCGCGCGCTGCCCGGTCCGGGGGCTACGCCAGTGCGTGCACCAACAGGCCCAACACACAGCCGGCCCAACCCAGGGCACCGATGCGCCGCGCCCAGCGCAGGCTGCCTTGAGGCCTTTGGTTCATGGTCAGCACCAGGCCCCAGCCCAGCACCATCCACGAGGCGAGGGCGATGGCGATGCCTGCGGCCAGGCCGGCGGCCACGGTGGAGGCCGTGGCCTGCAGCGCCAGCGTGGCCAGCGCAAGGCCCCAGGCCTTGCGCTGCGTTGGCGGGCCCGCGAGGGCGTCGCCCCAGGCCCGGGTGGCGGTGGCCTGGGCCCAGTGCACCAGGGCCAGCAGGCAGGCGGCGGCCGCGCAGGCCAGGGCGAGGGTGTCGTTCATGCTGCCGGCTCCGCGTGCTGCGTGGGCTGGGCGGGTTGGGTGGCGGGCACCGATGCTGTGTGCTGCCGCCGTTGCCGCCACAGGCGGTGCAGCACTGCGACGCCCATGGCCAGGCACAGGGCCGCAGCGATGCCCCACACCACCATGCCCGATCGCCAGGCCAGACCCGCCAGCGCTGAGGCTGACAGGGCCGCCAGCACGGCGGCGGCACGCGGCCACCAGGCCTGCAGCGTGGCAGCGGGCAGCACCAGAAAGAAGGCCGTGAGCAGGCCCAGCATGCCGGCCCCGCGCGCGGGCTCGCCCGCCGCAAGGGCGATGCGCAAGGACTCGGCCGCCAGCAGGCCCGCAAGCCAGAACGAAAGGGCCTGCGTGGAAGGCATGGAGGGCCAGCGCCACCGCCAGTGCGCGGTGCGGCGGTGTTGGTTGTGATGCGCTCCGTGGCTGCCACCGCTGCTGTCGCGGCGGCGATTCGCCTGCACCCGCGCCCGGCCGATGAAGGCGGCCAGCCCCGCCAGCACAACACCCTGCGTCACCAGGCTGGCCAGCATGGGCCACTGCAGCGGCGCACCCAGCACCAGGCCCGCCGCGCCGGCCAGCCCCAGCAGCACGCCGGCCGCGCCCAGTGACACGCGCCACAGCGCCAGGTGGCGCAGCGCCCAGGCCGCGAGCAGCGAGGTGATGAGCCAGGTGGCGATCAGCGTCCACACGGCCCACACCGGCCGCTGCGCCAGCGGCGGCAGGCCGGCCGGTGGCCACAGGTGCACGAGCACGGCCACCAGCACGGCAGCGGGCACGGTGGCGTGCAGCGCGAGGAAACAGCGCACCACGAAAGAGGTGGCAGTGGCGCCAGGAGTGGCGTGCTTGGTCATGCCTGCAGCCCTGGCGGCACGCCCGCCTGTTGTTGCGCCTCGCGCCGCCGCTGCTGGCGCGAGTCCAGCCAGATCAGCGTGCCCGAGATCGAAAGAAACGCTGGCGTCATGCCCAGAATGAAGTACAGCCACTTCAAGGCCAGCCCGCCGAAGTCACCAAAGTGCAGCGGCTCCATGAGCCCGTTGACCAGCGACCAGAAGCCGGCCGTGCGCGGGTCCAGCGCCTTCTTGGGCGCGCCCGTGGCCGCGTTCATGTCCACCCGCGCCGTGCTGGCCAGGTGGCCGGCCAGGGCGCCGGTGAAGCTGGCCTCGGCCGCGCTGGTGCCCCAGCGGCGCAGCGATACATAGCGTGCCTCCAGCCCCGGCACGGCCTGCTGCGCGCTGCGGTACAGGGCGTCGAGCGACTGCATGAGCGCAGGTTCTGCCGCGGGCGGCTTGCGCGCGGCACTGGCCGCAGGCGCGCTCGCCATCACATACTTGGTGCCTTGCTCAAACAGCGGCGCCAGCCCCAGTCAGGCGCCCGTGGCCGCGATCAGGATGTGAAAGCCCAGCCCCCAGATGCCGGCGGACTTGTGCAGGTCCGACATCACCACCCGAAAGCTGCGGCCCCAGCGCTGGGTGAACAGCTCGGCCAGGATCTTGCGGTGGATGACGATGCCGGTGGCTATCAGCACCAGCATGGCCACGCCCAGGAAGCCCACGATCCAGCGCGGCCCGAAGAACAAGAACACATGCAGCATGCGCAGGTACTGGCCGAGCTGGCTGTCCACCGGGCCCACCACGGCGCCCGTGTCCGAGCGCAGGGCCACCTTGGTGCGCTGGCTGGCGGGGGCGCCGCGCTCGCGCACGTGGGCGAAGTAGTTGGGGTTCACCTCGTCGGGCAGGGCGATGGTCTCCACCGTGGCGCCCGGGTAGCGCGCCTGCAGCTGGGCCAGCACCGCATCGAGCGGCGCGGGCGGCTGCGTGCGCGGCAGCCCGGCCAGCGAGGGGTTGGCCCACAGGTCGATCTCGTTCTTGAACACCACCACCGCCCCCGAGAAGCAGACGATGAACATCAAGAGGCCCGTGACGATGCCCGCCCACGAGTGCAGGACGAAGAGGCGGTTCAGGGTGCGCTGGCTGGTCATGTCGGCTGGCGGTGGGGAGTGAACGGCTTCAGAAGAAGTACGTCAGCCCCAGGCTGAAGTTGCGCGGCAGTGCGGGCGAGACCACGTTGGCGTTGATCGCGCCGTCGTAGTACGCCTTGTTGAACAGGTTCTTCACCCCGGCCGTCAGGCGGTAGTTCGGCCCCGCGTAGCTGATGGAGGCATCGGCCACCACGTACGAGGGCAGGGTGAACGGGTAGGAGCCGATCTGCTCGCTCACATAGCGCCCGCCCAGGCCCAGCGTCACGCGTTGGTACTGCGGCAGCTTGTAGGTGGCCCAGGCCGTGAGCGTGTGGCGCGGCGTGAGGTTGAGCGGCAGGCCCACGATGGCCGCGTTGTTGTCGCGCGTGACCTTGGTCTGCGTGTAGGTGTAGGCGCTGGTCAGCTTCCAGCCGTTCTTGAGGTCGGCGCCCAGCTCCACCTCCAGCCCGCGCGCACGCTGCTGGCCGGTCTGCACGCTGAAGCCGGTGTTCACCGGGTCGGCCGTGGTCACGTTCTCGCGCACCAGGTCGAAGAGGGCCAGCGCACCCGTGAGCTGGCCGCCCGGGGCCTCGTACTTCACGCCCGCCTCCCACTGCTTGCCGGTCTCGGGTACGAACGGCGTGCCGTTGAAGGCCAGGCCCGAGGTCGGCAAGAAGGATTCGCCATAGCTGCCGTACGCTGCCCAGCCGGGCGTGAACTCGTACACCAGGCCGGCCGACAGCGTGGTGGCGCTGTCCTTTTGCTGCGTCTGCACGCGCGTGAGGCGGTTGTCGGTGTCGTTCGTGGACCAGTCGCGGCGCAGGCCCACCAGGGCCGTCCAGCCCTGGCCGAACTTGATCTGGTCCTGCGCATACAGGCCTGCTACGGTGAGCTTGCCGGGCGCATCGCTGGTCAGCGCCGCCGGGCAGTTGGCCTGCACGCCGTAGGCCGGCGCGAACAGGTCCAGCGCCGCGATGGAGCAGCTGCGGCTGGCCAGCAGGCTGTGGCCGCTGCGCACATCCAGGCCCGTCACCAACTGGTGCTTGGCGCCCAGCGCCTCGAAGCGCGTGAGCAGAGAGGTGTCGGTGGCCAGCAGGTCGTAGTCCATGTACTGGCGCGAGGCGCTGCGGTTCTGCAGCCGCTGGTTGGCCTGCAGCGCCTGGTTGGAGACAAAATTGCCCGTGCCCTTCTCGGTCTCGTAGCGCACGTTCTGGCGGAAGGTCATCGCGGGCGAAACCTGGTGCTCCAGCGCATAGCCCAGCGTGGTGCTCTCCACGTCGTACACGCCGAAGGCCGGCTCGCCCGTGAACAGGGTGCGCGACAGCGTGCCGTTGCGGTTGGGCAGCAGCGTGCCATAGGGCGTGATGCCCTGCTGGCGCATCCACTCGCTGCGGCTGTAGGTGGCGAACAGCACCAGGTCGGTCTGCGCACCCAGGTCGACGGACAGCGACGGCGCGAACCAGCGGTCCTTGCGGTAGACGAACTGCGTCGGGTCGTCGGCATCGGTCACCTGCGCATTGATGCGCAGCGCCGTCTTGCCCGACTCGGACAGCGGCCGGTTCACATCGGCCTGCAGCGTGCGCTGGCCAAAGCTGCCCACCTCCACCCCCACCTCGCTCAAAGGCTCCTTGCGCGGGCGCTTGCTCACCGCATTGACGATGCCGCCCGGCTGCACCTGGCCATACAGCACCGAGGCCGAGCCCTTGAGCACCTCGAAGCGCTCGTAGCCATAGGGCTGCAGCTTGGCCCACATGCCGGGGCTCTGCACCAGGCCGTCGACCAGGATCGATTCGGTGGAGCGAAAGCCGCGGATGTTCAGGTCATCAAAACCCCGGCGGCCAAAGTTCACGGGGCTTACCCCCGCCACGGTCTGCAGCGCCTGCTGCACATTGGTGATCTGGCGCGACTCCATCTGCTCGCGCGTCACCACGCTCACCGACTGCGGCGTCTCCAGCCGCCGCATGGGCGCCTTGCCGGCCGTCTGGGCTTCGACCGGGGCAAAGCCCATGTCCTTCTCGGTGCTGGCGTTGATGCGCACCTCTTGCAGTTGGGGGGCTATGGTGGCTGACGTGTCAGCGGCTTGGGCAAAGGCGGATTGCGCCAGGCACAGCGCCAGCGGTGTCAGGGCGAACAGGCCGGCGGTGCGGGCGGGTGTGCGGGAAGCAACAGGCGCGCGCGAACGCAGCGCGGCGCGGGAGGACAAAGAGGGCATGGAAAGGGTCCGAGATGACAACAGGAGCAGCGGGCGCTGGCGGGCATCCTGATGGCGGGACACTTGGCTTGCGAGAGGGTATGAATTGTAATGCGAATGAATCGCGTTTGCGAAGAATTGTAAAGTCGATCTGCTGGCCGGTGGGGCCAACAGCAAGGCGCTATCGCTTCGACCCTTCGGATACTGTCGGCGCTACTCCGTACAAAGGACAACGATGGACCGCGAACACAGGGAGGCACGCTACACAACGCTGATGGTCAGCGATGTCCAGCGAGACGGCATGGGGCTGGAACTGCATTGGACTGTGCGGGGGCAAGCCTCTGTCGTTGCCGAAATCTTCTATTCAGAGGCTGAGCACACCTGGACGTTGAATACGTTTGACTGCGATGTTCCATTGGAAATCATCGAGGAACTGATCGCCGAAGCGAGGCGTCGGCTTCCGCCCAAGGCGGCGGCCTAACCGATCTTCAGCCTTTGTGGGTGTCGGGCGCTCCATCGGCAGGGGGCTCCCCCACCCCATACCCCGGATACCCAGCATTCCCTCCCGCCTCCGCAGCCTCCTGCCGCTCCCTGGCCATCTGCTCCGCCAGCTGATTTCGCCCCTCGCGCGCCACGGCGATCATCTTGGCGCGGTCGCGGTGGTGCGGGTACATGCGGTCGGACAGGGCGATGTTGTGCTCCCTGAAGCGCCGGGTCATCTCGGTGGCCTCGTCGGGTGGCAGGCCCATGAGTTCGAGCACGGTGCGGGCGCTGTGCATGCTCGACTCGAACAGCTCGCGCTGCACCAGGGTCACGCCTTCGTCGCGCAGATTGTTCCAGTGGGTGAGGTCGCGCGCGCGGGCCACCACGGTGAGGTGCGGGAAGTGCTTGCGCGCCAGCACGGCGATCTTCACGGACTGTTCGGGGTCGTCCACCGCGATGACCAGGATGCGTGCCTGGCCGGCACCGGCGATGCGCAGCAGGTCGAGCCGGGTGGCGTCGCCGTAGTGCACGCGGTAGCCGAAGGTGCGCGCCACCTCCAGCATTTCCACGCTGTGGTCGAGCACGGTGGTGCGTATGCCCTGCATCAGCATCACGCGCGCCACGATCTGGCCGTAGCGGCCGAAGCCGGCGATGAGGATGGGCGCGTCCTGCGGCTCCGAGATTTCTTCGGCGGCGGGCGCCTTGAGGTTCGCATAACGGCGCAGCAGCACGCGGTCCAGCACCACCAGCAGCAAGGGGCTCAACAGCATCGACAGCGCCACGGCGCCGATCAGCAGCGAGGCGGTTTCGGCGGGGAACACCTGGGCGCCGGCGGCGGCCTGGAATACCACGAAGGCGAACTCGCCGCCCTGGGCCAGCAGCAGCGTGAACACGGGGCGCTCCTGGTAGGGGATGCCCACCGCGCGCGCCAGCGCATAGATCACCACCGCCTTGCAGGCCAGAAAGCCCAGCAGGATGCCAGCCATGAGCCAGGGCGAGCGCATGAGCACGCCAAAGTCGAT
This sequence comes from Acidovorax sp. GW821-FHT09B03, assembly GCF_059418305.1. Taxonomy (NCBI): domain Bacteria; kingdom Pseudomonadati; phylum Pseudomonadota; class Betaproteobacteria; order Burkholderiales; family Comamonadaceae; genus Acidovorax; species Acidovorax sp. GW821-FHT09B03. The sequence goes on from NZ_JBWKPP010000002.1 coordinate 7,558, forward strand.
GCTCATGCCCACGGCAATGAAGAACAGGCCCAGCAGCAGGCCCTTGAAGGGCTCGATATCGGCCTCCAGCTCGCGCCGGTACTCGCTGTCGGCCAACAGCACGCCGGCCAGAAAGGCGCCGAGCGCCATCGACAGCCCCACCATCACCATCAGCATGGCAATGCCCACCACCAGCAGCAGCGCGGCAGCGGTGAAGACCTCGGGCGTGCGGCTCTTGGCGATCCAGCGCAGCAGGGGGCGCAGCAGCAGGCGGCCGCCAAGGATGATGGCGGCGATCACGCCGACGATCTTGCCCACCTCGAGCAGCACCTCGACCGGTGAGTGGCTGGCGGTGTCAGCGCCCGCTGCGGCGCCCAGCAGCGGCAGCAGCGCCAGGATGGGGATGGCCGCCACGTCCTGGAACAGCAGGATAGAAAAGCCCGCCTGTCCGCTCGCGGTGCGCATCAGGTTGCGCTCGGCCAGGCTTTGCAGTGCGATGGCGGTGGACGACAGCGCCAGCCCCAGCGCGCCGACCAGGCCCACGCGCCAGGGCAGCCCCACCAGGCAGGCCAGAGCGAACAGCACGGCCGCGCAGCCCAGCACCTGGGCCGTGCCCATGCCGAAGATGGGGCGGCGCAGCGCCCACAGCCGGCTGGGCTGCAGCTCCAGCCCCACGAGGAAGAGCATGAGCACCACGCCGAACTCGGCGAAGTGCAGGATGTCCTGCACATTGCTCACCAGGGCCAGGCCCCAGGGCCCGATGGCGATGCCCGCCGCCAGGTAGCCGATGATGGCGCCCAGGCCCAGGGCCTGGGCAATGGGCACGGCGAGCACGGCCGCCGTGAGGTACAGAAAACCGTAGGTGAGCCAGGTGGGTGCGTGTTCCATGGGAGGGTCGGGCGGCTTGTTGTGGTTGGCGATTTGCTGCAGCCTCGCCGCCCATTCTGGCATCGCTTGCGGGTGATCTGCCCATCCCGTCGGAATGCTCCTGTTTTGGTAGCGCGATAGGCCCGCAAACGCCTTGGGCGGCTGGGCATTGATAAGATGCGTGCCCTTGCTTTTTTGTGTGGTGCTTGCTCCATGGAATTCCAGACCTGGTTGGCTTTTTTCGCGGCCTCGTGCCTGATTGCGGTGTCTCCGGGCTCGGGCGCGGTGCTGTCCATGAGCCACGGCCTGTCGTTCGGCGTGCGCAAGACGGGCGCCACCATCCTCGGCCTGCAGCTGGGGCTCTTGCTCATCCTGCTGATCGCAGGGGCGGGCGTGGGCTCGCTGCTGCTGGCGTCGGAGCTGGCCTTCAGCGTGGTCAAGGTGCTGGGCGCCTGCTATTTGATCTATGTGGGCTTCAGCCAGTGGCGCGCGGGCGATGCCTCGCCGCTGCAGGGCGACGAGAAGGAGCCGGCCGGCACCTGGCAAAAGCGCTGCCTCACGGGCTTTCTGACCAATGCCACCAACCCCAAGGGCATCATCTTCATGGTGGCCGTGCTGCCCCAGTTCATGACCGACACGCGCCCGCTGTGGACCCAGCTGCTGGTGATGGCCGCCACCACGGTGGCCGTGGACGTGACCGTGATGCACGGCTACGCGGCAGGCGCCAGCGCCATGCGCCGCCTGATGCGCAGCGCGCGTGCCGTGCGCACGCAGAACCGGGTGTTCGGCGGGCTGCTGATGGCGGTGGGTGCCGGCCTCTTCTTCGTCAAGCGCGGCGGCCAGCACGCATGAGATGAAGCACCCCCTGAGTCGCTTCGCGCCTTCCCCCTCTCTCTCCTCGCTGCGCGAGTCGGGAGGGGGACGCCCCCAGTGCGGCGGGGCGGCCCTTGCACGGGGGCACTGGCCTCGGGCGCGCCAGTTTTTACGGGCAGGGGGCTCACTCGCGGCGCCCTGCAGACCTAAATGCCTTGCGCCTTGCTATCGTTTGGGTAGCATGGCGCAGAGCCGCACCCCGGTGCGCACTTCTTTCCAGCCGATTTCATTGCCAGACCCAACGCAAGGAGTTTCGTGATGCCAGTGATCGTCGTTGCCAACCCGAAGGGGGGCGTGGGCAAGTCCACGCTGTCGACCAATGTGGCGGGCTACTACGCCCGCCAGGGCCACCCCGTGCTGTTGGGCGACACCGACCGCCAGCAATCCGCGCGCCTGTGGCTGGGCCTGCGCCCGCCGGCTGCGCGGCCCATAGGGGTGTGGGACGTGAGCTCCGATGTGATCAGCAAGCCGCCCAAGGGCACGACGCATGCCGTGCTCGACACCTCGGCCGGGCTGCACGGCTGGCGCCTGACCGACGTGCTCAAGCTGGCCGACAAGATCATCGTGCCCTTGCAGCCCAGCGTGTTCGACATCTTCGCCACGCGCGGCTTCCTGGACCAGCTGACCGAGCACAAGCGTGCCGACGGGGTGCAGGTGGGCATCGTGGGCATGCGCGTGGATGCGCGCACGCGCGCGGCCGACCAGCTGCACCAGTTCGTGGACAACCTGGGGTTTCCGGTGCTGGGCTACCTGCGCGACACGCAGAACTACATCCACCTGGCGGCGCACGGGCTCACGCTGTTCGACGTGGCACCGGGCCGCGTGGCGCGCGACCTGGAGCAGTGGCAGGGCATTTGCACATGGCTGGACGAATGAGTGCTGGACGCATGAGGGTTAGTACCTGTCACTCGGCCGACATGGGACGGCGGGGCCCGGCGCTACATTGGGGCCATGAAAATCTTCCGCTCCTACTCCGAAGTCAGCGCCTGCGTGGGCCAGGAGGTCGCCGTGACCGACTGGATCACCATCACGCAGGAACAGGTCAACCTGTTTGCCCAGGCCACGGGCGACCACCAGTGGATCCATGTGGACCCCGAGCGTGCCAAGGCCGGGCCCTTCGGCGCGCCGATTGCGCATGGCTTTCTCACGCTGTCGCTGATTCCGCGCTTCTTCGAGTCGGGCCTGTCCATCGAGGGCGCGCGCATGGGCGTGAACTACGGCCTGAACAAGGTGCGCTTCACCTCGCCGGTGCCTGTGGGCAGCCGCGTGCGCGCACGCCTGACTTTGCAGGCCGCCGAGCCGCTGGCACCCGATGGCATGCAGATGACCTGGCTGGTGACGGTGGAGCGCGAGGGCAGCGACAAGCCGGTGTGCGTGGCCGAGTCGCTCGCGCGCAACTACGGCGCAGCGCCCTGAGCACAGGGCGCCTGGCGCCTTGCAACCACCTGCAGGAGGGCTGAACGATGGACCGCCTGCAAGCCATGAAAGTCTTCGACCGCGTGGTCGACGAGGGCGGCTTTGCCGCTGCCGCGCGCGCGCTCGACATGTCGCCCCCCGTGGTCACCCGCATGGTGGCCGAGCTGGAGCAGCACCTGGGCACGCGCCTGCTGCAGCGCACCACGCGCAAGGTGGCGCTCACCGATGCGGGCGAGGTCTACCTGCAGCGCGTGCGCAGCATCCTGGGCGAGATCGACGATGCCGAGGCCGAGGCCGTGGCCAGCACGCGCGACCTGCGCGGCACCATCCGCATCGTGGCGCCGCCGGTGCTCACCACCAATTTTCTCGCGCCGCTCACGGCGCTGTGGCATGCGCGCTACCCCAAGCTGATGCTGGACATCAGCGTGGACGCGCTGGCCCTGCGCCGCATCGACGAGTTCGACGTGACCATCATGGTGGCGGGCGAGGACTTCGACGCCAACATCGTGGCCCGCGCGCTCATGCATGGCGAGGCCATCGTCGTGGCGTCGCCCGAGTACCTGGCGCGCAAGGGCGTGCCCCAGGTGCCCATGGACCTGCTGCAGCACGAGTACCTGCGCGACACGGGGGCACCCGCGCGCTCGGAGATGGGAGGCGGGCGCAAGCTGCGCCTGCACCCGGCCGTGGGCGACGGCGACTGGCAGGAGGTGGATGCGCCCGCGGTGCTGCAGTCCGACAGCAACGGTGTGCTGCTGCGCGCGGCCATCGATGGCGCGGGCGTGGCGGTCACCGCGCGCCTCTTGATCGAGGAGCAGCTGGCCAGCGGTGAGCTGGTGCAGGTGCTGCCCGAGTGGATCGTGTCGCGCTACACGGTGTATGCGGCGCTGCCCTCGGGCCGCATGCTGCCCGCTCGCACCAAGGTGTTCCTGGACTTCATGTCCGAGCAGGGGCCCCAGGCCATCGCCGACCAGCGCTATCAGCCTGGTTGAACCATCGCCAGCTCGGCCGCCAGCGGGGCCGGTGCCGAGGCGCCCGCGGCACCAAAGCTGTTCTGCCGCCAGGCCTCGAACACCGACACCGCCACCGCGTTCGACAGGTTCAGGCTGCGCTGCCCTTCGATCATCGGCAGGCGCAGCCGCTGGGCGGGCGGGAAGGTCTCGCGCAGCTCGGGCGGCAGGCCGCGCGTCTCGGCGCCGAACACCAGCCAGTCGCCGGGCAAGAAGCAGTTGTCGAACAGGTCCTGCGAGCCATGCGTGGTCATGGCGAACATGCGCGCCGGGTCGGGCTGGGCATCGCGCAAGAAGGCCGTCCAGCCCGCGTGGCGCAGCACGGCCGTGTACTCGTGGTAGTCCAGGCCGGCGCGGCGCATGAGCCGGTCTTCCATGGAAAAACCCAGGGGCTCGATGAGGTGCAGCGTGCAGCCTGTGTTGGCCGCCAGCCGGATCACATTGCCGGTGTTGGGCGGAATCTCGGGCTCGACCAGGACGATATGGAACATGCCTGGTATTTTGCTGCGAACCACGCGCTTTGCGGCCGAGGGTTGTAACAAATTACGGAGGGCTCGCGGCGCCGTCGCCCGGCGCCTCGGTGCGTGCGAACACCACGGCGCACAGCGCTGCCACGCCGGCCCCGCGCAGCGCGGTGGCGGCGGCATGCAGCGTGGCGCCGGTGGTCATCACATCGTCGACGAGCACCACCTGCCGGCCGCGCAGGGCGGCGGCCTGCGCGGGCTCCACCGCAAAGGCGCCGCGCAGGTTGCGCAAGCGCTCGGCGCGCGTGAGCTGGGCCTGGTGTGCATGGGCATCACCCGCGTGCAGGCGCAGCAGCAGGCCGGGGTGCGCCTTGGTCGGCGCCAGCTGCCGGGCCAGCAGCAGGGCCTGGTTGAAGCCGCGCTCGCGCAGCCGCTCGGCTGACAAAGGGATGGGCAGCACCAGGTCGGCCGCGTCGAGCGCGGGCGCCAGGCCCGGGGTGCTGTGCACCAGCGCCGCCAGCGCGGCGGCCCAGCCGGGGTCGCCGCGGAACTTGAAATCGGCCAGCAGCCCGGACCAGGGGTAGGCATAGTCCACTGCGGCCAGGCAGCGGTCGAGCGGCGGTGGTGCCCGCAGGCAGGCGCCGCACACCTGCACGCCCTCGGGCACACGCAGTGCGCAGTGCGTGCAGCGCGGCACCCGCTGCGCGAAGCGGGCCGTGCAGGCCGGGCAGATGCGCGTGGCCGGCCAGGCGTGGCACACGGCGCACTGGCTGGGCAGGGCGCCCGCCAGCGCGCCGAGCCCGCGGCCCAGCCCCCATCGCCTGGATAGCCCCGTGAACGCCTTGAACTGCATGAGTCAATATACTCGTTGGACCCCGCCGGTTCCTACGACATGCCCACAGAGCGCCCCCCCACGATCGACCCCCTTGCCGCGGCCCGCTGGCATGCCACCGCGCCCACCGCCGCCCCCTGGCTCCATGAAGAGGTGGCGCGCCGCATGGAAGACCGCCTGCAGTGGATACGCCAGGCCCCCGCGTCCTGGTGCCACTGGGACCCCGTGCGCGGCGGCCTGCAGGGCCATGCGCTGGTGAGCACCCGCTATCCCAAGGCGGCCTGCCAGGTGGCCGAGACCGCGGCGCACTGCGTGCCCGTGGCCGAGCAGGCGCTGGCCCGGCCCTGGTGGAGTCCGGCGCGCTGGACCGGGCCGGCACCGGCCTTCGGCCTGCCGGCCGACGCCAGCGTGCAGATGCTCTGGGCCAACATGGCGCTGCACATGGCGGCCGATCCGCAGGCCCTGATCGGCCAGTGGCATCGCGCGCTGGCGACGGATGGCTACCTGATGTTCTCGTGCCTGGGGCCCGACACCGCGCGCGAGCTGCACGGCGTGTACGCCGCCATGGGCTGGCCGCCGGCCGGCCATGCCTTCACCGACATGCACGACTGGGGCGACATGCTGGTGCACGCCGGCTTTGCCGAGCCGGTGATGGACATGGAGCGCATCACGCTCACCTTCGCGACGCCAGAGCGCCTGCTGCAGGAGCTGCGCGAACTGGGCTGCAACCTGCACCCCGGCCGCTTCGGCGCATTGCGCGGGCGCGGCTGGCGCGAGCGCCTGCACGCCGCCCTGGTGCAGCACCTGGCCGACCCGGCGCAGGATGGGCAGCTGGCACTGACTTTCGAGATCATCTACGGCCATGCCTTCAAGCCCGCGCCGCGCCTGAAAATGAGCGCCAGCAGCGCGGTCTCGCTGCAGGACATGCGCGCCATGCTGGCCACCGGTACAGGTAGAAGTACCGGGTAGCTGCGTGTCAATGACATGGAACAAGGCACGCTACAATTCAGGGTTATTGGGATTTCGGGCATCTTCCCGCGCAACGTGGCGGGCTGCGCATGCTGCGCCAGTGGCTTTCCTGGTGTGGTCTGCAGCCGGCAGTCTTGTGGGCACCTCCGGTGACAGGCTTGGTTTTTCGTTTTGCCACTGTCTCGGGTCAGCGCATCGATTGGCGCCTGGCCCGCAACTGCTCGGTCACCCCCGCGCAGATGGGCTGGATGTACCTGTCGCTGTGTTCGGTTTCACTGGGCATTGCAACGTTCTTCTGGATGCTCGGAGCCCGTCTGGTCATGCCCTTCGCATGGCTGGAGATGGCAGTTGTAGGTTTGGCATTCGCCATGTACGGACGTCATGCGGCCGATGGCGAGAGGATTTCACTGCAGGGCTCGCGCCTGGTGGTGGAGTTGGAGACAGCAGGCAAGCTCGAGCGCGCCGAATTCGACCGGAGCTGGGTTCGCGTAGAACCCAAGACCGGCGACCGGTCGCTGATCACCTTGTCTGCACAGGGCCGATCGGTGGAGGTGGGGCGCTATGTGCGCCCCGAGCTTCGACCGGCCCTGGCATCGGAGATCCGCATGGCCTTGCGCGCAGCCTGACCCCACGCAGGCGCGCCAGCAGGGATTGGTTAATTTGAGGCTTAGAAGTAAGTGAGAACTATGAAGAGCATTTCCAATAAGCTGGCTTCTCTGCTGCTGATTGCCGGTACATGGGTAGGCGGCGTGGCCCATGCCGTTCAAGACCTGCCTGGCGGTCCCGCAGTCAACCAGCTCAATCTGCATCCTCCGGTCACCAAGATTGCCGAGGAGCAGCATTTCCTGCATTGGATGATGCTCGTCATCTGCACGGTGATCTTCGTAGCCGTCTTCGCCGTGATGTTCTATTCCATCTGGAAGCATCGCAAGTCCAAGGGCGCCAAGGCCGCCAATTTCCATGAGTCCGTGACCGTCGAAGTGGTCTGGACCATCATCCCCTTCATCATCGTGATCCTCATGGCCCTGCCCGCCACCAAGGTGCTGGTGGCGCAGAAGGACACGACCAATGCCGACCTCACCATCAAGACCACGGGCTACCAGTGGAAGTGGGGCTACGACTACATCACCGGCGAGGGCGAGGGCCTGGCCTTCATCTCCACGCTGGACAGCAGCCACCGCGTGATGTCCGACAGCGGCAAGGTCGCCGACGCGCCCGCCGACTACCTGCTCAAGGTGGACAACCCGATGGTGGTGCCGGTCAACAAGAAGATCCGCATCATCACCACCGCCAACGACGTGATCCATGCCTTCATGGTGCCCGCCTTCGGCATCAAGCAGGACGCGATCCCCGGCTTCGTGCGCGACACCTGGTTCCGCGCCGAGAAGATCGGCGACTTCTACGGCCAGTGCGCCGAGCTGTGCGGCAAGGAACACGCCTACATGCCCATCCACGTGAAGGTCGTGTCCGCCCAGGACTACACCGTTTGGGTGGCCGACCAGCGCAAGAAGGCCGCCGCCAAGCTCGACGACCCGACCAAGGTCTGGACGCTGGAGGACATCCTCAAGCGCGGCGAGAAGGTTTATGCCGCCAACTGCGCCGCCTGCCACCAGGCCAACGGCAAGGGCGCAGGCCCGATCAAACCGCTGGACGGCTCTGCTGTGGTGCTCGATGCCGACCATGCCAAGCAGATCCAGATCGTGCTCAAGGGCGCGGCCAACGGTGCCATGCCCGCCTGGGGCCAGCTGAGCGACACGGACATCGCCGCCGTGGTCAGCTACACCAAGAACACCTGGTCCAACAAGACCGGCCAGCTGGTGCAGCCCGCCGAAATCGTCGCCCAGCGTGGCAAGTAATCACCGCCCCAACGTATTGAGGAATTCACAATGAGCGCAGTTCTCGACAACCACGGGCACGGTGGCGACCACGCACACGACGACCATGGCCACCATGGCCCCACCGGCTGGCGCCGCTGGGTGTATGCCACCAACCACAAGGACATCGGTACCCTGTACCTGCTGTTCGCCTTCACCATGCTCATGGTCGGCGGCGTGCTGGCCCTCTTGATCCGCGCCGAGCTGTTCCAGCCCGGCCTGCAGTTGGTCAACCCCGAGCTGTTCAACCAGCTGACCACCATGCACGGCCTGATCATGGTGTTCGGCGCCATCATGCCGGCCTTCGTGGGCTTTGCGAACTGGATGATCCCGCTGCAGATCGGTGCATCCGACATGGCCTTCGCGCGCATGAACAACTTCAGCTTCTGGCTGATGATCCCGGCCGCAGCGATGCTGGTGGGCTCGTTCTTCATGCCCGGCGGCGCACCGGCTGCCGGCTGGACGCTGTACGCACCGCTGACGCTGCAGATGGGCCCCTCGATGGATGCCGGCATCTTCGCCATGCACATCCTGGGTGCTTCGTCCATCATGGGCTCGATCAACATCATCGTGACCATCCTGAACATGCGCGCCCCCGGCATGACGCTGATGAAGATGCCCATGTTCGCCTGGACCTGGCTCATCACCGCCTACCTGCTGATCGCCGTGATGCCCGTGCTGGCCGGCGCCATCACCATGACGCTGACGGACCGCCATTTCGGCACCAGCTTCTTCAACCCCGCCGGCGGCGGTGACCCGGTGATGTACCAGCACATCTTCTGGTTCTTCGGCCACCCCGAGGTCTACATCATGATCTTGCCGGCCTTCGGCATCGTGAGCCAGATCGTGCCCGCCTTCGCGCGCAAGAAGCTGTTCGGCTACGCCTCCATGGTGTATGCCACCTCGTCCATCGCCATTCTGTCGTTCATCGTGTGGGCCCACCACATGTTCACGACCGGCATGCCCGTGACCGGCCAGCTGTTCTTCATGTACGCCACCATGCTGATCTCGGTGCCCACGGCCGTGAAGATCTTCAACTGGATCGCCACCATGTGGCGCGGCTCCATGACGTTCGAGACCCCCATGCTGTTCGCCGTGGGCTTCATCTTCGTGTTCACCATGGGTGGCTTCACCGGCCTGATCCTGGCCATGGCGCCGATCGACATCCAGCTGCAGGACACCTACTACGTGGTGGCCCACTTCCACTACGTGCTGGTGGCCGGCTCGCTGTTCTCGATGTTCGCCGGCGTGTACTACTGGCTGCCCAAGTGGACGGGCCACATGTACTCCGAGACGCGCGGCCAGATCCACTTCTGGGGCTCGTTGATCACCTTCAACATCACCTTCTTCCCGATGCACTTCCTGGGCCTGGCCGGCATGCCCCGCCGCTACGCCGACTACCCCATGCAGTTCGCCGACTTCAACGCCATCGCCTCGGTAGGTGCCTTCGGTTTCGGCCTGATGCAGGTGTACTTCTTCCTGGCCGTGGTGCTGCCCGCCATGATGGGCAAGGGTGCGGCTGCTCCCGCCAAGCCATGGGACGGCGCCGAGGGCCTGGAATGGGAAGTGCCATCGCCCGCACCGTTCCACACCTTCGAGACCCCGCCCAAGCTGGACGCTACCGCGACCCGCGTGATCGGCTGAAGACTATGCCCACGACCCCCGAACAGAAGAAGAGCAACCTGCGCCTGGGCCTGATCCTGGCGTCGATCGCTGCTGCCTTCTTCATCGGGTTCATGGTCAAGATGGTCCTGCTGTCCTCCCGCTGAAGCAGTAGAAGGCCCTGGACCCACGCCATGAACCTGCGCCGCGAAAACGCCAAGATGGTCGGCAAGCTGGTCGTGATCGCGGCCGGCATGTTCGCCTTCGGCTACGTGCTGATCCCCATCTACAAGCACATCTGCGAGATGACGGGGATCAACATCCTGTCGCTGTCCGAGCGCCAGGTGCCCGGCAACGGCGTGGCCGGCAAGGACGTGAAGGTGCCCGCCAACACGCAGGTGGACAAGAGCCGCACCATCACCGTCGAGTTCGACGCCAATGCGCGCGGCCCCTGGGACTTCAAGCCCGCCCAGCGCTCGGTGCAGGTGCACCCCGGCGAGCTGACGACGGTGATGTACGAGTTCCAGAACGTGCAGAACCGCCGCATGGCCGCCCAGGCCATCCCGAGCTACGCACCGCGCCAGGCGGCAGCGCACTTCAACAAGCTGGAGTGCTTCTGCTTCAACCAGTATGTGCTGGAGCCCGGCGAGAAAAAGGAATGGCCCGTGGCCTTCGTGATCGACCCGCGGCTGTCCAAGGACGTCACAACGATCACCCTGTCCTACACCTTCTTCGAAGTCGGAGGCAAGACGCCCGCGGCGCCCGAATCCACGGCGGCAGCCCCCGTGCTGCAGCACCCTGCGCAAGGAGCCGGATCATGAGCGCCCCCTCGCCGGTGCAGCGCAAGGGCTCGCTGCTGCGCACTATCCGCGCGGTGGCCTGGTCCTTCGTCGGCATGCGCAAGGGCAGCGAATATGCGCAGGACGTCGAGAAGCTCAACCCGGTGCACATCATCGTGGTTGGGCTGGTCGCGGTGTTCCTGCTGGTGATCGGGCTGATTGCCCTGGTGAATTTCATTGTGTGACGACGCGGCATAGGCAAGACAGATACCGAGCGTCCCCACGAGTACCGATAACAAAAGATTTTGAGATTCAGGAGCTGAAATGAGTGCATCAACCCCCGGAACGACACCGTACTACTACGTGCCCGCCGAGTCGCGCCATCCGGCGATGGCGGCTGCCGGCCTGTTCTTCGTGATCCTGGGCGCGGGCCAGTGGATCAATGGCCACGACTGGGGCAAGTACTCCCTGGCGCTGGGCCTGGTCTGGTGGCTGTTCGTGCTCTACCAGTGGTTCGGTGATGCCATCCGCGAAAGCGAAGGCGGCCTGTACGGCCACAAGATCGACCTGTCGTACCGCTGGAGCATGAGCTGGTTCATCTTCTCGGAGGTGATGTTCTTCGGCGCCTTCTTCTCGGCCCTGTGGTGGGCGCGTTCGCACTCGGTGCCAGCCCTGGGCAGCCTGGACAATGCGCTGCTGTGGCCCGACTTCAAGGCCGTGTGGCCCAGCATCGCCGCCGGTGCCACGGCCTCGCCCGCCGGCATCGTCGAGCCCTTCCAGACCGTGGGCCCCTTCTGGCTGCCCACCATCAACACCGCGCTGCTGCTGACCTCGGGCGTGACGCTGACCATCGCCCACCACGCGCTGCGCGAAAACCACCGCGGCAAGACCATCGCCTTCATGTGGGCCACCGTGCTGCTGGGCTTCGTCTTCCTGTGCGTGCAGGGCTACGAGTACTACCACCTGTACACCGACCTGAACCTCAAGCTCAGCTCGGGCGTGTTCGGCTCCACCTTCTTCATGCTCACCGGCTTCCACGGCTTCCACGTGTTCCTGGGCATGCTGATGCTGCTGTTCATCACCCTGCGCCTGCAAAAGGGCCACTTCACCCCCGAGAAGCACTTCGGCTTCGAAGGCGCTGCCTGGTACTGGCACTTCGTGGACGTGGTCTGGCTCGGCTTGTACGTGCTGGTCTACTGGATGTAATGTCCGGCACCCATGAAAAAAGCGCCGCGAGGCGCTTTTTTTGTGCCGGCCAGGCGGATAGGGTCAGCGTGTGCTGGCGGGCAGGCCGGTGGGCTGGATATAGCCCAGTTGCCATGCGACGAGAATGCACAGGAACAGTGCGATGGACAGCCCCACCCGGATGGCCAGCGCCCACGCCATGCGGTGGCCCTTGGCCTTGTCGTCGCTGGCATCCTTGCCGCCGCGCATCATGAAGAACAGGGCCGAGGCCAGGCTGGCCAGGATAGCGATGAAGGCCAGCACAACGAGGTATTTCATGGAGCACATTATCCCGTGACCCACACGCAACGCGCCCTGGGCCCGCTTTTCTGGCTGATCCTGCTGGCGGCGCTGGCCGGCATGCTGGCCACGGCCTCGCTCGGGCGCTGGCAGCTTTCGCGCGCGGCCGAGAAAGAGGCATTGCAGGCCCGCATCGACGAGCGCACGCGCCAGCCGGCCATCGGCGGCCAGGCGCTGCTGGCCCCGGCCTCTGCCGAGGCGCAGCAGGCCCTGGTGCACCGCGCCGTGGCCCTGCAGGGCCGCTGGCTGGCCCAGCACACCGTGTACCTGGACAACCGGCAGATGCAGGGCCGGCCCGGCTTCTTCGTGATCACGCCCCTGCAGCTGGTCGATTCCGGTGCCGTGGTGCTGGTGCAGCGCGGCTGGGCGCCGCGCAATTTCCAGGACCGCATGCAGCTGCCGCCGGTGCAGACGGATGCAGGCGTGGTGCAGGTCGCGGGCCGCGTGGCGCTGCCGCCTTCGCGCCTGTACGAGTTCGAGGGCGGCGACAGCGCCAAGGGGTCTTCCCGCATCCGGCAAAATCTCGACCTGGCTGCCTTCGGGGCAGAGACGGGCCTTGCGCTGGCGCCCCTCACGGTCTTGCAGACCGGGGTTGCCGCCGAAGGGCTGCTGCGCGACTGGCCCGTCATCGGCGCGGGCGTCGACAAACACTACGGTTACGCATTTCAATGGTTCGGGCTCTGCGGCCTGATTGCACTTCTCTATGTCTGGTTCCAAATCGTCCGACGCTTCCTTCGCCCACGCCGCCAGCCAGGCGCCTGAGCGCCCTGGCAGCGGCGCGGCCCACCCGCTGGGGCTCACGGTGCACAGCCTGCCCGAGGCGGGCGATGCCGTCGCCGGCAGCCAGCGCACGCGCCATGGCCGCCTGAAGATGTTCGGCGTGCTGCTGATCTGCGCCGCCCCGGTGGTCGCCTCGTACTTCACCTACTACGTGATCCGGCCTGAGGGCCGCCGCGTCTACGGCGAGCTCATCAACCCCCAGCGCACCATGCCCGAGCTGGTGGGCACCTCGCTCGAGGGCAAGCCCGTGCCGCTGGCCTCGCTCAAGGGCCAGTGGCTGCTGGTCAGTGTGGCCGGCGGCGACTGCAACGAGCCCTGCCAGAAGCACCTGTACCTGCAGCGCCAGCTGCGCGAAACCCTGGGTCGCGAGAAGGACCGCGTGGAGTGGGTTTGGCTCGTCAATGACGCCGCCCTGCCGCCGCCGCTGCTGGCACCGGCCCTGCAGCAGGCCACCGTGCTGCGCTTGGCCCCCGAGGCCGTGGCCGGCTGGCTGGCGCCCGCCGCAGGCCAGGCGCTGCCGGACCACCTGTACGTGGTGGACCCCATGGGCAACTTCATGATGCGCTTTCCCGCCGCGATGGACCGCAGCGGCGCGGCCAAGGCCAAGCGCGACCTCGACCGCCTGCTGCGCGCGTCCTCTTCGTGGGACGAGGCCGGCCGGCCCGCCAAGCCATGACCGACGCCCAGCCCCTGTACGACCTGGCGCCGCTGGCCCGGCTCATGCTGCTGGGCGTGCTCATCGCCCTCGGCCCGCTGGTCTGGGTGTGGCTGCGCAACCGCAACAGCACGCCGCTCAAGCGCCTGCAGGCGCTCACCGTGCTCACGCTGTTCCTCACCTTCGACCTGGTGCTGTTCGGCGCCTTCACGCGGCTCACCGATTCGGGCCTGGGCTGCCCTGACTGGCCCGGCTGCTACGGCAGTGCCAGCCCGGTGGGCGCGCGCGCCGAGATCACGGCCGCGCAGGAGGCCATGCCCACCGGCCCCGTCACCCACGGCAAGGCCTGGGTGGAGATGGTGCACCGCTACCTGGCCACGGGCGTGGGCGTGCTCATCATCGCCATCACCGTGTCCTCCTGGGTGCAGCGCCGCCAGGCCAGGCAGCAGGGCGTGGCCGAGCCGCCCCTCAGCCCCTGGTGGTCCACCTTCACGCTGTTCTGGGTGTGCCTGCAGGGAGCCTTCGGCGCGCTCACGGTCACCATGAAGCTGTTCCCGGCCATCGTCACGCTGCACCTCATTGGCGGCCTGGTGCTGCTGGCCCTGCTGTGCGTGCAGGCCGTGCGCCATGCCCACTGGGCGCAGGGCCGGGTGGCCGAGCGCGTCACGCCCAGGCTGCGCCAGGGCCTGGTGTGGGCCACCGTGCTCGTGTCCGTGCAGATTGTGCTCGGCGGCTGGGTGAGCACCAACTACGCCGTGCTGGCCTGCACCAGCTTCCCGACCTGCCAGGACAGTTGGTGGCCGGCCATGGACTTTGCCCAGGGCTTCCAGGTCTGGCGCCAACTGGGCCTGCTGCAGGACGGCAGCCACATCAGCTTTGCCGGCCTCACCGCCATCCACTACGTGCACCGGCTCATGGCCTATGTGGTGCTGGCCGCGCTGCTGGCGCTGGTCTGGCGCATGCGCAAGACCGCCGTGCTGCCGGTGCATGCGCGCTGGCTGCTGGCGCTGTCGCTGGCACAGCTGGCCACCGGCCTGTCCAACGTCGTGCTCGGCTGGCCGCTGGCGGCTGCCGTGCTGCACACCGGCGGCGCAGCCGCCATGGTGGTGGTGCTGACCTGGGCGCTCGCGTCCAGCCGTGCGGCCACCGCGCCGCAAGAAGAAGAGTCCCAAGCGCCATCGCGCGCATCGAGAAGAGTGTCCGCATGAGTGTCGCCCCCGCCGCCCTTTCGTCGCCGCCCTCGCGCGTGGCGCAGTTCTATGCCTTGACCAAGCCGCGCGTGGTGCAGCTCATCGTGTTCTGCGCGCTCATCGGGATGGTGCTGGCCGTGCCCGGCCTGCCCACCGGTGCGCAGTTCGGGCGCATGGCCATCGCGTGCCTGGGCGTGTGGCTGGTGGCCGGTGCTGCCGCCGCCTTCAACTGCATCGTGGAGCAGGGCATCGACGCCAAGATGAAGCGCACCGCCTGGCGCCCCACGGCCAAAGGCGAGCTGTCCAATTCGCAGACCCTGCTGTTCTCGGCCGTGCTGTGCGGCGCCGGCTCGGCCCTGCTGTACTTTGCCGTGAACCCGCTGACCATGTGGCTCACGTTCGCCACCTTCGTCGGCTATGCGGTGGTCTACACCGTGATCTTGAAGCCCCTGACGCCGCAGAACATTGTGATCGGCGGCGCCTCGGGCGCCATGCCGCCGGTGCTGGGCTGGTCGTCGATGACGGGCGACGTGGGTCCCGAGGCGCTGATCCTGTTCCTCATCATTTTTTTGTGGACGCCGCCGCACTTCTGGGCGCTGGCCCTGTACCGCGTGGAGGACTACCGCAAGTCCGGCCTGCCCATGCTGCCCGTGACCCACGGCAACGAGTTCACGCGGCTGCAGGTGTTCCTGTACACGCTGATCCTGTTCGCCGGCTGCCTCATGCCCTTCGTCTACGGCATGAGCTCGTGGATCTATCTGATCGCCGCCGTGCTGCTCTCGGCGGGCTTCTGCGGCTATGGCTTTGCGCTGTGGCGCAAGTACTCTGACGAGCTGGCGCGCAAGACCTTCCGCTTTTCCCTCATCCACCTGAGCGTGCTCTTTGCAGCGCTGCTGGTGGACCACTACGTGCTTTGAAGCCCCACACCATGATGCAGAAACGAAACGCCTTGAAAGCCATCGCCCTGGGCGCCGCCGCACTCGCCGGCGGCACGCTGCTCACCGCCTGCTTCGACAAGAAGGAGCAGGCGCTGCAGTTCCGCGGCGTGGACGTGACCGGCGCCGACTACGCGCGCGACCTGCCGCTGACCGACCACAACGGCCAGGCGCGCAGCATGAAGGACTTTGCCGGCAAGGTGGTGGTGGTGTTCTTCGGCTTCACCCAGTGCCCGGACGTGTGCCCCACGGCCATGGCTGAGCTGGCCGAGGTGAAGAAGGCCCTGGGCAAGGACGGCGAGCGCCTGCAGGGCCTGTTCGTCACCGTGGACCCGGACCGCGACACGCCCGAGGTGCTCAAGGCCTACATGGCCAACTTCGACCCGAGCTTCCTTGCCCTGCGCGGCACCCCCGAGCAGCTGGCCGCCGTGGCCAAGGACTTCAAGATCTACTACAAGAAGGTCGAAGGCAAGACCCCCACCAGCTACACCATGGACCACTCGGCCGGCAGCTACATCTACGACCCGGCCGGCCGCCTGCGCATCTACAACCGCTACGGCAGTGGCGCCCAGGCGCTGACCGAGGATGTGAAGGCGCTGCTGAACGCCGCAGCCTGAACGCTGCTACCTGAAAGGCGCCCCTGAAAAAAAGCCCTCCCTCGCCATGCTGGCGTGGGAGGGCTGCTGGGGCCGGTGGGCTTATTCGGCCTTGATCCCGCGCATGGCGATCACGCCGCCCAGCAGGTTGGTATCGGCCTTGATGCGGTTGGCCAGGCCTTCGGGCGAGGTGCCCACCACCTGCCAGCCCTGCTGGAACAGCTTGCTGCGCACGTCGGCGCTGCGCGCGATCTCGCTGATGAGCGCGGCCACCTTGGCCTGGATGGGCTTGGGCATGGTGGCCGGGGCCGCAAACGCATTCCAGATCTCCAGGTTGTAGTTGGTGATGCCGGCCTCTGCCAGGCTGGGCACGTCGGGCACCAGCGGGCTGCGGCCGGAGGAGGTGACGCCGATGGCGCGCAGCTTGCCGGCCTTGATCTGGGCCTGGGCCAGGGCCGGGGGCAGCAGGGCCATTTGCAGCTGGCCGCCGAGCATGGCCGTGGCCACCTGGGGGTAGCCGGGGTAGGGCACGTGCACGGGGTTGATGTTGCTGCGCGACTTGAGCAGCTCGGTGCCGATGTGGCCCACGGTGCCCACACCGGGGGTGCCGTAGCTCCACTTGTCGCCGCCGTTGCGTGCGGCCACAAAGAATTCGCGGGCGTCGGCCGTGGCCGGCACGCCGGGCTGGCTCACGGGCGCAGTCAGCACCAGGGGCGAGGTGCCGATCAGGCTCAGCGGCGCCAGGTCCTTGATGGGGTCGTAGGGCACGGCGGGGTTGAGCATCTTGGCGATGGTCATGTTGCCGTTGATCATCAGGCCGATGGTGTGGTCGTCACGCGCCTTGGCCACGGCATCGGCGCCGATGTTGCCGCCCGCGCCCACCTTGTTCTCCACGATCACCGGCTGGCCCAGCGCTTTGGACAGGGGCTCGGCGATGGTGCGCGCCGTCAGGTCGGGCGAGGAGCCGGCCGGGAAGCCGACGATGATGCGCACCGGCTTGGTCGGCCAGGCCACGGGTGCTGCTGCAGCTGCCGCCACCGCGGGGGCGGCAGGCTTGGCGGCAGGTTTCTGTGGGGCTTGCTGGGCGATGGCCCAGGGGGACGACAGGGCAGCGATCGCCAGTGCCAGGGCAGCGCGGCGGGGAACAACAGGGCGTGACAAGAGCATCTCCTTGAAAGTGATCTGCAGCGGCTGCAACGCCAAAGCAAAAGGGCCCCGACGGGGCCCTTTTTGGTGGAGGAGCTTCAGCCGCGAAGCAGCGATGGTAACGCGCTCCCTGCGGTGACCGGCGCCGATGCTTATGCGTATTCCGCCAGCGCCTTCTTCATCTTCTTCATGGCGGCGACTTCGATCTGGCGGATGCGCTCGGCGCTCACGCCGTATACGGCTGCCAGCTCGTGCAGCGTCATGCCGCCCGAACCGTCGTCGTTCACCTTGAGCCAGCGCTCTTCCACGATGCGGCGGCTGCGCTCGTCCAGGTCGGCCAGGGCGGCGGCGATGCCATCGGTGGCAAGGTAGTCGCGCTGGCGCGATTCGATCATGGCGGTTGGCTCATGGGCGGCGTCGGCAAGGTAGGCGATGGGGCCGAAGGCCTGCTCGCCATCGTCGGAGGGGCTCGGGTCTAGCAGCACATCGCCGCCCGACAAGCGGGTTTCCATCTCGATGACTTCTTCGCGCTTGACGTTGAGCTGCTGCGCCACCGAATCGATCTCGCTGTCCGACAGCGTATCGCGGTGCGTGGCTGCATCGGCTGCAGCGGCATCGGCCTTGAAACCCTGCTTCATGGACCGCAGATTGAAGAACAGCTTGCGCTGGGCCTTGGTGGTCGCCACCTTGACCATGCGCCAGTTCTTGAGGATGTACTCGTGGATTTCCGCCTTGATCCAGTGCATGGCGTAGCTCACCAGCCGCACGCCCTGGTCGGGATCGAAACGCTTGACGGCCTTCATCAGGCCCACGTTGCCTTCCTGGATCAGGTCGCCGTGCGGCAGGCCATAGCCCAGGTACTGGCGCGAAATGGAGACCACCAGGCGCAGGTGCGACATCACCAGCCGGCCGGCGGCGTCCAGGTCGTTGTTGTCCTTGAGCGCGCGTGCGTAGCTTTGCTCTTCCTCGTGGGTGAGCAGGGGCAGGCGGTTGACGGCCGAAATGTAGGCGTCCAGGTTGCCCAGCGGGGGCACCAGCGCCCACGGGTTTGCGGGCGCCAAAGTCGTCGTAGCGGTTCCAGATTGAATGTTCATTCCGGGAATCCTTTCCTCTAAGGCATGATATTAGCACTCTCTTGGAGTGAGTGCTAAGGCCGAAGTTCCCCTGCTGCGGTTGGGTGATTGCCGGGGTGTCCGGGCACGATTTGCCATGGAGTGGCGTGCGTCCCCAGGGTTCCTTCCACCGGGCTTTGTCCAGCCAAGCCGGCCGAAAATCGCTTGTCTCCAGTCTAGGGAGCGTGCCTGGGCCCGGCTGTAGGAGCCCGGCCCAAGTCCGTGTCGTGATCGGCGACGGATGCGGGACCGGAGGCGGGTATCGCTACCATCGGCGGCCTCAGAACCGGACAAGTCCATGGATTCCACACCCGCCGCAGATACCCCTCCCGCCGCCGCCCCCTGGATCGCCCGCATCCCCCTGTCGCCCGACCGTGGCCGCCAGGCCCTGGTGATCGTGCATGCCGACAGGGCCACGCGCCCGGCCGAGGGGCTGCAGACGCTGCTGGGCTTTCATGCCGATGGGCAGGGCGGCTGGATATCCGCCGCTCAGGCGGATGATGGGCGCTGGGGCCTCATCGATGCCGAGGGCCGCTGGAGGGTGCCGCCCACCTTGGAGAATGCGCGCGGCTATTCCGTCGATGGCCTGGCGCGTTTCCAGCAGGGCGGGCTGTGGGGCTTTGCGGACCTGGCGGGGGCGGTGGCGATGGCGCCGCGCTTTCTGGACGTGCGGCCGTTCCGGCACGGCCTGTCGGCGGCGCGGGTGGGCGAGGACGAATGGCGCATCCTCGACCGCGAAGGGCGCTTCACCTCGGAGGCGCGTTTCCACCACCTTAGCGAGTTCGGCGCCAACGGCCTGGCCTGCGCGACCCCGTGGGACCCGCAGAACGGTGAGCGTCTGCACGGCTTTGTGGACCGGAAGGGCCGCTGGGTCATCGCGCCGCGCTTCCAGGCGGCCGAGCCCTTCGACGAGCTGGAAGTGACCCCCGCCTCGGTCGATGGTGACCTCTGGGGCCTGATCGACGCGCATGGCGGGTGGGTGCTCACACCCAACTATGCGCTCATCGACGCCTTCAACGGCGACGGCCTGGCGTACTGCGAAGGGCCCGACGATGGGGGTAGGGACGATTGCGCCTACCTGGATGCCCAGGGCCGGGTCGTCGTGCAGGGCGACGCCCACCTGGCACGGTACATGGCCTGCGGCCGGGTGGCCGGCAATGCCGAGGGCAGCCGCTTCCTGTGCGCCGACGGCACGCCGCTGGCCACCCCGGCCCTGGCCTGGGGCACCCATTTCCGGCCCGCCTGCGGCTTTGCGGTGGTGCGCACCCGCAGCAGTGGCGATGGCGGCGAGGCAGTCCCCGCGGCCTGGGGCCTGTTGCACACCGATGGCCGGGTGCTGCCGGTGGATGCTGCGCTGCGGGAGCCGCTGACCGACGCCGAGGGCTGGATACCCGCCGAGGAGCGCGGCACGCCGCTGGTGCCGTTTATCACGCGCGATGGCCAGGTGGCCTGGATCGACGGGGCGGGCGCCGTGGTCTGGCGTGCCGTGGCCGAGGGGGCGCAGGTGGTGCTGCAGGCCGCCGATGGCCGCCCGCTGTGGCGCAGCGCTGCGCAGGAGGGGCCCGTCGGGCCGCTGCAGCCGTTCTTCCACCCCCAGCCCGTCGCGCACCAGGATGCGGTGGCCCTGGCCCGTGGCCTGCTGGCCGATGCCGAGGCCGGCCTGCACGGCCTGGCGGCGGGCGCGGCGCTGGAGGGCGGGCCCGCCTATGACGAGGAGGAGGAAGCGGACGAGGACGCCGCCCCTGTGCGCCATGCCGTGCGCATGCGGCGGCTGGCGCGCACCTACCTGGGCGAAGAACACAGCGGGCACTACGAGTTCCTGGGCCCGCTGCTGGCCGGTGCCGTGGACCAGGCCCACGCGGCGGTGCTGCAGGCCCTGACCGGGCACCACGGCCCGCCCGTGCGGGACCCCGAGCACAAGGTCCCCTGGTGGTTCCCCGCCGGCCACCTGCCGCCCGCCTGGGCCGTGCCGATGGACCGTGCCCTGCCGGGAGACAGCGGTGTGCTGCGCGAGTCGCGCGAGCAATGGCTGTCGCTGTACAAGGTGGATGGCACGGGCGACGGCGACGCCTGGTGGGAGCTGTGGCTGATGGCGGCGCCGAGCGTGGACGCGCTGCAGACAGCGCAGCGCGCACGCCAGCAGGCCTTGCCGGCCGGGGAGGGCGGTGGGGGCATGCCTGGCGCGGGCGTTGACGGCCAGGCCGATGCGTCCCGCGAGCCGCAGACGCGCGAGGAATGGTTGCAGACCGTGGCCAGCAGTGGCCGCTCCATCGGCCGGGTGCCGGCCCAGTGGCTGGACGACGCCATGGTGGACGCGGCCGTTGCCGACTGGACCGCGGCGTTGGAAGACGTGCCCGCCCGGTTCCAGACGCCCGAGCGCCTGGCGGCCCTGGTGCACCAGGGGGTGGACAAGGCCACGCAGATCCCGCCCCGCTGCATGACGGCCGAAGGCCTGGCCCTGGCGCGCGCGCTGTACGCGGGCCAGCCCGACTGGGACGGGCGCGACCAGGAGCACAGCCGCGTGCCCCGGCAGTGGAACCACAACAGCCTGTACGGTGTGTGGGCTGGCCTGCTCACGCCGGCGATGGCGCTTGCGGCCGTGCGCGCGCATGCGCCCCTGCGCAGCGTGGCGCACTGGCTGCGCACCGATGCGGTGGAAGAGGCCGCCCTCAGCACCAGCCTGGACAACATCCGCGACCTCGACCCCGCCAAGATCACGCCCGCCCTGGCCGAAGCCGCCGTGCGCTACAGCGGTGACCGGATCAGTGCCATCCCGGCCCACCTGCTGACCCCCCAACTGTGCCTGATGGCGGTGCGCAACAACGGCCAGTCGCTGGCCCTGATTCCCGAGGCCCTGCGCAGCGTGGAGGTCTGTGTTGCGGCGCTCAAGGAGTCCTGGAACCAGTTCATGGAAGTGCCCGCGGCCTTGCGGGTGGAGGTGACCACGCAGCTCATCGACGAGGAGCTGGCGAAAACCGCGCGCAGGAAGAAGAAACCCGGCACGCCAGACGAGCGCAGCGAGTGGCATGCCAACCGCGCCTGGGCCAAGCTCTGGGCAGGGGACTGGCTGGGCGCCATTGCCGATGCGCAGCGCGGGGCGGGAAGGTCGGTGGACATGCACTACGTGCAGGCCAGCGCCTGGCGCGCGCTGGGCCGCCGCGACGAGGCCGCGCAAGAGGCCGCGAACGTGCTCGCGCGCGAGTCGCCCTACATCGCGATGTGGAACCGCGCCGAGGACACGCGCTGGCTGAAGGCCCTGGCGCAGGAGCACACCGCCAGGGCGCTGGCGGTCGACGATGCGGCCCTGGTGGAACTGCTGCGCGCACAGCCCGACATGCTGGGCGAGATTCCGCGCGAGCGCATCACCCACGCCATGGTGGACGCCGCGCTGCAGGCCGATGAGCGCACCGTGCGCTTCGTGCCGCGCCGCCTCCTGACGCCCGAGCGCTATGCCATCGCACTGGAGCGCAAGGCCAAGCAGTTCGGGCAGATCCCTGTCAGCATGCTCACCGAGGCGGCCTGCATCGCGCATGTGCGCAACGCGGGCTGGAACCTGGGCGCGGTGCCCCAGGCCCTGCGCACGCTCACCGTCTGCGCCTACGCGGTGCGCCACAGCGCCCGCGCCATCGAGGAGGTGCCCGAGGCCCTGCGCGAGCGGGTGCCGGCCGCGGTCCGCAAGCTGCCGCGCCAATAGGGATCTGTCCCGCACAGAGGGGGACTGGCGGTGATCCCGCTAGCGGCTGGTCGGCAGCAGCCGCTCCACCAGCGGGTGCAGCACTTTCTTGTGCGCGGCGATGGCAAAGAAGTACTCCTCCACGCCCGCGCAGGCACCCACCCGCTTGACCCCGTAGTGGGCCGTCAGCTCGTCGTGCACCAGGCCGGCCATCGGGAACACGCCCATGCCCGCCGCGCCGAAGGTCTTGAGCAGGGCGCTGTCCTCGAACTCACCGGCGAGGTTCGGCCGGATCGCCATGCGTTCGAACCACTGGTCGAGCCGGGTGCGCACGGCGGCATGGGTGGTGGGCAACAGCACGGGCACCTTGGCCAGGGACTGCGGAAAGCCGCGCCGGGCCGCTGCGTACAGCGCAGGCGGCGCATACCAGGCCAGGGCCGAGGAGGTGAGCGGGTGGCTGTAGACCTTGAGGCTGGGGTTGGGCGGTGCGGGGCGGTCGGCCAGCACCACGTCGAGCCGGTGCAGCGCCAGGTCGCCGAGCAGGTCCTCGAACTCGTCCACCAGGCACAGCAGCTTGAGGTGTGGTGCCTGCATCACCGGCTGCATCAGGCTGCGCACCGCCAGCTTGGGCAACTGGTCGGAGATGCCCACCACCAGGCGCACCGTGGGGGCGCCGGCCGCATCGCGCACGGCGGCTGGCAACTGCTCGCCCAGCTGGAAGATCTGCTCGGCCTGGCGCATGGCGGCCAGCCCCGCGTCGGTGAGCGCCACTCCGCGCCCCGAGGGTTTGAGCAGGGCATAGCCGAGCGCGCGCTCGAGCTCGCGCACCTGCGTGCTCACGGTCTGCACCGCCATGCCCAGGCGCTCGGCAGCGCGCGCGACACCGCCCTCCTTGGCGACGACCCAGAAGTAGTAGAGGTGCCGGTAGCTGAAGTCGGGGCCCATGCACTGTCCGGTTTTTCAGAACTGTCGCTTCCCAATTCGCTGCTTTCACAAAGCTGCCACCTGGCTATCGTGGTGCCAGGCACGCAGACCACAGGGTGGCCGTGGGGCGGGCCACCACACCGACCCGTCGGAAGGAGACAGCCATGTTGAGAGTCCTTGTTCCATCGGATGGTTCCGCCAATTCGCTGCATGGCCTGCGCCATGTGATGGGCGAGTTTGCGAAGAACCGGGATCTGGCGATCCATGTCCTCAACGTGCAGCCGCCGTTCTCCCAGCATGTCTGCGATTTCAGCAGCAAGAGCGACCGCACGGAGTTCCACCAGGAGCAGGCCGAACGCGCGCTGGCGCCGGTGCGCCAGGCGCTGGACGGCGCCGGCATCCCTTACACCGTGCACATGGAGGTCGGCGACAAGGCCGACTGCATCGTGGCGGCCGCGCGCCGGCTCGGCTGCGATTGCATCGTCATGAGCACGGCGCGCAAGAGCTCGCTGGTGCGCATGGTCGAGAACTCGGTCACCAACCAGGTGATCGAGCGCACGAGCGTGCCTGTGGAGGTGATCGCCGGCGAGCCCGCATCGAAGCTGGAGCGCTTCGGCATCCCCGCGGGCGTGGGCGCGGGCATCCTGGTGCTGTGGATGGCCGCCAGCTGAGCGGGCACAGGGCCTGGTGATGACCAGCAGCATCGACACCCTGGCCACCGGCCCGATGTGGGCCGGCTTCATCGCCTTCGTGCTGGCCATGCTGGCGCTGGACCTGTTCGTGCTGGGCGGCAACAAGGCGCACCGCGTTGCGCCGCGCGAGGCCGCGGGCTGGGCGCTGGCCTGGGTGGCCCTGGCCTGCGGCTTCGGCGCGCTGCTGTGGTGGTACCTGGACGGCGTGGCCGGGCGCGAGGTCGCCAACCGCAAGGCGCTGGAGTTCTTCACCGGCTACCTCATCGAGCAGGCCCTGTCGGTGGATAACATGTTCGTGTTCGTGATGGTCTTCGGCTACTTCGCCGTGCCGCCGCCGCTGCAGCGCCGCGTGCTGCTGTACGGCGTGTTGGGCGCGATCGCCATGCGCGCCGTGATGGTGCTGGGGGGCGTGTGGCTGGTGTCGGAATTCGCCTGGGTGCTCTACGTCTTCGGCCTGTTCCTCGTGGTCACCGGGATCAAGATGCTGGTGCTGGCCGAGCGCAAGCCCGACCTGGAGCACAACCCCCTGCTGCGCTGGCTGCGCGGCCACCTGCGCATCACGCCGGGCTTCCACGGCCAGGCCTTCTTCGTGCGCATCGGCGGGGTGCGCCATGCCACGCCGATGCTCCTGGTACTGCTGATGATCGAGGCCAGCGACCTGGTCTTCGCGGTGGACAGCATCCCGGCCATCTTTGCCGTGACCACCGACCCCTTCATCGTCTTCACCTCCAACATCTTCGCCGTGATGGGCCTCAGGGCCCTGTACTTCCTGCTGGCCGACATGGCCGAGCGCTTTCGCCTGCTCAAGTACGGCCTGGCGCTGGTGCTGGTCTGCATCGGCACCAAGATGCTGGTCGCGCCCTGGTACCACCTGCCCACGCATTGGTCGCTGGCGATCGTGGGCGCCATCATTTTGGTGTCCATGGTGCTGAGTCTGAAGCTCCCCGGCACCAAGCCGTCCACGCGCGCGGGGTGAGCGCCGGGATCGGGATGCACTTGTCCGATCCGAGCCTGGAACTGGCCAGAACGATCATTCTCACGGCCGGACCTGCGGGCGATAGTGGCAGCCCTCCCATCCACTGTCCCCCCGCGAGAACCTACCGTGCCCCTCATCAGAAACTGGCTTCCCCTTCTTCTTGTTGTTGTTGTGTCGACCGCCCTGTGCTGCACCGCGCAGGCGCAGCAGACCTACCCTACGCGGCCCATCACCCTGCTGGTGCCGTTTCCAGCCGGCGGCCAGGCTGACGCACTGGCCCGGGCCACGGCACCGGCGCTGCAAAAGGAGCTGGGCCAGCCAGTCATCGTGGAGAACACGGCGGGCGTGGGCGGTGCGCTGGGCGCGCAGCGCGTGCTCAACGCGCCGCCCGACGGCTACACGCTGATGTTCGGCACGCCCATTGAGCTGATCCAGACGCCCATGGCCGTGGCCGGTGCCAGGTACCAGCCCGACGCCTTTCGCATGGTGGCGCCCGTGCTGTCCACCTACCTGATGATGGTGGTGCGCTCCGAGCTGCCGGTGAACAACGTGGCCGAGTTCGTGGCGCTGGCCAGGTCGCGCGCCGCCAACGAACTCAATTACGGCAGCGTGGGCCGCGGCTCGGCCTACCACCTGGTGGCCGAGCGCTTTGCCCAGGACACGGGCGTGAAGATGGTGCACGTGCCCTACCGGGGCGCGCAGCAGATGATCACCGACCTGGCGGGCGGCCAGATCGACATGGGTTTCCTCGCGATGGGTGGGCCGGTGCCCGGGCTGCTGCAGACGGGCAAGTTCAAGGCCATCGGCTACACCGGCACCACGCGCCACCCGGCCTTCCCGAACGTGGCGACCCTCAACGAGAGCAAACTCGTCAAGGACTTCAACTTCGACCTGTGGGGCGCCGTCATGGCCCACCGCAACGTGCCCGAGGCCGTGGTCGCCAAGGTGCATGCGGCCGTGAACACGGCGCTGCGCCAGCCGCAGTTCCGCAAGAACCTGGAGGCCACGGGCGTCATCCCTGCCGAGCCCACGAGCCTGGCCAGGGCGGCCACCTTCTACGCGTCGGAAACCGTGCGCTACCAGCGGGTGGGCAAGTCGATCGACCTGCAGCCCGAGTAGGGCCCCCGGGGGGCCGGGCGTCGCTAAGGGACTTTCCGGGTAGCCGCAGAGGCGCCCACAGGGCACCATCGCGGCATGTACTCCGACATTGCAGAGGGCACGCTTCGCGCGGACCCGGCCCGGGCTGCCATGGCGGCGGTCCAACTCCCCTGGAGCCAGGCGTCCTCGGCCGCGGCGGGCGAAAAGCGCTTCGCCCCCTCCAAGCTCTCGGTGCTGGTCGAGGTGGCCCAGGAGCTGGGCTGGCCCGTGGATGCCGTGCTGGCCGGCACGGGGCTCGACGCGGCGGCCATCCGCGACCCGTTCACGCTGACTTCGCCGTCCCAGTTCCTGCATGCCGCGCGCAATGCCGTGCGGCTGCCCCGCGGCTACGAGGCCGGGGTGCGCGTGGGCGCCCGGCTGCACGCCTCGTGCTACGGCATGTACGGCTATGCACTGCTGTGCTCCGAGTCCATGCGGCAGATGTTCGACACCGGCGTCCGCTTCCACCAGCTGGCCAACGGCATGCTGCAGATCAAGTGGGTCGAGCAGCAGGGCCTGGCCACCTGGCTGCTGCCTTCGCACGACACCCTGCTCGTGCGCGACGTGGACGAAGCGCTGTACCGCCTGCTCATCGACCTGCAGTTCGCCGTGCATGTCACCCTGTTCAAGGACACCATGGGGCCCTGGTGCCTGCCCCAGGGCGCCAGCTTCACCTGCCCAGAGCCACCCCACG
Organism: Acidovorax sp. GW821-FHT09B03; assembly: GCF_059418305.1. Classification (NCBI taxonomy): domain Bacteria; kingdom Pseudomonadati; phylum Pseudomonadota; class Betaproteobacteria; order Burkholderiales; family Comamonadaceae; genus Acidovorax; species Acidovorax sp. GW821-FHT09B03. The sequence goes on from NZ_JBWKPP010000002.1 coordinate 34,254, forward strand.
CGGCACTGCTGGCGCAGCTGCTGGAGTGTCCGCTGGCCTTCGGCCGGGCGCAGAACACGCTGAGCTACCCGGCCGCCTGGCTGGACCGCGCGCCGCAGCTGGCCAACCCCATCACGGCGGCCCATGTCTCCAGCCAGTGCCTGCGGCTGCTGGAGGATTTCCGCTGGCATGCGGGCATTACCCGGCGCGTGTACCAGGAGCTCACGCGCACGCCGGGCCAGTTCCCGGACATCGAGGTCGTCGCCGAGGCGCTGAGCATGACCTCGCGCACCCTGCGGCGCAAGCTGGAGGCGGAGGGCACCTCGTTCACCGACCTGCTGGCCAGCGTGCGCAAGGCCCTGGCGATCGACTACCTGAGCACCACGCGCCTGGGCGCCGACGACATCGCCGCGGCCATCGGCTTCAGCGACGCGGTGAGCTTTCGCCACGCTTTCAAGCGCTGGACCGGCAAGTCCCCCAGCGAGTACCGCCGGAAGGCGGGCTTCCTGCAGGGCTGACCGACCGGTCCGGCAGGGGTGTCCGCAGCGGACACCCATTGGCCGATGGCGTCATTCCGGCGCGCGCCGGGTCCTTCGATACTGGGGTGGGCATCTTGCGATGCACACATAACCAAGAAGGAGACAACGAGATGATGGCGATGAAACGCAATGCACTGTGGTGCGCGATGGCGGCCGCATCGGCAGGGCTGCTGTCGGCTTGCGGCGGTGGCAGCGATGACGGGCCGCAGCGCGGCGCGCTGCTGGAGGCGCCCGCCAGCGTGGCCACGCTCTCGGCCGCGCAGATCGATGCCGCCATGGCCGCCGGCGGCCTGCAGGCGCTGACCGGCAAGGCGCGCTGCGACGTGAAGATCGTCGCGCTGAACTACCGCACGGTGGACCCGAAGACCGCCGACGCCAACGTATCGGGCGCCATGCTGGTGCCCACGGGCACCGCCTGCAGCGGGCCGGCGCCGCTGGTGGCCTACGCGCGCGGCACCGACGTGGCCCAGGGGCGCACCATGGCCAGCGCCACCGATGCCGAGACCGGCATGGCCATGGGCTTCCTGGCCGCGCAGGGCTATGCCGTGGTGCTGACGGACTACCTGGGCTACGCCAAATCGACCTTCCCCTACCACCCCTACCTGCATGCCGATTCGGAGGCTGCGTCGGTGATCGACTCGATCCGCGCGGCGCGCAATGCGGCGGCGGGCGTGGGCGCCAACCTGTCGGGCAAGGTCATGCTGGCCGGCTACTCGCAGGGCGGGCATTCAGCGTCGGCCGCGCAGCGCAACGGCGAGCGCGACAACGCGGCCGAGCTCAACATCGTCGGCGCCGCGCTCATGGGGGCACCGTTCAACGTGTCGGACTCGGCCCGCCAGCCCATCGCCGGGGTGCAGGTCTTCGTGCCCCTGGCCATCACGGCCTGGCAAAAGACCTACGGCAACATCTACACGGATGTGAACACGGTCTTTCGCAAGCCGTATGCGGACACCATCGAGAACCTGATCCCCTCGCGCACGCTGAACGTCGCCACCATGGTCGCCAGCGGTGCGCTGCCCGGTGCCAACGGCGAATCGCCCGAGCAGGCGCGCGCCGCCATCCTGCAGCCGGCCTTCCTGGCCGACTATGTATCCAACAACCAGAACCCGGTCTACCTGGCGGCCAAACGCAACGACCTGATGGACTGGACACCGCGCGCCCGCACCCTGCTGTGCCAGGGCTCGGGCGACCCGACCATCCCCTACGCGCTCAACCAGAAGGCCTTCAAGGCCCTGCTCGACGCGCGCGGCGCCACCCACGTGACGGCGGTGGACGTGGACGCCCAGGTGCAGGCCACCTTCGGCACCAACGGCGCGGCGCCCACCGACCCGGCCAACCCGGCCTTCGCCAAGTACTACGGCGGCTACCACGGCAGCTACGCGCCGCCGTTCTGCTTTGCGCAGGCGCGTGCGCTGTTCGATACGGTGAAGTAAACAGACCGCCCCCCAAGGCCATCCCGCCCCGGGTCCGGTGACCTGGTGGTGTCAGGTCGTGCGGAACTGCCTGCGGTAGGCCAGCGGCGAGACCTTGAGCGCCGCCGCGAAATGCTGGCGCATCGAGGCCGGGGTGCCGAAGCCGGCCTTGTCGGCCACCGCGTCGATGGATTCCTCGGTGGTCTCCAGCAGGCGCTGGGCCAGGGCCAGGCGCTGGTGCAGCAGCCACTGGCCCACGGTGGTGCCCATGGCCTCGCGGAAGTTGCGCGTGAAGCTGCGGCGGCTCATCAGCGCCTTGCCGGCCAGGGCATCGAGGTCGTGCGGCTGCTGCAGGTTGTGCAGCATCCAGGCGACCACAGGGCCCAGGCGGTCGCGCTCGGGCGCGGCGCGCACGGGGGTCTCGATGTACTGCGCCTGGCCGCCCTGGCGGTGCGGGGCCACCACCATGCGGCGCGCCGCGCGGTTGGCCGCATCGGCCCCGTGGCGCACGCGCAGCAGGTGCAGGCAGCAGTCGATGCCGGCGGCCGTGCCGGCCGAGGTGAGCACGTCGCCATGGTCCACGTACAGCACCTCGGGCTGTAGCACCACGTGGGGATAGCGCTCGGAAAAGCGCTCGGCCAGGTACCAGTGGGTGGTGGCCGTGCGGCCTTCGAGCAGGCCCGCCTCGGCCAGCACGAAGGCCCCCAGGCACAGGCCCACGATGGTGGCGCCGCGGTGGTGCGCGCGGCGCAGCGCGTCCAGCAGTTCCGGTGGTGCCGCGCGCGTGTCGTCGAACCACGAGGGCACGACGATGATCTGCGCCTTGCGCAGTATCTCGAGGCCGTGCGCGACATGGATCGCAAAGCCCGCATTGGTGCGCAGCCCGCCGGGCACTACGGCGCAGACCGAGAGCGCGAAGCGGTGGCTGCGGTCCTCGTCGCGGTCCTCGCCGAAGACCAGGCACGGCACCGACAGGTGGAAGGGGCTGATGCCGTCGAAGGCGACCACGGCGACGGTCTCGGGCCGGGCGGGGGGCGGTAGGGTCAGCATGGCCCGATTCTATCGATGATTGGCATTCGGGCCGCTATCGGCCAAGAGCGGTGATGCCTAAGATTCACTCCATCGCAACCCCAATGGAAACACCGACCATGTCCACCGCACCCCGCCGCGCCCTGATCGTCATCGATGTCCAGAACGAATACTTCGACGGCGGCCTGCTGCCCATCGAATACCCGCCCGTGCAGCAAAGCCTGCCCCGCATCCTGCAGGCCATGGACGGCGCACACGCCGCCGGCGTGAAGGTGGTGGTGGTGCAGCACCATGCGCCCAAGGGCGCGCCGGTGTTCCAGGCCGATGCCCACAACGGCCAGCTGCACCCCGAGGTGGCACGCCGCCACCGCGACCACCTGATCACCAAGGCCACGCCCAGCGCGTTCACGGGCACCGACCTGGCGCAGTGGATCGCCGACAACGGCATCGACACGCTCAGCGTCATCGGCTACATGACGCACAACTGCGATGCCTCCACCGTCTTCGAGGCCATGCACCGCGGGCTGTCGGTGGAGTTCCTGGCCGATGCCACGGGCGCACTGCCCTACGAGAACGCGGCGGGCTATGCCAGCGCCGAGGAGATCCACCGCGTGTTCAGCGTGGTGTTTCAGAGCAACTTCGCCGCGGTGGCCAGCACCGAGGGCTGGCTGGCGGCGGTGCGCGATGGCCAGCCCCTGGCCAAGGACAACGTGGTGGTGTCGAACCAGCGCGGCCGCGCACGCGCAGCCCGCGCCTGAGTTCGCCTGGCCACCGCCACCATCAACCGGCCAGGTCGCGCAGCGCCCCTGCCAGGGTCGGGTGCTCGAAGCGGTAGCCGGCCTGCTGCGCGGCCCGGGGCTCCAGGTTCTGCCCGTCGAGCAGCAGGGTGGCCATCTCGCCCAGCAACCAGCGCAGCGGCGCCCCCGGTATGCGCAGCCAGACCCGGCGGCCGAAGGACTGCGCCAGCGCCAGGCTGAAGCCCGCCTGCGACGGGGTGTCCGGCGCCACGGCGTTGACCGCGCCCTCCAGCGCCGGGTGTGCCAGGCCGAAGCGGATCAGCCCCAGCGCATCGGCCAAGTGGATCCAGGGCGCCGGCTGCCGGCCCGAGCCGAGCACCGCGCCCAGCCCCAAGCGGGCGCTCCATGCGAGCATGGGGTAGGCGCCATCGCCCTGGCCCAGCACCACGCCCAGGCGCAGCCGCACCACACGCACGCCCAGGGCCTCGGCGCGCCGGGCCTCGTGTTCTATGGCCACACACAGGTCGGACTGGAACTCGCCTGGCCGGGGCGGGCCGTCCTCGGCCAGGGCCGCGCCATCGAAGTTGTTGGCCGCACCGTAGTAGCCCACGGCCGACGCGCTGACCAGCACCTGCGGCACCTGCTGCAGCCGGCGCATCAGCTGCACCAGGGCCATGGCCACCTGCGTGCGGCTTTCTACCAGCTCCCGCCGGCGCGCGGCCGTCCAGGGCCGGCCCAGCACCCGGGCGCCTGCCAGGTGCACCACGGCGCCGATGTGGGTTTCGCTAGGGATCTGGTCCAGCTGCTCCACCACCCACACGCCGGGGCCGAACATGCCCTGCGCCTGGCGCGCATCGCGCGACAGGGCGATGACGCGCCGGCCCTCGGCTTGCAACTGCCGCACCAGGGCGCTGCCCACGAAGCCGGTGGCGCCGGTGACCAGCACGGCCGGCCCAGATGGCCCAGGTGGCGGCGTGTGCGCCCCAGGGGCGGGCGTCGATGCCTGCTGCGCGACCGCGCGCCCGAGTCGGCGCACGGCGCGCGCATTGCGCACGCTCCACGCCAGCACGCCCACGCCGTACAGCGTGAACAGCCAGGAGACCCAGCCGTGGGGGTGGAAGTGCAGTGCGGTGTTCATCGAAGCCCAATCTTGCAGCACCGGCACCATCAGCGCCACAAAGCCCCCATAGCTGATGGTGAGCACGGTGTGCAGCAGGCGCTCGAAGGGCGGCAGCCGGCGCGTGCGGTCCTCTTCCAGAAAGTCGGCCAGGGTGATCAGCACCTCGGCCGCCAGAATCAGCGCCAGCACGCCGGCCATGGCGCCGCGCCATTCGAACCAGGCCAGGCCCAGGAAGACCAGCCCGTACAGGGCCTCGCGCGCGGCATGCAGCGCGAGTTCGCGGCGCGCCGATACGCGCTGCGGCAGGCGCGCCTCCCACTCGTGGTGCCAGAGGTTGTCGAAGGCACCGAGCACGGACTGGAAGGACAGGAGCAGAAAGACGGTATTCATAGTGGACTCACTCACTTATTCATTCAACTTGCAGGGGGTCGGTGAAGACACCCGACTGGTAAAAGGTCTCGCCCCACAGCGGGTGCGCCATGGACAGCGTGAAGCGGAAGTCGCCGCCACCCAGGTCGGTATGGGTCACGCGGCACTGGCCGGGCGACAGCCATTGCGGTACCGGGATGCGCAGCCGGCCCAGCGCCAGGAAGAAGCGGCGGCTCTGGAAGACCAGGCTGCCGTCCTCCTCGAACACGTCGAGGGCCATGGCCAGGCCGCCGTCGGTGCGCTCCGTGAGTTGGCCGCCCGTGCCGGGCTCCTTGGTCGAGCGCACGGTGGCCGCGCCAGCTGCTTCTCCGAACACCCGTTCCCACACCACGCCGCCCTGGCCGTTGCTGCGCACCCGCACGGTGGCCGCCAGGCCCCAGGCCTGCAGGCCGGTAAGTGGGCTCCCGAAGGCGCGCGACAGGCCGGCGTACACCCGGCCGATGCCGGAGCAGCGCAGGTCCATGCGGCCGGTGAAGTCCACGTCGGGGTGGCCGGCACCGAAGCGCCGCCGCACGGCGGCCGGCAGGCGGGCCCAGCCCGCGGCACCCACGTAGTCGGCCAGGTCGAGGTGCCGCACGGCGTCGGCTGCGGGGGCGAAGGAGGGCAGGGCGGTGGAGGGCATGGCGGGTTTCCTGTGGGGGCTGTCTGCTCCTTCTTCTGCGAAAACCGGGCCAGCCCGCCGCGCTACCGCAAGTCGTTGATTCATTTGGCTTTTTGCCAGTGACTTGCATACTTCGTTTACAGTACGCGCAGGCCCTGTTGTCAACGCTGGCGACAGGTCTTTCGCACCGCCTGCCTGCACGCCATCCCATGCTCATCCGCGCCGTCCTTGGCTTCTCGATCGTCGAAACCCTGGCCCTGGCCGGCATGCTGCTGTGGTGGGCCGACCGGGTGGCCGGCGCCCGGCTGCTGGCCGCCTTCCTGACCGGCATCGCCATCTGGATCACGGGCAACGAGCTGCCCAACTGGATCGGGCCGGAGCACCAGCCGCTGACCTTCGCGCTGCTGGCCTTTGCGCCCCTCACCTCGGCCTTCTTCTTCCACTTCTGCGTGGTGTTCTGCCGCGTGCCGCTGCCGCGCTGGGGCGTGGCGGCGGCCTATGTGCTGGGTGGCTCGGCGACCCTGGTGGCGCAGGTGCTGCTGCCGGCCGAGCTGGTCCACAAGCCCCATGTGGGCTACATCGCCATCGCCAACACGGTGGGCTGGACGGCCAGCCTGGCTTGGGTCGTCCTGGGCACCGGCGGGGTCGCCGTGCTGCTCACGGCGCTGGCGCGCGCCCGGCGGCCGGCCTTCAACCAGATCGCGGCGGTGACCGCGTCCTGCCTGTGGGGCCTCTTGTGCCTGGCCGGCTACGGCATCGTGATCCTGGACCTGCCGGTCTACCCTTACCCGCTGCTGGGGCTGCCGTTCTATCCCGTGATCCTGGTCTACGGCATCCTGCGCTACGGCGTCTTCGTGTCCAACGCCTGGGCGCGCCGTGCGCTCGCCTGGGCCCTGCTGCTGGCCGCGGGCGCGGCCATGGTGGCGCTGATTCCGCTGCTGCCCATCGAATCGCGCTGGGCCGGTGGCCTGGTGGTGGCGGCCAGCTGCATTGCGCTGAACGGCCCCGTGCGCCAGTTCGCCGAGCGCCTGGTCTACCCGGGCGGCGCGGTCTCGGCGGCCGACCTGCAGTCCTGGCGCCAGGCGCTGCAGTCGGCCGACAGCATGCCGGCACTGGAGAACGAGGCCAGCACCTTGCTCAGCCGCCGCACGGGCACCCAGGTGCGGGTGCTGCTGGACGACGGCGCTGCCCCGCCCCCCGGCGACATGCCCTGCCTGCTGGGCACGCGCTCGGGCTCCGGCTGGGCCATCACCCTGCACGGCTGGGAGGCCGCGCCCCCGGGGCCGCGGCGTGTGGCCGAGCTGTTCGGCACGGTGGTCGCCGATTCCGCCGAGCGCGTGGCCCAGGGCGAGCAGATCGCAGCGCGCGAGCGTGAGCGCCAGCTGCAGGCGCGCCTGGCCGAGCTGGGCTCGCTGGCCGCCACCGTGGCGCACGACATCCGCAACCCGCTCAACATCATTGCCATGGCGGTGGCCACGGCCTCGCCCGAGGTGCGCCGCGAGGTGGCCAGCCAGGTGGGGCGCATCGCCCACCTGAGCAACGACCTGCTCGACTATGCCAAGCCCTGGAAGCTGGTGCCCCAGCGCTACGACCTGGCGGCCCAGGTGCGCGCTGCCGCCGCCAGGCTGCCGCACTGCACGCTGGGCGCTGCCCTGCAGGAGCCGCTCATGATCGATGGCGACCCGCGGCGCGTGGACCAGGCGCTGACCAACCTGCTTGAGAACGCACGCGCCGCATCCGGCGCCGAGGCCCCGGTGGCCGTGCACATCGACGCCGAGCAGCGCGCCGATGCCGTGCTGCTGCATGTCTGCGACGACGGCCAGGGCGTGCCCGAGGAGATCCGCCACCGGCTGTTCGAACCCTTCGCATCGCGCAGCCCCGGCGGCACGGGCCTGGGCCTGGCCATCGTGGCGCGCACCCTGTCGGCCCACGGGGGCACGGTGGCGCTCACGCAGCGGCCGCCCTGGACCACCTGTTTCACCCTGAGCTTCCCCCTGAACCATGCACACCCCTCCTGACGCTGCGGACAGCGGTCGCATCCTGCTGGTCGACGACGAGCCGGCCTTCCAGCGCCTGGGCGCCAACTTCTTGCGCGGGCTGGGCCACGAGGTGCTGGTGGCGGGCGACGCCGAGCAGGCCTTGGCCGCCTTCGCCACGCAGCCGGCGCCCGACCTGGTGCTGCTGGACCTGGCCATGCCGCCGTCGATGGACCCCGAAGCCGGGCTGGCGCTGGTGCCCCGCTTCGCGCGGGTGCCGGTGATCGTCTGGTCCGGCCACGGCGACCACGAGCTGGCCCTGCGCGCCGCCGAGCTCGGTGCCTGGGACTTCCTCACCAAGCCCATCGACCCGGACATGCTGCGCTTCGTCATCGGGCGGGCGCTGCGCAAGGCGAAGCTCGATGCCGAGCTGCGCGCCCTGCGCGCGGTGCAGGCCGGCGACGACATGGGCCTCATCGGCCAGGCCCAGGCCACCGTGCAGCTGCGCGCCATGGTGCGGCGCGTGGGGCCCACGCGGGTCAGCGTGCTGGTGCTGGGCCCCACCGGCAGCGGCAAGGAGCTGGTGGCGCGCGCCCTGCACGCCTGCAGCCCGCAGTCGGCCAGCGGCTTTGTCGCCATCCACTGCGGTGCGCTGTCGGCCGAGCTGCTGGAGAGCGAGCTCTTCGGCCACCTCAAGGGCAGCTTCACCGGCGCCTACCGTGACCAGCCGGGCCTGGTCGAGGTGGCCCATGGCGGCACCCTGTTCCTCGACGAGGTGGGCGAAATGCCGCCGCCCATGCAGGTCAAGCTGCTGCGCTTTCTGCAGGAGGGCACCTTCGTGCCTGTGGGGGGTCGCAGCCAGAAGAAGGCCGAGGTGCGCGTGGTGGCCGCCACGCACCGCGACCTGGAGGCCATGGTGCGCGACGGCAGCTTTCGCGAAGACCTGTACTACCGCCTCAAGGGCGTGGTGCTGCGCACTCCGGCGCTCAGCGAGCGGCCGGCCGACGTGCCGCTGCTGGCCACGCGCTTTTTGCACCGCGTGGCGCCGCGCGCCGGCTTGTCGGGCGATGCCCTGGCCTGGCTGGCCGCGCGCGAATGGCCGGGCAATGTGCGCGAGCTCAAGGCGCTGATCGAGGCCGCGGGCGCGCTGCTGCTCCAGGACCAGCCCGAGGTCGACGCACCGCTGCTGCGCCTGGCCGCAGGCGAGGCGGACGAGGGCCACCACGGCGCCGCCGAATCCGCAGCCCCGCTGGAAGGCTTGGGGCCGCTCGACGCGGCGCTGGCCGAGCTGGAGCGCCGGCTGGTGCGCGACGCCATGCAGTCGGCCGGTGGCAACCAGTCCGAAGCCGCGCGGCGCCTGGGCATTTCGCGCGTGGGGCTGATCAAGAAGCTGGCGCGCCTCGGCCTGCGCTAGCTTTCCCGGGCAAACGGCCCACGCGCTCGCTCAAAAATTCCACCAGCACGCGCACGCGCTGGGGCTGGTAGGGGCGCGCGGCGTAGAGCAGGTGCGCCTGCTGCGCCGGGCCTGTGTACCGGGGCAGCACGCGCACCAGCCGGCCATCGGCCAGCAGCTCGGCCACCATCCAGGTGGGCTGCAGCGAGATGCCGGCACCGGCCAGCACGCTTTCGAGCAGGGCCACGGCATGGTTCACGCGGTAGCGGCTGTGCACCGGCACGTTCACGGGGCCGGCCGGGCCCTGCAGCACCACCCCATCGTCGCCGGCCGCGTAGCGCAGGTAATCGTGCACCAGCAGGTCCTGCGGCTGGCGCGGTTTGCCGCGTGCGGCCAGATAGGCCGGCGCGGCCACCAGCACGCGCGGCCAAGTGCCCAGGTGGCGGGCGACCAGGTCCTGGGGCAGGGGGCCGCCCAGGCGCAGCGAGACGTCGATGCGCTCCTCCAGCGGGTGGATGAAGCGGTCGTCCAGGACCAGCTCCAGCGCGATGTCGGGGTAGGTGGCCAGGAACTCGCCGGCCATGGCGTTGAGCCGGCACTGGCCCAGGGCCACCGGCGCGCTCACGCGCAGCAGGCCGCGGGGCTGTGCGGTGCGCTGGTGCACATCGGCCACGGCCTCGTCATGGGCTTCGAGCATGCGCCGCGCGTGCTCGTGAAAGCGCTGGCCTTCTTCGGTCAGGCTCAGCCCCGCCGGGGCCCGGCGCAGCAGGCGCACGCCCAGCGACTGCTCCAGCCCCGCCAACAGCTTGCTCACCGTGGGCTGGGTGGTGTGCATGGCGCGCGCCGCGCCCGACAGGCTGCCCAGCTCCACGCTGTGAACGAAGGCCGCGAGCGCACGCAGGGTGTCCATGGGTATTCTTAAATCGAATGATGAGCATGCCATTTTGCCGTCTGTTCATGAATCGTGGAATGCAAGACAGTGGCACCTCTTTCAGCCCATCCGAGGATTTGTACCCATGAAGCCCCCTTCGAAAATCACCGCACGCATGCGCCACGCCATGCTGGCACTGGCCGTTGCCGCAGGCCACGCCGTTGCTGCACCCCCGGCTGCAACCGCGGAACACTGGAGCCCGAGCTGGATGGCCGCCCCCCAGCCCCTGTGGGGCGGCGACTTCGTGCTGCCGCTGGGCCTGCCCTTCCAGCACCACCGGCAGACCATCCGCCAGGTGGCGCGCCTGAGCATCGGCGGCACGCAGCTGCGCGTGGTGCTGAGCAACGAGGGCAGCAGCGTGCCGCTGCACATCGGCGCGGCGCGCGTGGCGCGCCATGCCCAGGGTGCTGGGGGATCGGCCACCGTGCCGGGCACGGACCGCCCGCTGCTTTTCGGCGGCCAGGCCGCCACCGTGGTGCCGCCCGGTGCGCGCTGGGTCAGCGACCCGGTGGACCTGCCCCTGCCTGCGCTGGCCGAGGTCGCCGTGTCGCTGTACCTGCCCCAGCCCAGCGCGCCCGCGGGCTTCCACTTCGATGCACGCCAGACGGCCTACGTGGCCGAGGGCGAGCACACCGCCGCCCTGCAGCTGCCGGCTACAGCCACCGCGTGGAGCACCCGCGTCTATGTGAGCGGCCTGGCGGTACAGACCCCGGCACCCGCCGCCGCCGTGGTGGTGCTCGGCGACTCCATCACCGATGGCAACGGCGCCACGCCCGGTGCGAATGCGCGCTGGCCCGATGCGCTGGCCGAGCGCCTGGCCGGGCAGGGCGTGGCCGTGCTCAATGCCGGCATCTCCGGCGGCAGGCTGCTGCGTGACGGCATGGGCCGCGCAGGCCTCACGCGGGCCACGCAGGACGTGTTCGCCCAGCCGGGTGTGCGCGCCCTCGTCGTGCTGCTGGGCACCAACGACATCGGCTGGCCCGGTGGCCCCTTCGCGCCCGGGGAGCCGGCGCTGCGCGCCGAGGAACTGGTGCAGGGCTACCGCCAGCTCATCGCCATGGCCCGCACCCACAATGTGCGTGTGGTGGGCGGCACCATCCCGCCGTTCGGCGATGCGCTGGCCGGCACGCCGCTGGCGGGCCATTACTCGCCCGAGAAGGACGCCGTGCGCCAGGCCGTGAACCGCTGGATCCGCGAGGCCGGGGCCTTCGACGCCGTGGTCGACTTCGATGCGCTGCTGCGCGACCCGGCCCGTCCCTCGCACCTGCGCGCCGAGATGGACTCCGGCGACCACCTGCACCCTGGGGATGCAGGCTACCGCGCCATGGCCGCGGCCGTCGACCTGGAGGCGCTGCTGGGGCGCTGAGGTCCGCCCACCAGGAACCTGCTACAACCGGTGGACAGCTGCGCCCGGGTGGCAGCGTTTTTCTGGAGAAGCCCGATGTCCCAGCACCCCCGCTTCAACGTCTTTGGCCGCATCGTCGAAGTGCAGCGCCACGGCGCACAGTGGCAGTCGTTCCTGATCGGCGCGGACGGCAAGCGCGCGCCGGCCGGGTGGGTGGTGCCCGATTTCATCGAGGCCGACGAGCTGGCCCAGTACCTGGCCGACCTGTTCCACGAAAGCGCCATGCCGCACAACGGCGAGGTGCACCGCATCAGCTAGCGGCGAGGTGCGGGATCATCCTGCTTCGGCAAGGTACACATACAGCCGGTTGCGCCCCATGGTCTTGGCCTGGTACATCGCGTTGTCGGCCTGGCGCAGCACCTCGTCCACCGTCAGGGTGTGGCCGGACACCAGGCTCACGCCGATGCTGGCCTCGCAGTGGTAGGGCTGCCCGCCGAGGTCGTAGGGTTCGCGCAGGGCGGCCAGCATGCTCTCGCCCACGGCCCGTGCCTTGTCGGTGGCCTCAGGGGCGTCCTGGCCCAGGCTTTGCAGCAGCACCACGAACTCGTCCCCGCCCAGGCGGGCCACGGTGTCCTGCTCGCGCACGCAGGCGCGCAGGCGCGTGGCCACCTCGCGCAGCAGCAGGTCGCCCACCGCGTGGCCGCGGCTGTCGTTGAGGGCCTTGAAATGGTCCAGGTCGATGAACAGGGCGGCCGCGATCTGGCCGCTGCGGCTGCTGGCCGCCATCACCTGCTCCAGCCGGTCGGTCAGCAGGCGCCGGTTGGGCAGCTGGGTCAGGGTGTCGTACAGGGCCAGGCGGCGCGCCTCTTCCTCGGCGGCCTTGCGCCGGGAGATGTCGATGTCGATGCAGAACATCTCCGGCTCCTGGCCTGGCACATGCACGTAGGCGTGGCTTGAGAACACGTCCACCGGCGAGCCGTCCTTGCGTTCGAGGCGCAGCTCGCCCGCGGGAATGGGTTCGCCCGAGCTGAACATGTGCGCGACCTGGGCCGCCACGGCCTCGTGCATGGGCTCGGGGATGATCAGCTCCAGCAGGTTCTTGCCCAGGGCCTCCTGCTCGGTGTAGCCGTACAGCTCCTCCGAGGCCTTGTTCCAGTAAGTGGTGGTGCCATCGGCCCGGTAGCCCTGCACCGACACCGAAGGGATGCCCAGCAGCAGCGAGCGAAAGCGCAGCTCCGATTCGTGCAGCGCCTGCTGCGCCTGCCAGCGCTCGGTGATGTCGCGCGCCAGGAAGAGCACGGCCGCCTGGCCATCGACTTCGGTGCCCAGGGGCTGCGCCCGCCCTTCGAAGTAGCGGATGCCCGAGGCCGTGTACACCGTGTATTCGAGCTTGCGCGGTGCGCCCGCGGCCAGCGTGTCCTGCAGCAGCTGCCCCAGCCGCTGGGCCTCGCTGGAGGGCAGCATGTCGTGCATGCGCTGGCCCACGCGCTGCGGCGCCCCTGCGGCATGCATGCCTTCGTGGTGTGAAAAAAGCTCCATGCAGCGGCCCTGGGCGTCGAGCACCACCAGCGCATCGGGGATCGCCTGGGTGATGGCCCGCAGGCGGGCGGCGCTGCCCACCAGGGCGAAGTCGGTGGCCTGGCGCTGCTCCACGTCGCGCAGCAGCAGGCCCAGCATGGCGGTGGCCACCGGAAAGATCATCAGGTAAGGCACGGCCACGGTGTCATTGATGCGCGCCGCCACCTCGGCTGGCAGCGCCTGGAACAGCCCGACCACCGCCAGGTGCAGCAGCACGCCGAAAACCAGCAGCGGCCAGATGCCCACGCCCAGTTGCCAGCGCTGGCGCGCATGGCGGTAGGCGAGGCCGGCGGCCACGCAGGTGGCAATGCTCAGCACCCCGACGAGGGCCCCGGCACCGCCCAGCCACATGCGCCAGGCGGCCGACAGGGCCCCGGCGATCAGCGCCACCGTGGTGCCGCCGAACAGTCCCGCCATGCACAGCACCACCGAACGCGCATCGATGATGACGCCGGGCGAAATGGTCAGGGGCGAGAGCATGCCCACGATGCAGATGCCGCCGAACAACAGCCCCGAGAAGGCCTTGCCCACCCGGGGGTGCCTGCGCCACAGGCGGATGTTGGCCCCGTGCAGAAAGCACAGTGCCAGCAGCAGGGCCGCGCCTTTGACCAGTTCGACGAACAAGGAACCTCCCCGCAGCCCGTGAGCGAAGTTCCATCATGTGGCAATTGCTGCCAGCGGTAAATGCTATTTTTGCCCGGGTTTTCCGCCATGCCGTCGGCCATGGCGCCCGGCTCCTCCTCAGGTCAGCAGCGCCTGGGCGAATTCGCGGGCATTGAAGGTTTCGAGGTCTTCGAGCTTTTCGCCCACGCCGATGAAGTACACGGGGATCGGGCGCTCCTGCGCGATGGCGGCCAGCACCCCGCCCTTGGCGGTGCCGTCGAGCTTGGTGACGATCAGGCCGGTGAGCTGCAGCGCATCGTCGAAGGCACGCACCTGGGCCAGAGCGTTCTGGCCAGTGTTGCCGTCGATCACCAGCAGCACCTCGTGCGGGGCCGTGGCATCGGCCTTGGTCACCACGCGGCGGATCTTCTTGAGCTCTTCCATCAGGTGCAGCTGCGTGGGCAGGCGCCCGGCCGTGTCGACCAGCACCACGTCCTTGCCCCGGGCCTTGCCGGCGGTCACCGCGTCGAAGCTCACGGCGGCAGGGTCGCCGCCCTCCTGGCTCACGATCTCCACCGTGTTGCGGTCGGCCCAGACGCCGAGCTGCTCGCGCGCCGCCGCACGGAAGGTGTCGGCCGCCGCCAGCAGCACGGCCGCGCCTTCGCCCGAGAGGTGGCGCGTGAGCTTGCCGATGGAGGTGGTCTTGCCCGCGCCGTTGACGCCCGCCACCATGATCACGGTGGGCGTGAACTGGCCGATCACCAGGGATTTCTCCAGCGGGCGCAGCAGGTCGGCCAGGGCATCGGCCAGCAGGCCCTTGACCAGGGCCGGGTCGGTGGTCTTGCTGTCCTTGACGCGGCGCTTGAGGTCGGTCAGCAGGTGCTGTGTCGCCTTGACGCCGGTATCGGCCATGAGCAGGGCTTCTTCGAGCTCTTCGTACAGGGCATCGTCGATCTGCGTGCCGGTGAACACGGTGGCGATGCTGCTGCCGGTCTTGCGCAGGCCGAGCTTGAGCCGGTCGAGCCAGCCCTTGCGCTCGGCCACCACGGGCGCAGGTGCGGGTACGACGGGTACGGGTGCGGGCAGGGGCGCCGGTGGGCGCACCACGGGGGCTGGAGCCGCCACGGAAGGGGCCACCGGGGCCGGTGCAGGGGACGGCACCCAGGGGGCCGGTGCTGCCGGCGTGGGCGTTGGCACGGGGGCGGCCACCGGCGCAATGGTGGCAGGGGGTGCCCAGGGGGCTGGCGCCGCAGGCACGGGCGCTGCCGTGGGGGCAGGGGGCAGTGCAGGGCTTGGGACAGGCGTGGGTGCGGGGGCCGGTACCGGCGCAATGGGCTGCGCCGGCGCAGGCTCCGCCTTGCCGCCAAAGGGGTTGCGCAGCCAGCCCAGGCCGGGGATGGCCGGTGCGGGCGCCGGGGCCGGGGCCGGCTGGGGCGCAGGTGGCTCGGGCTGGGCCGCGGGTGAGGAAGCAGGTGCCGGGGCTCCGGGCGCGGCCACCGATGGGGGCTCATCGGCAGGGGCGGGCGAGGTGGGGGGCTTTTTCTTGAAAAAACTGAACATTGGCGGGTTCTTAGAATCAGCCATTCTATGAAACGTGCTTTCACCCTACTGGGCCTGCTGGCCTGCTTCGGCGCCGGAGCCACCACCGCGGTGGTTTCTCCGGGTTCCCATCCATCGTCTGCAGCGGGCGGGGCCGTTGTGGCGCCGTCCGGGCCGGGAGGCGGCGGGCCGCGTGCCACGGCCTCCGGGGCGCAGCAGTTCACGCTGGCCAACGGCATGCAACTCATCGTGCAGCCCGACCACCGCGCCCCCACGGCGGTGCACATGGTCTGGGTGCGGGTGGGCTCCATGGACGAGGTGGACGGCACCTCGGGCGTGGCCCATGTGCTCGAGCACATGATGTTCAAGGGCTCCAAGACCGTGCCGCCGGGTGACTTCTCGCGGCGCGTGGCGGCCCTGGGCGGGCGCGAGAACGCCTTCACCAGCCGCGACTACACGGGTTACTACCAGCAGATCCCGGCCAACCGGCTCGAGGACGTGATGCGCCTGGAGTCGGACCGGTTTGCCCACAACCAGTGGCCCGACGCAGAGTTCAAGAAGGAAATCGAGGTGGTCAAGGAGGAGCGCCGCATGCGCACCGAGGACCAGCCGCGGGCCATGCTGGCCGAGCAGCTGTTTGCCGCCACCTTCACCGCCGCGCCCTACCGCCGCCCCATCGTGGGCTGGATGAGCGACCTCGACGCCATGACGCCGGACGACGTGCGCGCCTTCCACCGCCAGTGGTACACGCCCACCAACGCCGCCGTGGTGGTGGCCGGTGACGTGGACGTGGCCAAGGTGCGCGCGCTGGCCGAAAAATACTATGGCAAGCTGCCCACCCACGCGCTGCCCGTGCGCAAGCCCCGCGTGGAGCCGGTGCAGCAGGGCCTGCGCCGCATTGCGGTGAAGGCACCGGCCGAACAAGGCTATGTGGCCCTGGCCTTTCGCGTGCCGGCCCTGGAGCGCCTGCAGGACCTGCAGGAGTCCGACACCGACGCGCTGGCCCTGTTGATGTTGTCGGCCGTGTTCAGCGGCTACGACGGTGCGCGCCTGGAGCGCGCCCTGAGCCAGGGCGAGAACCGCGTGGCCGACAGCGTGGGCAGTTCGGCCATGGTCACGGGGCGCGGGCCGGCGCTGTTCATGTTCACCGGCGTGCCCACCGGTGGCAAGACCGCGCAGCAGGTCGAGGAGGGCCTGCGCGCCGAGGTGGCGCGCGTGGCGCGCGATGGCGTGAGCCAGGCCGAACTGGAGCGCGTGAAGACGCAGTGGATCGCCTCCACCGTCTACGAGCGCGACTCGGTCCACAGCCAGGCGCAGGAACTGGGCAGCAACTGGGTGCAGGGCTTCCCGCTCGACGCCGAGGAGCGCCTGCTGGAGCTGGCGCGCAAGGTCACGCCAGAGCAGGTGCAGGCCGTGGCCGCCAAGTACTTCGGCGACGACCAGCTCACCGTGGCCACGCTGCTGCCGCAACCGCTCGATGCCCCCCGTCCCCGCCCGGCCCCCAAGGCCGGTGCTGCTCGCCACTGAACCCCGGTCCCCCACCCATGATCAATTTCAAGAAACTGGCGGTCGGCACCGTGCTGGCCAGCAGCAGCGCGCTGTTCTACTGCGGCTCGGCCTGGGCCCTGCTGCCCATCCAGCACTGGACGGAGCCCAATGGCGCCCGCGTGTGGCTGGTGGAAAGCCCCGTCATCCCCATGGTGGACGTGCAGATCGACTTCGACGCCGGCAGCCGCCGCGACCCGGCGGCGCAGGCCGGCCTGGCCAGCGCCACGGCCTCCATGGCCTCCAAGGGCGTGAAGGCGCAGGGCGCAGAGCCCGCGCTCGACGAGAACGCCCTGGGCGAGGCCTGGGCCGACCTGGGCGCGAGCTTCGAGGCCGGTGCCGACAGCGATGCCATGCACTTTTCGCTGCGCTCGCTGACCGAGGCGCCGCTGCTGGACAAGGCCGCGCGCCTGGCGGCACGCCAGATCGCCGAGCCGAGCTGGCCGGGCGACATCTGGGCGCGTGACCGGGCGCGCTGGAGCGCGAGCATCAAGGAGTCGAACACCCGCCCCGCCACCGTGGCCGAAAAGGCCTTTGGCGCTGCGGTGTACGGCAGCCACCCCTATGGCGTGCGCACCACGGAAGAGACGCTGGCGCGCATCAACGTGGCCGACATGCAGGCCTTCCACGCCAGCGCCATCGCGGCCTGCCGCGCCAAGGTGAGCATCGTCGGTGCCGTCACGCGGGCCCAGGCCCAGACCCTGGTGGCCACGCTGCTGGCGCGCCTGCCCGCGGCATCGGCCTGCGCGCCCCTGCCCGCCGTGGGCGAGATCGCCGCGCTGACCGCGCCCGAGGAAAAGAACATCCCGTTTGCCTCGGCGCAGGCGCATGTGCTGATCGGCCAGCCCGGCTTTCCCCGCCGCGACCCCGACTTCATCGCGCTGCTGGTGGGCAACCACATCCTGGGCGGCGGCGGCTTCGTCTCGCGCCTGACCGAGGAGGTGCGCGAAAAGCGCGGCCTGAGCTACAGCGTGTACAGCTACTTCGCGGGCGGCCTGCATGCCGGGGCCTTCACCATCGGCCTGCAGACGCGCCCCGACCAGGCGGCCCAGGCCGTGAAGGTCTCGCGCGACGTGCTGGCCCGCTTCGTGGCCGAAGGCCCGACCGAGGCCGAGCTGCGCGCCGCCAAGGACAACCTGATCGGCGGCTTCGCGCTGCGCATCGACAGCAACAAGAAGCTCCTGGGCAACGTGGCCAACATCGCCTGGAACGACCTGCCGCTCGACTATCTGGACCGCTGGACCCAGCGCGTGGATGCGCTCACGGTGGCCGACATCCGCGCCGCCATGCAGCGCAAGCTGCAGCCCGAGCGCATGGTGACCGTGGTGGTGGGGGGCAAGCCATGAGCCGCTCGACCCTGCGCGGCGGCGCCATCAATGCCGAGATCCGCAAGGCCCAGGCAGCGGCCGCCGCGCCTGCCCCCAAGGCCGGTGCCAAGGCGGTTGCCAAGGACAAAAAGGCGGCCGCCGCGGCCCCCAAGGGTGCGGGCGAAATCCGCATCATCGGCGGGCAATGGAAGCGCACGCGCCTGCCCGTGGCCCAGCGCCCGGGCCTGCGGCCCACTCCTGACCGCGTGCGCGAGACCCTGTTCAACTGGCTCGGCCAGGACCTCGCGGGCTGGCGCTGCCTGGACGCCTTTGCCGGCACCGGCGCCCTGGGCTTGGAAGCCGCCTCGCGCGGTGCGGCCGCCGTGCAGCTGGTGGAGAGCGATGCGGCGCTGGTGGCGCAGCTCAACACCCTGCAGCAGCGCCTGGAGGCCAAGGCCGTGCGCGTGCAGCGCGGCGATGGCATTGCCGCGCTGCGCCAGGCCGCACCGGCCAGCCTGGACCTGGTGCTGATCGACCCACCGTTCGACGGCAACCTGTTCGATTCGGCACTGCAGGCGGCCGGCAAGGCCGTGGCGGCCGGCGGCTATGTCTACCTGGAGGCGCCCGTCGCCTGGACCGACGAGGGCCTGGCCGCCAGCGGCCTGGTGGTGTACCGCCACCTCAAGGCCGGTGCGGTGCATGCGCACCTGCTGCGGCCCGTGGGCGCCGCCAGCACGCCGGGCGACGCCAGCTGAGCTTCGTTCGCGCCGGCGTGCGCCTTGAGCCGTCGGGTGACAGGGCGGGAGTCTGGCTGCAGTCTTTTCGGCGCTGCGCAAGTGCCTTGCCGGGATGGGATGCTAGGCGCGGTGCGCAGTTGATAGCCCGGCTATCAACAAGCGCCGCAACGCCGCAGACCGCCCGGCAAGTCGCTTGCCCGAAGGGTTGGGGCGAAATCGGGCGATTGAACGTCTTGGCTGTTTGAACGAGCACGGTCCATGCGGCGCACCCCGCGCATCCACCCTTACCGATTTCGCTCCAACGCAGCGCCGAAAAGGCTGCAGCCAGGCTCTATGTTGCAGTGCACTGCATAATGCGGCCAAGCGGCCCGGCAGGCCCACAAGAGGCCGGGGCCAGTGCCCATTTCGCCGTACAGGAGACAACCCGCCATGGCCCAGAACGTGCTCGCCGTCTATCCCGGAACCTTCGATCCCATCACCCTGGGCCATGAGGACGTGGTGCGCAGGGCCACCCAGTTGTTCGAACGCGTGATCGTCGCCGTGGCTGCGGGCCACCACAAGAAGACCCTGTTCAGCCTGGACGAGCGCATCGACATGGTGCGCGAGGCGGTCAAGGCCTACCCCCAGGTGCAGGTGGAGAGCTTTTCGGGCCTGCTGCGCGACTTCGTCGTCTCGCGCGGCGGCAAGGCCATGGTGCGCGGCCTGCGCGCCGTGACCGACTTCGACTACGAATTCCAGCTCGCGGGCATGAACCGCAGCCTGATGCCCCAGGTGGAAACCGTGTTCCTGACCCCCAGCGACAAGTACCAGTTCATCAGCAGCACCTTCGTGCGCGAGATCGCGGTGCTCGGCGGCGAGGTGACCAAGTTCGTCTCGCCCTCGGTGGAGGAGCGGCTGGCCGTCAAGGTCCGCAGCCTGGCGCCCCAACCATGATCTGGCCGGTTTGCGTACGGCTCTTGCGTTACCAGCCAACATTTGAACGGCGCGCTGCCTAAGCCAAGACCGCCGCGCAAGGGCCGCCCCGCCGCGCTGGCGGTGTCCCCCTTCCCGAATGGCGCAGCCATTCGAGAGAAGGGGTGAAGGCGCGCAGCGCCTCAGGGGGTTGTACCCTATGCAGTCCAGCCGCCGCGCTGGAGCCATTGTGTCAACAGGGTGTTGACCACCTCGGGCCGTTCCATGGTCAGCATGTGGCCGCAGTCGGCCACCACCTCGAACTCGGCGCCGGGGACCAGGCCTGCGATTTCCTCGGAGCAGGTCAGGGGCGTGAGCTGGTCGGCCTCGCCGCAGACCACCAGCACCGGGCATTTCACCTCGGGCAGGTGCAGCCGGGCATCGGGCCGCGCGATGACGGCGCGGTTCTGCCGCACCAGTTGTTCGGCGCCCGCGCGCAGCACGAAATCGAGGTAGTCCTGCACCAGGTCGGCGCGCGCTGCGCTCGTGGGGTGGAAGGCGAAGGCCACGTTGGGCTCGATCACCTCGCGCACGCGCCCCTGCTCGAACAGTGCGATCGCCGCTTCGCGCAGCGCCTGCATCTCGGCCGTCTCCGGCCGGGCCGTGGTGCCCAGCAAAGCCAGCCCGAGGACGCGGCCCGGGGCCTGCCGTGCGGCTTCCATGGCGACCATGCCACCCATCGAGGCGCCGCACAGCAGCAGGAAGCCGGGGTATTGTTCCAGCAGCAGGGCCGCCATGGCTTGCACGGTCGTGGCCTCGGGCCGGGTGTGCACCTCGGTGATCTCCGGGCGCAGGGCCGCAGGCAGTACAGCGCTCTGGAAGCGCCACATCGTCGCATCCCCCGCCAGGCCGGGAATGAGCAAAAGTTGCGGTGCGGGGCTGGGCGGTGGATTGCGGGTCATCGTCATCGTCTTCGGGTCGGTCTTCAGGTCGTCAGCGTCGGTGTGGCTTGGTCCGCGGGTCACTCCAGCGCACTGGTGGCCAGGTGGGGCGCACCGCTGTCGGCAGGCTGCTGCGCCTCCTGCACCAGGTCGTGCACGAAGCGCAGCTTGACCATGGCGCCGGACGACAGGGCAAACGGGTAGGCGTCGTCCTGCCCCAGGCTGCGGTTCAGGCTGTTGAGCAGCAAGGTCAGCGGCACCCATTGGCGCACCAGGTCCTGGAAGTCCGGATGGCTGGCTGCGAACGGGTCGGTCACGTGGTGGCGCAGGGCCATGTGGGGGTCGGGCACGGTCACGGCGGTCTGGTAGCTGGCGGCGGTCTCCAGCAGGTCCACCATGTGCAGGTAGTGGGCCCAGGTCTCGGCCCAGTCTTCCCACGGGTGGGCGGCGGCGTAGGCACTGACGTGGTTCAGGAACCAGTCGTTGCCGTTGCTGCCCTTGGCATAGTGCGCGTCGAGCGCTGCGGCATAGTCCTGGCGCTCGTCGCCGAACAGGTTGCGGAAGGCGTCGAGCCGCTGCCCGTCGCGCACCAGTTGGTCCCAGTAGAAGTGGCCAGACTCGTGGCGCAGGTGGCCGATGAGGGTGCGGTAGGGCTCGCCCAGGGCGATGCGCCGGCGCGCGCGCTCGTCGTCATCGGCCTCGGCGACGTTGAGGGTGATGGTGCCGCCCTGGTGGCCGGTGAGGATGGCCGGCCCGCCCAGCAGGTCCGCCAGGAACTCGAACACCGGGCCCGAGCGACCGGGCACCGGCTCCAGCCCCAGGCGCGCAAGGGTGTAGAACAGCTGGCGCTTGGCCCCCTCGATCTGCTTCCAGCGGCGCAGGTTGGCCAGGTCCGACAGATCGGGCAGCAGGCGCGTCTGCCGGCACGAGACGCACAGCTGGGCATAGTCGTTGGACGGCACCGCGAAGTTGCAGGCGTCGTAGGTGGTGTGGTTGTGGCACATGCGGTACAGCCGGCCGCTGTACTGCGCCGTGCCGCGTTCACCCAGGCGCCGCCACAGGTCGGGGCCATCCTGGGGCGCGGGCGTGAGAGCCGCCATCGTCAGCTGGTCTGGCAGGAAGGCCAGCGCGCTGCCACAGTGCAGGCATTGCACGCTGTCGAAAAACACCAGATGACCGCAATGGTCGCAATTGAATACCCGCATGGTGTGAGCTTAAACCCAGACGCTGCGCGGCAGTGGACTCATTGGAGGGTCTTCCATGCAAATGGAGCTACAAGCCATGCCGCAATGGCAAAAGCGGGCCATGCGGTGAGGCAGGGCCAGCTGATTGTTCCTGTCCTTTGCAATGGGCGTGGCCTATGCCAGCGCCCCCGCGCAAGGGCCGCCCCGCCGCGAAGGCGGCATATCCAGCGCTTGCGCTGGGGGCGTCCCCCTCCCAGATTGCGAAGCAATATGAGAGAGGGGTGAAGGCGCGCAGCGCCTCAGGGGGTGTCCCCTATTACGGACGGACTACGATGCTGTTGCGCACTTCGCGCACATGCTTGGTGTTGCGGGCGATGTTTTCGGCCTGGTTCTTTTCAGAGGCCGACTTGGCGAAGCCCGACAGCTGCACCGTGCCGTTGAGCGTTTCCACGCTGATCGAGGTGGCCGATACCGTCTTGTCTTCGGCCATCTTGGCCTTCACGGCGGTGGTGATGCCGGCGTCGTCGACATAGGCACCGACGGTCTGCTGGTCGCGCGCGACCGAGCATCCGGTGGAGGTGACGATGGTGATGCCGGCGACGGCGGCAAAAGCGAGGGCACGTGCGTATTTCATGATTTGTCCTTCTGGGTTGGTTGTTGGCAAACGCGGGTGCTTTTTTTCAAGTGCAGCCTGTCGGTCTTTTGCACCCTCCATGACCGGTAGGCTGTGGGATGCTGGAGCAGCGGGCGGGTAGGCCTATTGCTCCAGCAGGTCTTTCAGTTCATCGGCATGCTCTTCCTCGTCGGCCAGGATGCCTTCGAGCATGCGGCGCGTCGTGGGGTCCTTGTCGCCGATGAGATCGATCATCTGGCGGTAGGCCTCCACGGCCACACGCTCTGCAACCAGGTTGGCACGCACCATGGCCTTGAGGTCCGAGGAGGTGTCGTACTGCGCATGGCTGCGCGAGAGCAGGGTGTCAGGCGCAAAGTCGGGTTCGCCACCGAGCTGCACGATGCGCCGTGCAATCTGGTCAGCGTGGCCGGACTCTTCGTTGGCATGGACCATGAATTCACTGGCGATGGCCGGCGATGACAGGCCGTGGGCCGTGAAGTGGTGGCGCTTGTAGCGCAACACGCACACCAATTCGGTGGCCAGGGCGTCATTGAGCAGCGAGATGATGTCCTCGCGATGCTCCGCGAACGCGGGGGTGACAGCCCCGTCGTCCAGGTTGCTCGTGGCCGCGGCCTTGAGGGCTGACTCATCGAGCACCATCTTGCGAGCGCGCTGACCGTGGGGATCGTTATTGTTTTGGGTGTTCATGGCAAAGCCTGAAAGGGGACGGTACAGCTCAGTAGGCCCGGCGGCGCGAGGCCATCAAGATCAGGCTCGCCGTGAGTGCCCCAACTCCCGCTGCGATCAAGATGGACTTGCCCGGCTGCTCGGCCACGTACTTGCTGGTGGCATCGGCCACTTCCTGCACCTGGCGGCGGGCACGGGCGCTGGCGTCGGCGGCATAGTCGATGCTGCGGCTGGCCAGTTCCTGGGCGCGGGCGGCTAGGTCGTCGATGGCCGGGTCGGCCTCGCGGCGCAGGGCACGTACCTTGTTCTCGGCCTTGTCCAGCGAGTCGTTGGCGACGCTGCGCGTGGTTTGCACTGCGTCCTGAGCGCTTTGCAGCACGTCGTCGGCGAGGCTGCGGGCTCCTGCGGCAACCTTGTTGGTGGCGGTTTGGATGGTCATTGGGTCACTCCTTGGTGTAGACGATGGGATGTTCGGTCAGCTCGGTCCGGGGCACTCAGCCCCTTCGCAGCAGGCCCATGACGAAGGTGACGACAGCCATGATCACGAACACGAAGAACAGGATCTTGGCAATGCCCACGGCACCAGCGGCAATGCCGCCGAAGCCGAAGATGGCTGCGATCAGTGCGATGACCAGGAAAACGACGGCGTAGTGCAGCATGTGCTTCTCCTTGTTGGTGCCGGAAGTCCGGCGAGTGGTGGAGCGCCTTTCTTTTCTTGGCGCCTGGGTCCAATGTAGGGGGCCCCTGTCGGCTGGAATGCCGGTGGCCGGCGCGCCCATTTGTCGGTGCCCGGACGCCTGGTGTGTAGGACACGGGCTTGCGCAAGGGTGCTGGGCGCGCGCGTACCCGGCCAGGCCAAGGAACTCCAGGGTCCAGGCCGTGTGGTCTTTTGCGAAGGGAGATAGAGACTGCTGCAGCGGCCTCAGGCAGCGCAGCGGGTTGCCGGGTGGCTGTGCTCAGCCCTGCAGCGGCAGGATGGCCGAGACCAGCGCGCCGTTGCCTGGGCGCGAGGTGATGGTCAGGCGCCCGCCGGCGGCCTCCACGCGGTGGCGCATGCCGGCCAGGCCGTGGGACGAGGGGCTTACGCTGGCCGGATCGAAGCCCTGGCCATCGTCGCGCACCTGCACCGCCACATGCTTGGGGTGGCTGTGCACGGAGACCAGCACCTTCTGCGCCTTGGCGTACTTGCCGATGTTGGTCAGCGACTCCTGCACCAGCCGGTAGACGGTGAGCTGCGTGGGCTCGGGCAGCTGCACCGGCTCCAGGCTGGTTTCCACCTCGATGCCGGCGCGCTCGCCGTATTCGCGCGCGAGTATCTCGATGGCCGCGGTGAGCCCCAGGTTGGACAGGGACGAGGGGCGCAGGTCCTCGATGATGCGGCGCTTGAGCGCGATGCCGCTGTTGAGGGTTTCGGTCAGGTGCCGCAGGCGCTCGGCGATCTCGGGCACCTGGGTGTCGATCTTGGATTTGAGGCGCGCCACGTCGAGCTTGGCGGCCGTGAGCAGGGCGCCCAGTTCATCGTGCAGCTCGCGCGCCAGGTGGCCGCGCTCGTCCTCGCGCACCTGTTGCAGGTGGCTCGCCAGCTCGGACAGCGTGGCCGTGCGCTCGCGCACCAGGCCTTCGAGCCGGTCGCGCTCGCGCTCCAGCAGCAGTTGCTCGCGCAGGCTGAACTCCTGCAGCGCGGTGGCCTGGCGCAGGTACATGAAGAAGGCCAGCAGGCCGATGGCGGTGACCGTGGCGATGCCGATGCGCGACAGCATCAGCGAGCGCAGCACCTGCGCCTGTCCCTGCTTGACGACGACGGCACTGCGGTCGATGAGGGCCTGGGCATGCTTGCGGATGGCCTCCATGTTCTCCATGCCCACGTCGGTGTGCAGGATGAACTTCCAGGCATCTTCATTGCCCTGGCGGCGCAGCTTGAGGCTGAGCTCCATCTCGGCGAGCTTGCGCGAGATCTGGCGCGACAGCATGGACAGTTCCTGCATGTCGTCGGGCGAGTCGAGGAACTGGTTGCGCAGGTTATCGAGGTCCTGCTGCACGCTGGCCAGCGCCTTGTCGTAGGGCTCCAGGTAGCGGTCGTTGCCGGTGAGCAGGTAGCCGCGCTGGCCGGTCTCGGCATCCAGCATGCTTTGCAGCAAACGGTTCAGGGCGCCGTGCGTCACCTGGCCGTGCGCCATCTGCGTGACGGCGCCCTGCGAGCGCATGTGACCGACCTCGTTGATCCCCACCAGCACCATGGCCGCGAGCAGCGCCATGGGCAGGCTCAGGGCCATCTTTCGGACTTTGGGCAGCAAGTCCCTGGCGATCTCTTGCAAATTCATATGCGTTATTCTGGATAATGGCCACAGACCGGCCCATGGCGCTGCCCGAGGGTGGGTGATCGCAACGCAGGTGCATTCAACAAAAATTGGGAGTGGGCAGTCCCCTCCCTGAAAGAACGCTCAATGATCAAGATCGGCATTGTGGATGACCATGCAATTGTTCGCTCCGGACTGCGCCAGTTCCTGTCCGAGCACGTGGACCTGCGCGTGGAAGGCGAGGCCTCCAACGGCCGCGAAGCCATCGACCTGGTGCGCACCCATGAGATCGACGTGCTGCTGATGGACCTGTCCATGCCCGGCCAGAGCGGCCTGGACGCCCTGGCCATGCTGCGTGCCAAGGCGCCGGACATGGGTATTTTGATCCTCAGCGGCTACCCCGAAGAGCATTACGCGATCAACCTCATCCGCCAGGGCGCCAGCGGCTACCTGAACAAGGAGTGCGATCCCGCCGAGATCGTCGAGGCCATCCGCATCATTGCCCTGGGCAAGCGCTACCTGACACCGGCCGTGGCCGACCTGCTGGCCCAGCAGCTCAACCGCAAGGACGACGCCCCGCCGCACGAGCAGCTGTCGGAGCGCGAGTTCCAGGTGTTCCTCAAGCTGGCCAAGGGCGAGACGGCTGGCGACATCGCCAAGTCGCTGTCGCTGAGCGTGAAGACGGTGAGCACCTACCGCACGCGGCTGATGGAAAAGATGAGCCTCTCGTCCAACAGCGATCTGACCTACTACGCGCTGAAAAACCGCCTCATCGACTAAGCGCGCCACTGCCGCCCGGCGGCAGGCACGCCAAGGCGTGCATGCCGCAGCGGCCCTGCGCAGGCGGGCGCGGTTCTTCATCGGGAGGGGCGGGCAGGCTGGCGCAACGCCAGCGTACTCAATGGTCGCCGCGCAGGGGTATGCGGGCGATGTGGGCGGGGTGTACGCTGCCATGCTCTATGCAGTAGTCCACCAGGGCATCGATTTCATTGGATTTGTCGAACACCGCATCCACGCCCAGCTGGGCGCAGCGCATGCGGATGTCGGGGGTGGCATAGTTGCTCAGCACCACCATCTTCTGGTGCGGGGCACGGTCGCGGCAGGCAGCGAGCACGCCCAGGCCGCTGCCCTGGCGCAGGAACAAGTCGACGATGGCCAGGTCCCATTGTTCCTGGTGGCCGGTGAGCCAGCCCTTGCCCTCGTCCTCGGTCTCGGCCACGCCTACCGCCTCGACTGACGCCAGCTCTTCCAGGGTACCGATGAGGTTCTCCCGAATGGTGGCATTGTCTTCAACGATGTACGTGCGGAGTTTCACTACCTGATCCATAAGACGGCCGGTACAAGCAAACCCGGGCCTGGTTCTGAATTTAACCGAAGCGTGCCTGCCATTCTGACAGCAGCCGCGCGCGGCCAGCGTAGGAGGGCTCCTACGGTGACGCGCACACGCCACATCCCGGTGCGCGCTGCACGTGCATGGTGCTCCATTCCATCGAGCGGCCGTCCAGCATCATCAGCCGCCCGGCCAGCGTGGGGCCCACGCCGGTGATGAGTTTCAGGGCCTCGGCCGCCTGCATGGTGCCGATGATGCCCACAAGCGGCGCGAACACCCCCATGAGCGCGCAGCTGACCTCCTCGAACTCGGCGTCCGGCGGGAAGATGCAGGCATAGCAGGGCGCCTGGCCGCTGCGCGGGTCGATCACCGTGATCTGCCCGTCGAAGCGGATCGCCGCCCCGGCCACCAGCGGCACGCCGTGGCGCACGCAGGCCGCGTTCACCGCGTGGCGGGTGGCGTAGTTGTCGCTGCAGTCCAGCACCACGCTGGCGCCGGGCAGCAGCTGGTCGAGCAGGGCGGCATCGGCGCGGGCCTCGATCGCCCGGACCTCGACCTCGGGGTTGATGGCGGCAATCGCCTGCGCGGCCGACTGGACCTTGGGCGTGCCAACGCGCGCCGTGGTGTGCGCGATCTGGCGCTGCAGGTTGGTCAGGTCCACCGTGTCGTCGTCCACCAGGGTGATGCGCCCGATGCCGGCAGAACCCAGGTACAGTGCCGCCGGCGAGCCCAGGCCCCCGGCGCCGACGATGACGGCATGGGCGGCCAGCACGCGCTCCTGGCCCTCGATGCCGATCTCGTCGAGCAGGATGTGGCGCGAATAGCGCAGGAGCTGGTCATCGGTCATGGGGCGTCGTGCTCTGGGGGCGGGCTGCAGGTCGGGCTGCGATTGTGCGGGAGATTGCGTCCCGGTGGTGGCGGGCGTGAAAAAGGCCGGGCTCCCTGGGGAGACCGGCCTTGTGCGGGTGGGAGCTGTGCTCGGGGAAGAACTCAGTTTTCCTTCTTTTCTTCCTTGCGCTCGGTCAGCGTCTTGCTGACCAGCACGGGGCGGCCCTTGAGCTGGTTCAGGGCCTGCACGAGCTGGAAGTCCTTGTCGGTGCCGAATTCTGGCGGCTTGCGGTCGGCGGCCGGCTTCTTGGCTTCTTCTTCCAGGCGCTTGCGTGCCTCTTCGCGGGCCTTTTCACGGGCGGCATCCTTCTTTTCCTCGCCCTGGCCGCTGCCCAGGTGCTTGTCCAGGTCGGCCTCGCGCATGCGCAGGGCGGCGAACACATTGCCTTCCTCGGACTCGTCGATCATCACGTCGGGCACGATGCCCTTGGCCTGGATCGACTTGCCGCTCGGGGTGTAGTAGCGCGCCGTGGTCAGCTTGATGCCGGTGTCCGGGCCCAGGGGGCGCACAGTCTGCACCGAGCCCTTGCCGAAGGTCTGGCTGCCCATGATGGTGGCGCGCTTGTGGTCCTGCAGCGCGCCGGCCACGATCTCGCTGGCCGAGGCCGAGCCTTCGTTGACCAGCACCACCATGGGGACCGACTTGATGGCGGCCGGCAGGCGGCGCAGGGGGTCGCCCCCGCTGCGGCGCTGGTAGTACTCGGGCGCCGCCTTGTAGGTGGACTTGCTTTCGGCCAGCTGGCCGTTGGTCGTGACCACCGTGACGTTCTCGGGCAGGAAGGCGGCCGAGATGGCCACGGCCGCGTCGAGCAGGCCGCCCGGGTCGTTGCGCAGGTCGAGCACCAGGCCCTTCACGTTGGGGTCCTGCTTGTAGATCTCTTCGACCTTGCGCACGAAGTCGTCCACCGTGCGTTCCTGGAACTGCGACAGGCGAATCCAGCCATAGCCGGGCTCGATCACCTTGCCCTTGACGGACTGGGTCTTGATCTCTTCGCGCGTGATGGTCACCGGGAAGGTGCGGCTCTCGTCCTTGCGGAAGATCGTCAGCGTAACCTTGGTGTTGGGTTCGCCGCGCATGCGCTTGACGGCGTCGTTCAGGGCCAGGCCCTTGACGGCGGTCTCGTCGATCTGGGTGATCAGGTCGTTGGTCTTCAGGCCCGCGCGGAACGCGGGTGAGCCTTCGATGGGGGAGACCACCTTGATCAGCCCGTCTTCCTGGGTGATCTCGATGCCCACGCCCACGAAACGGCCGGAGGTGCCTTCGCGGAATTCCTTGAAGGACTTCTTGTCGAAATACTGGGAGTGCGGGTCCAGGCTGGCCACCATGCCGGAGATGGCATCGGTGATGAGCTTCTTGTCATCGACCGGCTCGACGTAGTCGGTCTTGACCAGGCCGAACACGGCCGACAGCTGCTGGATCTCTTCCAGCGGCAGGGGCGTCATGGCACCGCGCGCAACGGTCTGCAACGACACCGTGGTGAGCGCTCCAGCCACCACACCTACCGACACCCATCCTGCTATTTTGAGTTTGTGGCCCATAGAACACCTTTACCGCATCAATATACACCTGGGAAGCTGGCCGGATGCCTTTTTTACACGCCTGTGAAAACAAGCGTTTCAAAAAGGCCTCCGTCCACTTCTTAGAAGGGCCCAACCCGCCGCAGTTCCGCGCCGGGACTCGCTTTCGCAGGTCAGAAGGGGGCAATTGGCGGGCTTTACCCCCGCTTTACGCCGATTTCTAGGCCTTGCCTTGCGAAGCCACCGCCGCGGCGGCCTTGGCCGCTGCTTCAGCGTCACCCAGATAGTAGTGGCGGATGGGCTTGAGGCCCTCGTCCAGTTCGTATACCAGTGGAATCCCGTTGGGAATGTTCAGGCCCACGATCTCGTCGTCCGAGATGTTGTCCAGGTACTTGACCAGGGCGCGGATGGAGTTGCCGTGCGCCGCCACCACCACGCGCTTGCCGCCCTGGATGGCCGGGGCGATGGACTCGTTCCAGAACGGCAGCACGCGCGCCACGGTGTCCTTGAGGCACTCGGTCAGCGGCACCTGGCCGGCGTCCAGGCGGGCATAGCGCACGTCGCTGCGCTCGCTGCGCGGGTCGGTGGCTTCCAGCGCCGGCGGCGGCGTGTCGTAGCTGCGGCGCCAGACCAGCACCTGCGCATCGCCGTACTGCTTGGCCATGTCGGCCTTGTTCAGGCCCTGCAGGGCGCCGTAGTGGCGCTCGTTCAGGCGCCAGCTGTGCACCACGGGCAACCAGGTGCGGTCCATCTCGTCCAGGGTGTGCCACAGCGTGCGCGTGGCGCGCTTGAGCACGCTGGTGTAGGCCACGTCGAACTCGTACCCCTCGGCCTTGAGCAGGCGGCCGGCGTTCTTGGCCTGGTCCACGCCCGTGGGGGTCAGGTCCACGTCGGTCCAACCGGTGAAACGGTTTTCAAGGTTCCAGGTGGATTCGCCGTGGCGGATCAGTACGAGTTTGTGCATGGTTTCCCTTGGAGGAGCGGGTCAAAACCATACATTTTAGAATTGCACCGTTCGCCAACCCAAGGAATCTCCGTGAAATTCATTATCGACAACTGGTATCTGGTCTTCGTGGCACTGGCTTCGGGCAGCATGCTGATGTGGCCTTTGCTCAAGAACGCCAGTGGCGGTTCGCTCACCCCGGCCGGGGCCGTGCAGCTCATCAACCGCGAAAAAGCCGTCGTCATCGACGTCTGCGAGACCGAAGAGTTCGCTGCCGGCCACGTGGGGGGCGCCAAGAACATCCCGCTGAACCAGCTCGAAGAGCGCCTGGCCACCACGGTGAAGAACAAGGCCCTGCCGCTGGTGCTGGTATGCGCCACGGGCGCACGCGCCAACCGTGCCGTGGGCATTGCCAAGAAGCTCGGCTACGAGAACGTGCAGGCCATGGCCGGCGGCCTCAAGGCCTGGCGCGAGGCCAGCCTGCCCGTTGAAAAGGCCTGAAGCGCCCCGAGATGACAGGGGCGGGCGCCCGGCGCCTCCCCTCCATCGCTCCGTGGCAGCAGCGGCTGCCCCCTATGAAAGATGCCCACCATGCAACCCGTGAAGATGTACACCACCGCCGTCTGCCCCTACTGCATCCGTGCCAAGCAGATCCTCAAGTCCAAGGGCGTGGAGCAGATCGAGGAGATCCGCATCGACACCGATCCGTCGGCCCGCACCACCATGATGGAGATTACCGGGCGGCGCACCGTGCCGCAGATCTTCATCGGCGACACCCATGTCGGCGGCCACGACGACCTGGTGGCGCTGGACGGCCGCGGTGGCCTGATGCCGCTGCTCGGAGTCCAGTGATCGGCTAGGCCCGTCTTCGGGCGCTGCATAATGCAGCCCCATGTGCCCGCTGCGGGAGCCCTTCCCCGGCGGGTTTCGTTTTGTCACCCGCTCGTTGTTTGAGCACAAGAGACTTATCAACCATGGCCGACCAAGAAAATCCCGTTTTCCAGATCCAGCGCGTCTACCTCAAGGACATGTCGCTCGAGCAACCGAACTCCCCCGGCATCCTGCTGGAGCAGGAACAGCCCAGCGTGGACATCCAGCTGGGCGTGGAAGCCACTCCCGTGGCCGAAGGCATCTTCGAAGTCGCCGTGACCGCCACCGTGCAGACCAAGGTCAAGGACAAGACCGTGTTCCTGGTCGAAGCCAAGCAGGCCGGCATCTTCGAGATCCGCAACATCCCTGAAGACCAGATGGGCGCCATCATGGGCATCGCCTGCCCGCAGATCGTCTACCCCTACCTGCGCGGCAACGTGGCCGATCTGATCAACCGCGCCGGCTTCCCGCCCGTGCATCTGGCCGAAATCAACTTCCAGGCCATGTTCGAGCAGCAGCAAGCCCAGGCCGCGGGCAATCCGTCGCCCATCATCACGCAGTAAGCGTGGTTCGCGGGGGCGCAGCATGCCGTCCCCGCCGCTTGATCCTCCTCCAGGCGTTCCTTCCTCCACCATGAAAATCCTTGTTCTGGGCGCAGGCGCCTGGGGCTCTGCCGTGGCCATGAGCGCCGCGCAGCACCCTGCCGGCCACGCCGTCACGCTGTGGGCACGCGATGCGGCCCAGTGGGCTGCCATGCAGGCCGGGCGCGAGAATGCGCGCTACCTGCCGGGCATGGCCTTTCCGCCCACGCTGGCGCTGGCCACGGGGGACTTCGCTGCGCTGGCCGCTGCGGCCGACCTGGTCATCGTGGCCACGCCCATGTCGGCCCTGCGCGGCATGCTGCAGGCGCTGCACGCCTGCCCGGCCCCCGTGGCCTGGCTGTGCAAGGGTTTTGAATCGGTGGCCGGCGATGCGCCCGGCGGTTTCGGCCTGCTGGCGCACGAGGTGCGCACCGCAGTCGCGCCCCAGTTGCAGGCCGGTGCCCTGAGCGGCCCCAGCTTTGCCCAGGAAGTCGCCCGCGGCCAGCCCACGGCCCTGGTGGCGGCCAGCGGGCATGCCAGCGTGCGCGATGCCCTGGTGGCCGCCTTCCACAGCCCCAGCGTGCGCGTGTACGCCAACGAGGACATCGTCGGCGTGGAGGTGGGCGGTGCGGTGAAGAACGTGCTGTCCATCGCCACCGGCCTGTGCGACGGGCTGGAGTTGGGCCTCAATGCCCGTGCCGCGCTCATCACGCGCGGCCTGGCCGAGATGACGCGCCTGGGCCTGGCCCTGGGCGCGCGGGCTGATACCTTCATGGGCCTGTCGGGCCTGGGGGACCTGGTGCTGACCGCCACCGGCGACCTCTCGCGCAACCGCCGCGTGGGCCTGCTGCTGGCGCAGGGGCAGACCCTGGCCCAGGCCGTGGAATCGCTCGGCCACGTGGCCGAAGGCGTCTACAGCGCACGCACGGTGGCCCAGCGCGCCCGGCTGCTGGGCGTGGACATGCCCATCACCGATGCCGTGGTGGCCCTGCTCGATGGCCGGCTGCAGCCTGCCGAGGCGGTCGCCCAGCTCATGGGCCGCGATCCGCGCGGCGAGGCTTAGTCAGCTGCCGGCCGACAGGCGGCGCAGCAGCCCCTCTTCGTCGTCGGGGTGGAAGAAGTAGGGGTAGAAGCTGCGCTCCTGCGCCGACAGGCCGGGCCTGCCGCCGAATTGGTCGATCAGGCGGCGCCCCTTGTTTCCATCCATGTGCAGCAGCACGGCCGGGGCGCCCACGCGCTGGCACATGCGCGCCGATCCCACCGGGTCGAAGCGCAGCATGCGCATGTAGAACGGGGCATGGCGCGGGTTCACCTCGATCACGATGTCGGTCGCCCGGCGTGCGCGGAAGGCCACGATAAAGGCGATGTGGAAGATGGCACCCAGCACCTGCTTGGAGCGCACACCCGGGTCCATGGCGAGCTTGCCGATCTCGCAGATGCGGGCGCGGCGCTCGCGCAGGTCGCCGATGAACTCGGGGAACTGTTCCTCGGCCGCCAGGTGGCCATCGTCCAGGCGCACGGAGATGGTGCCCGCGGGCTGCCCGTCGATCTGCACCACCAGGCTGCTCAGGTCGAAGTCGTGCGTCAGCGTGGCCTGCATGCTGTAGCCCCGGCTGGCGTACATGCGCGCCAGCACGCCCTGGCCCTTGCGCGACAGGCGGATCTTGCAGCTCTTGGTCTCGGTGGTGCCCAGGCGGCTCAGGTACTCGCCCGGGTACTCCAGTTCGACGATGGTCCGTTCTTCGGCTTGCATGGCAGGCTTCTCCCGGTTCCTCCATGCCCTTGGTTCAGCCGCCCCAAGAGGGTGGGACCAGGCACGGAAATCCACCAGCCTAGCGGCGGCAGCGGCCATCGGCAAACATTAAACGGCAGGTAGCGACCAACGGCCGCGTGGCTTGCGCGAACGGCGCCGCGCAGTCAAAAAAAGCCGCATCCGCCTTGGGGCGGATGCGGCTTTGTGTGGTTGGCACGGTGCCCCTCGGGGCACGGTATCAAAGCACCCCGAACAGCATCAACAGCAGGACGAGGGACAGTGGGACGCCGAGCAGCCAGAGAATGATGGGCATGGTGATCTCCTTGGAAACGGGTGGAAGTGGATAAGTGACTTCACTGTATTCCCGCCCCCTGGCCTCGCTTGTCCTCCAACGCGGCGCCCGGGCGTAGGCCCGAGCCTACCGGCCTTGCAGGGGCAGGTGCCATGCCCCCGCGCGGTGTTTACAGCCCTTCTTCCAGCGCCAGCAACTCCTGCACCGTCTGGCGGCGGCGGATCAGGCGGGCCTGGCCGCCATCCTCCACCAGCACCTCGGCGATCAGCGGGCGCGTGTTGTAGTTGGAGGACATCGAGGCCCCGTAGGCGCCTGTGTCGTGGATCACCAGCAGGTCGCCCACGCGCGCTTCGGCCAGCTCACGCGGCAGCACCACGCCGCCATCGCCCTGGGTGAACACGTCGCCCGACTCGCACAGCGGCCCGGCCACCACGGTGGGGCGCGTGGTGGCGGTGCTGCTGCCATCCCTGCGCAGCACTTCCATGGCGTGGTAGCTGCCGTACATGGAGGGGCGCATCAGCTCGTTGAAGCCTGTGTCCAGCAGCACGAAGTGGTTGCTGCCGGCGTTCTTGGTGGCACGCACCTCGCCCAGCAGCACGCCCGACTCGGCCACCAGGAAGCGACCCGGCTCGATCTCCAGGCCCAGTGGGTGGCCGACGATGGCCTCGGCCTGCTGGCGCGCCGTGTTCCACAGGCCGTGGTAGTGCTGCGTGTCGATCACCGGATCGCCGCTGCGGTAGGGGATGGACAGGCCGCCGCCGGCCGAGATGGCGTGCAGGTCGTGCCCGGCCGCGTGGGCCGTGCGCACCAGTTCCACCATGGCGCCGCAGACCTCGGCCAGGTGGGCGTAGTCCACGCCCGAGCCGATGTGCATGTGCAGGCCGGTGAGTTGCAGGCCGTGCTGCGCGATGGCGGCCAGCGCAGCCGGCAGGTCGGTGTGCCAGATGCCGTGCTTGCTGTGCTCGCCGCCGGTGTTGGTCTTGTTGCTGTGGCCGTGGCCGAAGCCGGGGTTGATGCGCAGCCACACCGCATGGCCGGGCGATGCGACGCCCAACTGGTGCAGCATGTCGATGGAGCCGGCATTCACCGGCACGCGGTGCTCGACCACGCAGGCCAGCGTGTCGGCATCGAACAGGTCGGCCGTGAACACGATCTCCGAGGGCTCGCCACCGGCCTGGTAGCCCGCGGCCAGCGCGCGCAGGATCTCGCCGCGCGAGACCGCGTCCACCTTCACGCCCTGCTCGCGCATGAGCTTCAGGATGTGGATGTTGGAGCAGGCCTTCTGGGCAAAGCGCACGGTGTCGAAGTTGGACACCTGGGCGATTCGCTGGCGGATGGTGGCGGCGTCGTACACCCACAGCGGGGTGCCGAACTGCGCGGCCAGGGACTGCAGCTGGGTGGGGGAGAAGGGATTGGACATGCGAAAAGCTCCGGGGAATGCGGGGAATGGCCCGATCATGCCGCCCTCCAGTCATCCAGTCCAATGCTTGTTTTTGAGGGTCTATTCATTTTGGATATGCTTTGCGGCATGATCCACCCCCCTGATGACACCGCCCCGCCGCCGCGCATCGGCCACCGCCATATCGAGGTGTTCCGCGCCGTCATGCTGGCCGGCAGCGCCACCGGGGCCGCCGAGCTGCTGCACACCTCGCAGCCAACGGTGAGCCGCGAGCTGGCGCGCCTGGAGTCGCTGCTGGGCTACTCCCTGTTCGACCGCGTGCAGGGCCGGCTGCGCCCCCATGCCCGGGCCCTGGTGCTGTGGGAGGAGGTGCAGCGCTCCTGGCAGGGCCTGGACCGCGTGGTCGATCGGGCCGTGGCGCTGGGGCGCTCGGCCGATGCCGCGCAATCCCTGTCCGTGCTGTGCTTGCCCGCGCTGTCCCATGCCCTGCTGCCCGGTGCCGCCGCGCGAATGCGGGTGGAGCACCCGGGCGCCCGGGTCTCCGTCACACCCCAGGAACCGCCCTTGCTGGAAGAGTGGATGACGGCGCAGCGCTTCGACATGGCACTGAGCGAGCAGGTCTCCACCCCGCCCGGCACTCGCTCGCAGCGGCTGCTGACCTTGGACGAGGTGGCCGTGCTGCCTGCAGGCCATGCGCTCGCTGCAAGGCCCGTGCTGCAGCTGGCCGACTTTGCCGATCAGCCGTTCGTGAGCCTTTCGGCCGACGATCCGTACCGCCGCCAGATTGACACCCTGTTCGCCGAGGCCGGTGTGCTGCGGCAGATGCGCATGGAGACGCACAGCGCGGTGGCGGTGTGCGCGATGGTGCAGCGCCGGCTGGGGGTGGCCATCGTCAATCCGCTCACGGCGCTGGCCGTGGCGGGGCAGGGGGTGGTGGTGCGCAGGGTGGGGTTTTCGGTGCCGTTCAGTGTGAGCCTGGTGTTGCCGTTGTACCGGGCGGCGTTGGAGGAGGTGGGGTGGATGGTGGAGGCTTTGGAGGCGGAGGCTGGTGATTTGAAGGAGCGGCTTGGGCGGTTGGTTTAGTTGTTGTGTTGTTGTTGTTGTTGTTGTTGTTGTTGTTGTTGTTGTTGTTGCGGCGTGCCCCTGTTGAGGGCGGGAGCAGGGATGTGCGCCCGGCGGCGCAGTAACTTTCTCTTGCGTCGCCAAGAGGGTGTAGAAGTTGCCGATGCATCGCAGAGTCCCTCCACCCCGACGCCTCAACCATACAAGCATCGCAGGTTGCCCCCGTTCGCCCGTCAGGGCGTACGGGGGTCGCAGACTGGGGGTCGCCTTCTCTTTGGTGACTTTCTCTTGGGCGACGCAAGAGAAAGTTACTGCGCCGCCGGGCGCACATCCCGGCCTCCGCCCTTCAACCAGGCACGCAGCTCCATGAAGGACCCGCGACCAGAAACCAGGCACCAGCAACGCAACCTCAAAACTCCCAGTTATCAATCAACCGCGTCCCCCCCAACCGCGCCGCCCCCAACACCACCAACGCCCCCAGCGCATCCTGCTCCGTGGGGGCCTGCAAATCCACCCGCCGCCGCACCGTCAGGTAGTCCGGCTGCCACCCCCGCGCCCGCAAGCCATCCATCGCCTGCTGCTCCAGCTCCAACCCGCTCGATGGCTGCTGCCCCCAGCGCACAGCCAGCTGGCGCAAGGCCTGCGACAAGGCCACCGCCTCCTGCCGCTCCTGCAGTCCCAGGTAGCCGTTGCGCGAACTCAGGGCCAGGCCGTCGGGAGCGCGGGTCGTCTCTCCGGCCACCACGGTGATGGGCAGCGCAAACTGGCGCACCATCTGGCGAATCACCATCAACTGCTGGTAGTCCTTCTTGCCGAACACCGCCGTGCCGCCGCTCTGGCCCAGCACGCAGGCGAACAGCTTCATCACCACCGTGGCCACGCCCGTGAAGAACCCAGGGCGGAAATGGCCCTCCAGCATGTCGGCCAGGGCCGGGTCGGGGTGCACCTTGAAGGTCTGGGGTTCGGGGTACAGGTCGGCCTCGCGCGGGGCGAACAGCACCTTGCAGCCGGCAGCCTGCAGGCGGCTGCAGTCGGCCTCCCAGGTGCGCGGGTAGCTGTCGAAATCCTCGTGCGGCAAAAACTGCAGGCGGTTCACGAAGATGCTGGCCACGCTCACATCACCCAGCGGCAGCGCCTGTTCCACCAGGGCGATGTGGCCGTCGTGCAGGTTGCCCATGGTGGGCACGAAGGCCGGGCGGCGGTAGGGCGCCAGGGCCTGGCGCAGGTCGTCGAGGGTGTGGGCGATCAGCATGGAAAAAGCAGGAGTAAAAGGAGAGGGAGGCGAGAAGAAAACCAAAAACGGAGGGAGGGGAGGGGGCCGCCCGCTACCAGGCATGCAGGGCGTTGTCGGGAAAGCGCCCCTGCTTGACGGCCTGCACATAGGCCTCGATGGCGCCGCGCACGCTGCCGGCGTCCTGCATGAAGTTGTGGACGAACTTCGGGTTCTTGCCCAGGTTCATGCCCAGCATGTCGTGCAACACCAGCACCTGGCCGGCCGTGCCGTTGCCCGCTCCGATGCCGATGGTGTGGCAGTGCGCCAGCTCCCCGGTGAGGTCGGCGGCCAGCACCGCGGGCACCATCTCCAGCACCAGCATGGCGGCGCCGGCGTCCTGCAGCTCGTGCGCCTGCTTGCGCAGCGTGCGCGCGGCATCGTCGCCGCGGCCCTGCACGCGGTAGCCGCCCAGGGCGTGCACCGTCTGCGGCGTCAGGCCCAGGTGGGCGCAGACCGGCACGCCGCGCTGCACCAGGAACTCCACCGTCGGCGCGGTCCAGCCGCCGCCTTCGAGCTTGACCATGTGCGCGCCCGCCTGCATCAGCACGCAGGCGCTGCGCAGCGCCTGCTCGCGGCTTTCGGCATACGTGCCGTAGGGCAGATCGGCCACCAGCCAGGCCGTGCCCTGCACGCGGTGCAGGCCGCGCGCCACGCTGGCGGTGTGGTAGGCCATGGTGTCCAGTGTCACGCCCACGGTGCTGGGCAGGCCCTGGCAGACCATGCCCAGCGAATCGCCGACGAGGATGCATTCCACGCCCGCGGCATCGGCGACCGCCGCGAAGGTCGCATCGTAGGCCGTCAGCATGCACATCTTCTCGCCTGCCGCCCGCATCTGCGCCAGGCGCGGCAGGCTCAGGGGGCGGCGCTGGGGCAGCGGCGACGCCGGTGGCAGCGTGCCGTAGGGCGTGGCGGAGGAAGGCGTTGCATCGGTCATGGGGGTCCCCTGGACAAAATTGCGCGAGTGTAGGGCGTATGCCGCCGGGACAGCGGTGTCCCAAACCCCGGTTCCAGA
The DNA here is from genome assembly GCF_059418305.1 of Acidovorax sp. GW821-FHT09B03. NCBI lineage: Bacteria > Pseudomonadati > Pseudomonadota > Betaproteobacteria > Burkholderiales > Comamonadaceae > Acidovorax > Acidovorax sp. GW821-FHT09B03. The sequence goes on from NZ_JBWKPP010000002.1 coordinate 72,588, forward strand.
AGCCGCTATGCTCGCGGCCCATGACCCATCCCAGCAACGATGAAAAAAGTGCCGAAGTGGCAGCCCTGGCCCGTGCAGACGTGGCCCGTGCCCTGGCAGAAGACGTGGGCAGCGGTGACCTGACCGCCGGCCTGATCGACCCTGCGCGCCGCGCCCGTGCGCGCATCCTGGCGCGCGAGGCCGCCGTGATCTGCGGTACGCCCTGGGTGGAGGCGGCCCTCACGGCCCTGGACCCCGGCGTGCAGCTCACCTGGCATGTGGCCGAGGGCCAGCGCTGCAACGCCGACCAGGTGGTGCTGGAGATCGAGGGCAGCGCGCGCGCGCTGCTCAGCGCCGAGCGCACGGCGCTCAATTTTCTGCAGTTGCTGTCGGCCGTGGCCACCAAGACGGCCACCTACGCCGACGTGGTGGCCGGCACGCGTGCGCGCATCGTGGACACGCGCAAGACCCTGCCCGGCCTGCGCCTGGCGCAGAAGTACGCGGTGCGCGTGGGCGGCGGCACCAACCACCGCATCGGCCTGCACGATGCGGTGCTGATCAAGGAAAACCACATTGCCGCGGCCGGTGGCGTCACCGCCGTGCTGCGCGCCGCGCAGCAGCAGGTGGGCGCGCGGGCCGCCTTCATCGAGATCGAGGTCGAGACGCTGGAGCAACTGGCCGAGGCGCTCGACGCAGGCGCCACCATGGTGCTGCTCGACAACATGCCCCTGCCCCTGCTGCGCGAGGCCGTGCGCACCAACGCGGGCCGCGCCGTCCTGGAAATATCGGGCGGCGTCACGCTCGATGGCCTGCGCGAACTGGCCGAGACCGGCGTGGACCGCATCTCCATCGGCACGCTGACCAAGGACGTCAAGGCCACCGACTTCTCGATGCGGCTGCAGGAGTTGTCATGAGCACCACGGCCACGCTGAACCGCATCGACGTCGAATACGACCAGCCGATCACGGTGCTGGAAGACGGCGGCGCTGTCTGCTCGACCAAACACGCCTGGGCCCGCGTACCGCCCGAGCCCTCGCAGGTTGAGCGCGCCGCGCTCAAGGAGCGCATCCGCCGCCTGCTCAAGGAGAAGAACGCGGTCATGGTCTCGCACTACTACGTGCACCCGGACCTGCAGGACCTGGCCGAGGAGACCGGCGGCCTGGTCAGCGATTCGCTGGAGATGGCGCGCTTCGGCCGCGACCATGCGGCGCAGACCCTGGTGGTCTCGGGCGTGCGCTTCATGGGCGAGACGGCGAAGATCCTCTCGCCCGAGAAGACCGTGCTCATGCCCGACCTCGACGCCACCTGCTCGCTCGACCTGGGCTGCCCGGTGGACGAATTCAGCGCCCTCTGCGATGCCCACCCCGACCGCACCGTGGTGGTGTATGCCAACACCAGCGCGGCCGTGAAGGCGCGGGCCGACTGGCTGGTCACGTCGAGCTGCGCGCTCGAGATCGTCGGCGCGCTCAAGGCGGCGGGCCACAAGATCCTGTGGGCGCCCGACCGCCACCTGGGGGCCTACATCCAGCGCGAGACCGGGGCCGACATGCTGTTCTGGAACGGCGCCTGCATCGTGCACCACGAGTTCAAGGCCTTCGAGCTCGAAGCGCTCAAGAAGGAACACCCCGGCGCCAAGGTGCTGGTACACCCCGAAAGCCCGGCCGACGTGGTGGCCCTGGCCGATGCGGTCGGCTCGACCTCGGCCATCCTCAAAGCCGCGCGCGAGATGGATGCGCGCGAGTTCATCGTCGCCACCGACAACGGCATGATGCACAAGCTGCGCACGCTCAACCCCGGCAAGACCTTCTACGAAGCCCCCACCGCCGGCAACAGCGCCACCTGCAAGAGCTGCGCGCACTGCCCCTGGATGGCGATGAACGGCCTGGCCGACGTGGCGCGGGTGCTGGAAACCGGTGCCAACGCGGTGCATGTGGATCCGGCGCTGATCCCGCGCGCACGCCAGCCCATCGACCGCATGCTGGCCTTCACGGCGGCGCTCAAGGGCGGCCAGCCCGTCCAGGGGCTGGTGCCGCACATCGGCGCGGCATAGGGCGTGTCATCAGTCATTTCACCCCCGCGAAATGACTGATGACACGCCCTAAGTCGACCCTTCCCCTCCGCATGCCGTCCCGCATCGATTTCACCCGCCCCCAGGAACCCGGCGCGCAGCGCCTGCGGCATGTGTTCGGCCCGCCGCGCGCGATGCTGGTGGCGCATGCGCTGCACGAGGTGCGTGGCGTGCTCGATGCCGTGCATGCGGCGGCGCAGGGCGGTGCCTGGTGCATCGGCTATGTGCGCTACGAAGCGGCGCCGGCCTTCGATGCCGCGCTCGCCACCCATGGCGCCGACGGGCCGCTGGCCTGGTTTGCCGTGCACGATGCGGCCCTGCCCTGGCCGCACGACGCACCAGAGCAGGGGCCTGCCGAAATTGCCTGGGCGGCCAGCCTCCCGCGCGGCGAGTTCGATGCCAGCCTGGCGCGCATCCAGCAGGCCATCGCCGATGGCGAGGTCTACCAGGTCAACTACACCGCGCCGCTGCAGGGCCATGCGCAGGGCAGCGCGCAGGCGCTGTTCGAGGCGCTGCACCGCACCCAGCCCGAGGGCTACTGCGCGCACATCGATGCGGGCGGCACCCAGGTGCTGTCGGTCTCGCCCGAACTGTTCTTCGACTGGACCAGCGATGCCGCGGGCGGTGACATCCTCGCCCGCCCGATGAAGGGCACGGCACCGCGCGGCGCCACGCCCGAGGCCGATGCCGCGCAGGCCGAGCACCTGCGCACGGCGCCCAAGGAGCGGGCCGAGAACGTGATGGTGGTGGACCTGCTGCGCAACGATCTCTCGCGCATCGCGCAGCCGCACAGCGTGCGCGTGCCGCGCTTGTTCCACACCCAGGCCTTGCCCACGGTGTGGCAGATGACTTCCGACGTGCACGCACGCACGCGCGCCGGCACCACGCTGACAGACGTGTTCGCGGCCCTGTTCCCCTGCGGCTCGGTCACGGGCGCGCCCAAGGTGCGCGCCATGCAGCTGATCCGCGAGCTGGAGCCTGCGCCGCGCGGCGTGTACTGCGGCGCCGTGGGCGTGGTGCGCCCGCACGGGCCACCGGGCCAGGGCGGCGTGGCCGCGACCTTCAACGTGCCCATCCGCACCGTGGTGCTGGCCCAGGGGCCCGATGCGGTGGCCGCCACCTGCGGCATCGGCAGCGGCATCACCTCGGGCGCCGGGGCCGAGGCCGAGTGGCACGAGTGGCGCCACAAGCGCGCCTTCGTGGAGCGTGCCAGTGCCGCGTTCGAGCTGCTCGAAACGCTGGCGCTGGTCGATGGGCAACTGCGCCACCGGGACGACCACCTGGCCCGCATGGCGGTCGCTGCCGCGCACTTCGGCTACCCCTGGGACCTGGCCCGCGTACAGGCCTGCCTGCAGGCGCTGGCGGTGCAGCACGCCAGCGGCGCCTGGCGCGTGCGCCTGTTGCTGGACAGCCGGGGCGCGCCACGCGCCGAAGCCTTTGCGCTGCAGCCCACGCCCACCCCTGTGCGCCTGCGCCTGGCCGACCGCGCCTTCGACGAGGCCGACAGCGAGTTCGTGCGCCACAAGACCACGCGCCGCGCGCACTACGCGGCGTTTGCACCCACCACACCCGGCGTGCTCGACACGGTGCTGTGGAACCGGGCGGGCGAGATCACCGAAGGCACCTTCGGCAATATCGCCCTGCGCCTGGACGGCCGCTGGGTCACGCCGCCGCTGGCCTGCGGCCTGCTGCCCGGCGTGGGACGTGCCGTGGCCCTGCGCGAGGGGCGCGTGGCCGAGGCCGTGGTGCGGCTCCAAGACCTGCCGCGCGTGAACGGCTGGGCCTTCATCAACAGCCTGCGCGGCTGGCTCGATGCGCAACTGCTGAGCTGAACCGCGGGGCGGGCACGCGCCGGCGCGCGCCGTGCACCCCACCCCCGCGCTCGGGCGCCTTTCCGTGCGTATACACCAGGCGGCGCAAGCGTTGCTATGCATGCTTATTTTTCGCTGGGTGTGCAAGGGTTTACCCCAGTACTGTCACACGGGCTTTTTCTAATGGACGCAGCTCCCCACCACGGGGCGCCGACCGGGGGGATGCGTGCCGTGCCGCATGCCATGCCCCGGTGATCTGCCCATATCGAAGAAGTGAACTCCATGAAACTCAAACTCATTGCCCTCGCGGCCCTGACCCTTGCTGCTGCCGCCGGTGCCCAGGCGCAGTCCAGCGTCACCCTGTTTGGCGTGGTCGATGCATCGCTGGTGCGCATGTCCAGCGACACCAACAGCGTCACCGGCCTGTCCAGCGGCGGCCAGTCCAGCAGCCGCCTGGGCTTTCGCGGCGTGGAAGACCTCGGGGGCGGCCTGAAGGCCGGCTTCTGGCTCGAAGGTGGCCTGGCCACGGACAACGGCACGGCCGCGGGCTTTCGCTTCGACCGCCGCTCCACCGTGAGCATCTCGGGTGGCTTCGGTGAAGTCCGCCTGGGCCGCGACAAGTCGCCCGCCTACCTGAACATCGAGACTTTCGATCCCTTCGGCGATTCCGGCGTGGGCGGCAACAACGGCGCCAACATGGTCGGCAGCGCCACCTCGGCCGCCGGCACGCCCGAAGGCAGCGCCCCCAAGCGCACCAGCAACGGCCTGAACTACCTGCTGCCCGAACTGGGCGGCTTCTACGGCCAGCTGCAGTACGCCCTGGGCGAGCAGCTGTCCAACCAGGTCAACGACCGCATGGGCAACTCCCTGGCCGTGCGCGCCGGCTATGCCAACGGCCCGCTGAACGTGGCCCTGGCCTTCGGCGAGACGCGCGGCGGTGCCGCCACTGCCAACGCGGTCGACTACAAGTCCAGCAACGTCGGCGTGTCCTACAGCTTCGGCGTGGTCAAGCCCATGGCCCTGTTCGCCACCGAGCGTGGCAACGGCCGCCGCGTGGACATGTACACCTTGGGCGCCACGGTGCCGCTGGGCGTAGGCGAGCTGCGTGCCTCGTACGTCAACTTCAAGCGCAAGGACGTGAACAACGCCGACTCGCAGAAGTTCGCCATCGGCTACGGCCACAACCTGTCCAAGCGCACGCAGCTGTACGCCACCGTGGCGCGCATCAGCAACGACCGCGCTGCCACGCGCGGCCTGGCCGTGTCGTCCTCGTCGCTGGGCAGCCCGACCATCGGTGCCGGCAACGACGTGACCGGCTACGAGTTCGGCGTGCGCCACACGTTCTGACGGAGGCTAGGGGCCGGACCACCTGTTGCAGCGGGTGGCCCGGTTCCAGGTCCGTGCTGTGCGCCTTCCACCTGGTGGGGATGCGAGGGGGGCGCAGCACGGACTTTTCCTCCGCGACAGGAACGACAAAGCCGCCCAGGGCCATGCCCTGGGCGGCTTTGTCGTTGGGGGCTGCCCGGCAGGGCAGGTGCCATGAACCTGAACAGGTTCCTACAGCTTTTCCTTGGCGTACGAGCCGCGGTCCATGTCCACGATCTCCACGCTCAGCTGCACCAGCACGCCCTGGGGCTTGGGCGTGAGCTGGCGCAGCACGCCGGCGATCAGGTCCGACAGCTCCTTCTTGGCCTCGGGCGTGCGGCCCGAGAGCACGCGCAGCTGCGCATGCACGAAGGCGCGCTGCGCCGGTGCGGTGCCGATCTCGAAACTGTCGGCCACCACGAAGCGGGTCTTGAGGTCCAGCTCGTCCAGCACCTGGGGGTGGGCGCACAGCGCGGCATTGAGCGCGGTCAGCGCTTCGGCCTCGGGGTAGTGCGGCAGGTTGCCGGAGTACTCGACGATGAGATGGGGCATGGTGGTTCCACGAAAAATCGGTGCACCCGGCCGGTGGCCGGTGCGGTGAGCGAAGACGCCGCAGGTGTGCGCGGCGCAGGGCCCGCCAGTTTATCGGCTTATCGGGAGGGCGTCGGCGTCGTCCGGTGCAAGCCCCACCGGTGCCTCGATGGACTGCAGGAAGCCATGCAGCGCGCGCAGCATGGCCATGGGGGCCTCGATCTGCGGCCAGTGGCCGATGCCGTCGAGCGCCACCACGTCCGCATGCGGCACCACCTCGCGGTAGCGCCGGGCCATGTGGGCGCCCGAGTTGGGGTCGGCGCTGCCGTTGATCAGGCGCACGGGCACGGCCCGGGCCACCAGCGGCGCCACCAGGCGATCGCGCAGGGCCATGCGCTCGATGTAGAAACGCCCCAGCTGGTGCGAAATGCGCCGCCCCTGGCCATGGTTGAGCAGGGCCCAGAAGTCATTGAGCAGCCCGGCCGCGGGCTGCGTGCGCGGCCCGAACAGGCCCGCCACCGTGCGCTCGAATGCACGCCGCGGAATGCGCGGTCCCACCCACCGGCCCAGCGGGGACGAGAGCAGGTGCTGTATCGGGCGCGGTGCGTACGCCTCGGGGCACACGCCGCCATTGAGCAATACCAGCGATTCGATGCGGCAGCCCGCCTGCGGCTGCTCCAGACGGCGCGCCAGCATCTCCTGCGCGACGCTCACCCCCAGGTCGTGGGCGATGATGTGGCAGCTTTCCACGCCCTGTTGCGCGAGCAGGGCGTCGAGCAGATCGGCATGGTCCTGCAGGCGGTAGGCGTGCTCTGGCGGCTTGTCCGAAAAGCCCATGCCCAGCAGGTCGGGGGCGATCACGTGGTAGCGCGCCGCCAGCGCGTTCCACACGCCATGCCAGTCGTAGGAACTCGTGGGGTAGCCATGGACCAGCAGCAAGCTGCTGCCCCGGCCCGCCTCGGCAACGAAGAGGCGCTGGCCGCGCACGGTGATGAACCGGCCCTGGCCGTGCCAGTGCCGCAGGGCGGGGGTCAGCTGGTCCATGCCGCGCGCACCAGGAGCAGGGTGGCCGCCAGCTGGCACAGCAGGGTCAGCGCATGGGCTGCCTGGCGCCAGGGCAGGCGGCGACCGAAGGCCGCCGTGCAATAGAGCAGGCGCGCCAGCACGAACACGCTGCAGACCGCGGCCAGGGTGGTGGGCCCGGTGCCGCCGGCCTGTACGAGCGCCAGCAGCAGCAGGCCGAACAGCAGCGACTGCTCCAGCGTGTTGCCGTGCGTGCGCACCGCCACGGCCAGGTCCTTGTGCCCGCCATCGCCCCAGGTCTGGCGGTGGTGCATGCGCAGGCGCGAGACCTGCAGGGACAGGGCGGTGAGCAGCAGGGCCAGTGCCGCCAGGGTGGCCGATGCGATCGTGAGGGATGGAGGCATTGGGTGCAAGGGTGCGAACCGTGACAAGGATTCGCCCAAGCTTAGAAAGCCCGTGTCCTGCTGCCAATAGCACCAAAGGGCAGGTGGGGTGGTGGTCCTGGCCGCACCACCGGGCTCACGCGGCCGCGTGGCTTTGCAGGAAGGCGCGCAGCTTCATGGGTGCGATCGGCTTGGGCAGCAGCGGCAGGCCGGCGGCTGCGGCGCGGGCCTGCAGGTCGGGGGTGGCCTCGGCAGTGACCAGCAGGGCCGGCACGGCATGGCCGATGGCGCTGCGCAGGGCCGCGATGGCGTCGAACCCGTCTATGCCCTGCGGCAGGTGCCAGTCCACCACCAGGGCGTCGGGCTGCGCATGCGCAGGCCACGGCTGCTGCAGCGCCTCCTGCAGGCTGGCCGCCGCCGTGACCTCGCAGCCCCAGCCCTGCAACACCTCGGTGAGGGCCCTGCGCGAGCCCGCGTCGTCCTCCAGCACCAGCACCCGCTGCGCGGCCGGCGCGGGCGGCGGCCGCGGCCTGGCATCCTGAGGGGCTGCCGTAGCCATCGGCAGGCTTGCGGGCACGGCCGGCGCTTCGGGCGCCAGCGGCAGGCGCAGGGCGAAGCGGCTGCCCTGGCCGGGCTGCGACTGCACGCCCAGTTCCAGGCCGAGCAGGGCGCACAGGCGCCTGGCCGTCGCCAGCCCCAGGCCCAGCCCCTGGTCGCGCTCGCGCCCCGGGTGGCCGACCTGGTAGTGCTCGTCGAAGATGTGGGGCAGCTCGGCGGCATCGATGCCCACGCCCGAGTCCTCCACGCTCACCTCCACCAGGGCGCCGTGCATGCTGGCCTGCAGCCGCACGAAGCCTGCCGGCGTGTAGCGGATGGCGTTGGAGACCAGGTTGGACAGCACCCGTGCCAGCAGGGCGCGGTCGCCCTGCACGTGCACGCTGCCGGGCTGCACGCTGAACACCAGGCCCTTGGCCTGGGCCTGCACCGCGAAGGTGCCCGCCAGCTCGTCGAACAGCGACTGCAGCGCAAAGCGCGTCGGGCGGGGCGTGATGGAGCGGGCGTCCAGCCGCGACAGCTCCAGCAGACCTTCCACCAGCGCGCTCATGCTCGCCGCGCATTCCATCAGGGTGGCGGTCAGGTATTCGACCCGTTCGCGTGGTGCGGGCTGCTGCAGCGTGTAGGCCAGCAACTGCATGGCGTTGAGCGGCTGGCGCAGGTCGTGGCCCACGGCGGCGAGGAACTGCGCCTTGGAGGCGTGGGCTGCCTCGGCCTCCTGGCGCGCCAGCCGCGTGGCCTCGTTCTCGCGCTGCAATGCGGCAATCAGCTCCTGGCGCTCGTGCTGCTGGGCGGCCGCCTGCGCGATGGTGCGGGCCTGGGCCCGTCCGGCATGCCAGACATACAGCCCCATCAGCACGGCACCCAGCGCCAACAGGGTGTGCAGCGGCTGCGCCACGAACAGGTCGCGCGCCGCCAGCGGGCCGAACACGCCCGCCGCATAGGCCGCCAGCGCGGGCAGGTGGTGGGCCAGGTGGGCCACGCTGCCCAGCACCACGGCGGCCAGGCCGATGTGCAGGGCCACCTCGGCCACCAGGTTGGCGGGCGCCAGCAGCACCCAGCTGCCGATGCCCCAGGCCAGGGCCTGTGCCAGTGCGCTCACCACCACCCAGCGTGCCCAGAAGGCGGGGCGCGCGCCGGGTGCCGCGGGGCTGCGGCGGTAGGCCATGCCCAGGGCGATGCGCAGGCCGCGCACAGCCACAAACGCCGCCAGCCAGAGCGCAATGGCGGTGGCCGGCACCTCGCGCCAGAACAGCACGCTCAGGAAAAAGGCCTCCACCACGCCCACCAGCGCGGACAGGGGCGCGCCCCGGTACAGCGTGTCCAGCGCCTGGGCGTCGGGCGGCGCGCCGGGTGCCACTGCGGCCATCTAGAGCAGCCCTTTCTCGCGCGCCAGCGCCACCAGGTGCGTGCGATTGCGTGCCTGCAATGCGCCGAGCAGCGCCGTGACATGCAGCTTGACGGTGCGCTCGGCAATGCCCAGCACCTGCGCAATGCGCTTGTTGGGCTGGCCCTGGGCCACCAGCAGCAGCACTTCCATCTGCCGCGCCGTGGGGCCTGCCGACCCATCCGCGGCTGCCGCGGGCAGCGGGCCGAACACCAGCCCCCCGGCTGCGACGGTGGCCAGTGCGGCGGCCATGGCGTGCACGGGCTGCGACTTGCCGAGGAAGCCGCTGGCACCCGCGTCCCGCGCGGCCGCCTGCAGGGCCGGGTCCTCGTCGCCCGAGATCAGCACCCGGGCCACCAGCGGGAACTGCCGGGCAAAAAGCGCCAGCCCCTGCAGCCCGCTGCGGGCTCCCAGGCGCTGGTCGAGCAGCACGATGTCCAGCCCCGGCCGGCTGGCGGCGGCCTGCAGGCCCGCGTCCAGCGTGGCGGCGGTGTCCACCTGGGCGCCCGGCCAGGCATGGGCCAGCGCATGGGCAAAGCCGACGCAGAACAGGGGGTGGTCGTCCACCAGCAGGAGATGGGGCATGGAGCGGATTGTGTGACAGGCCAAGGCGGATGCGGCATGGGGTGGCCGTGCGCTGGTGCCGCCCTTTATGGTTGACTTGGGGCAAGGGGCTCTCCCCTTCGGGGTTCTCCAACCAGGCGTTGCTGTACAGAATCGCGGCAGCCTGGTGCGGTCTCCAGGCTGGCTGCGCACGCCTCTTTGCGTTGTTGTTTCACCACCCTCCTTCCGCCTGCCCGCCCGTTTTCGATTGGACAACGCCGAAGGTGCGCGTGCGCGTGCCCCGGGCGGCAGCGGTGTCTACCACCCTCGTCTTCAATATAACCATGACACACCAGAAATTGATTCGACGCGTGACCTTTGCCTGCCTTGCGCTGTGTGCCACCCTGGCGAATGCCCAGGGCCCGCACGCGCACTGGGAGTACAAGGGCAAGCATGGCGCAGCCCATTGGGGCGCGCTCGAACAGGGCTTCGAGGCCTGCGCGCGCGGCAGCACCCAAAGCCCGATCGACATCCGCAAGACCGTGAAGGAGGCCTTGCCGGCGCTCGACTTCCAGTACGCCGCCGGGGCACCCACCATCCTCAACAACGGCCACACCGTGCAGGTCAACGTGCCCGCCGGCAGCAAGCTGGTGGTGGATGGCAAGGCGCTGGAACTGTTGCAGTTCCATTTCCATACCCCGAGCGAAGAGGCCCTGGGCGGCAAGCGTGCCGCCATGGTGGCGCATTTCGTGCACAAGGCCGAGGACGGTGGCCTGGGCGTGGTGGCCGTGCTGCTCCAGCCGGGCAGCAAGAAGAACGAGGCCTGGGAGCCGATCTTCGCGCATCTGCCGCGCGTGGGTGAGCAGGTCACGGTGGACGGCCTGGCGCTGCAGCCCGCCGCCCTGCTGCCGGAGAAACGGGGCTACTACAGCTTCGCCGGCTCGCTGACCACGCCTCCCTGCTCGGAAGGTGTGCAGTGGATGGTGCTCAAGGAACCCGTCAAGCTCAGCGCGCAGCAGATCAAGGCCTTCCGCAAGGTCTACAGCGCCAATGCGCGGCCGCTGCAGCCGCTCAATGGGCGGGTGGTCAAGGAAAGCACCTGATCTGACAGGCAGTCCCGTGCAGCCCTGGGCTGCACGGGCTTTGAACCATGTAGGTTTTAGACCGTGGCGGGAGCGCCGCTGCCTGGCGCAGCCGCCGCCATGCACCCTGCCGCGTGCCGTTGCAGCGCCTGCAGCAGCAGATCGACGTCTTCTGCGGTGTGCGCGGACGACAGCGCAATGCGCAGCCGCGCCGTGCCGGCCGGCACCGTCGGCGGGCGGATCGCGGGCACCCACAGGCCCTCTGCGCGCAGGCTTTCCATCACCGCCAGCGCGGCCTCGTTGCTGCCGATCACCAGCGCCTGCACGGCGGTGTCCGAGGGCAGCAGGTGCCAGCCCACTGCGGCCGGCAGGGCGGCCAGCCCGCTGCGCAGCTGCGCGATGCGCGCGCCGAGCTGCTGGCGCCGGTCATCGGCCGCCGCGATCAGCCCCAGGCTCTTGCTCAGGGCGCTGGCCAGCAGCGGCGGGGCGGCCGTGGCGAAGATGTAGGTGCGGGTCTTCTGCAGCAGCCATTCGATCAGCGCGGCATCGCCCGCCACGAAGGCCCCGGCCACGCCGGCGGCCTTGCCCAGCGTCGCCATGTACAGCACCCGGCGCGATGCGGCGGCCCCGGTGAGGCCGGCCTGCGCCAGGCTGCCGCGCCCCTGTGGCCCCAGCACGCCGAAGCCATGGGCGTCGTCGAGCAGCAGCAGGGCATCGAAGCGCTCGCACAGCGCCAGCAGCGCCGGGATGTCGATGAGGTCGCCGTCCATGCTGAACACGGCGTCGCTGACCACCAGCTTGCGCCGCGCGGGGCTGGCCGCCAGGGCCGCCTCCAGCGCCGCCAGGTCGGCATGCGGGTAGCGGTGGATGGTGGCGCGCGACAGGCGTGCACCGTCGATCAGGCAGGCGTGGTTGAGCGCGTCGGAGAACAGCGCATCGCCGTCGCCCACCAGCGCCGGGATGATGCCGGTGTTGGTGGCATAGCCGGCGTAGAAGTACAGAGCGCGCGGCAGTTGCACGAAGGCGGCCAGCTCCTGCTCCAGCGCCGCGTTGGCGGCACTGTGCCCGCTGACCAGGGGCGAGCCGCCCGAACCCACGCCAAAGCGGTGCGTGGCCTCGCGCGCGGCCTCGGCCAGCGCCGGGTGGCCGGCCAGACCCAGGTAGTCGTTGCTGCAAAAGGCCAGCATGGGCTGCCCGTCCACCAGCAGCCGGGCGCCGCCCGCAGGCTGTACCACGCGGCGGCGGCGCAGCAGGTGGGCGCGCTCGATGTCCGCCAGCCGCGCCGGAATCTCGTCGAGCCAGGAGGCTGCCGGCGCGTTCATTGCCAGTCCCCGGGCAGTTCGAAGACCAGGCTGCGCGCCTCGGGTACGGCCTGGTGCGGCACCTCGGCCAGCAAGGGCGCCTGCAGCCGCGCGCGCAGGTAGGCGATGTTCTCGTCCGCGGCCAGCATCGCGGGGTCCACGCGGTTGGCCACCCAGCCGGCCAGCGTGAGGCCGCGCGCGCGCACGGCCTCGGCCGTCAGCAGCGCATGGTTCAGGCAGCCCAGGCGCAGGCCCACCACCAACACCACGGGCAGCGCCAGGGCACAGGCCAGGTCGGCGCCGGTCGTGGTGTCCGACAGCGGTACGTGAAAGCCTCCGGCACCTTCGACCACCACCGCATCGGCCTCGGCCGCCAGGGCCTGGTAGCTGCGCACGATGGCCGCGATGTCGATCTGCACGCCCGCGCGTGCCGCCGCGATGTGGGGAGACAGCGGGTCGGGCAGCAGCACCGGGTTGTCCAGCGCCGCCGGCACGGCCACGGTGGACGCCGCGCGCAGCGCGATGGCGTCTTCGCTGGCCCAGTCGCCGTCCCAGGGCACGACGCCCGCGGCCACCGGCTTCATGCCGACCACGCGGCGGTGGTGCCGTGCCAGCGCGTGCAGCAGGCCCGCGGACACCAGCGTCTTGCCCACGCCGGTATCGGTACCGGTCACAAAACATGCGATCGCCATCAGCAGGTCTCCTCGTTCAGGGTGGCATCGAGCGCGCCGAGCGCGCCGCTGGCCAGGCAGTCGATGGCCTCGCCATCGAGCACATAGGGCGGCATGGCATACAGCGTGTTGCCGATGGGGCGCAGCACCAGGCCGCCGGCCATGGCGTGCTGGTGGTAGCGGCGCGAAAAGTCGGGCAGGGTGGTTGCGATGTCCCAGGCCCAGACCATGCCCAGGCGGCGCGCATGGCGCACGCGCGGGTGGCGGGCCAGGGGCGCGCAGGCGGTGTCGATGCGCTGCGCCAGGGCCTGGTTGGCGTTCAGCGCATCCAGCTGGTCGAACAGCTCCAGCGTGGCCAGGGCCGCGCGGCAGGCCAGCGGGTTGCCGGTGTACGAGTGCGAGTGCAGAAAGCCGCGCGCCACCTCGTCGGCATAGAAGGCCTGGTAGACCGTGTCCGTGGTCAGCACCGCCGACAGCGGCAAGGTGCCGCCCGTGAGGCCCTTGGACAGACAGATGAAGTCGGGCCGGATGCCGGCCTGCTGGTGCGCGAACATGCTGCCCGTGCGGCCGAAGCCGGTGGCGATCTCGTCCACCACCAGGTGCACCTCGTAGCGGTCGCACAGCGCGCGCGCCAGGCGCAGGTATTCGGGGTCGTGCAGGGCCATGCCGGCCGCGCACTGCACCAGGGGCTCCACGATGAGCGCGGCGGTGTCGGCATGGTGCTCGGCCAGCCAGGCCTCGAGCGCGGCGGCGCTGCGCCGGGCCACGTCCGCGGGTGTCTCGCCCGGTGCTGCGGCGCGCGCATCGGGGCTGGGCACGGTGGCGGCCAGGCGCACCAGCGGGGCATAAGCCTCGCGGAACAGCGCGATGTCGGTCACCGCCAGCGCCCCCACGGTCTCGCCGTGGTAGCCACCGGCCAGGCCCACGAAGCGGCTCTTGCCCGGGCGGCCCGTGTTGCGCCAGTAGTGGGCGCTCATCTTCAGCGCGATCTCGGTGGCGGCCGCGCCGTCGCTGCCATAGAACGCGTGGCCCAGGCCCGTGAGTGCGCCCAGGCGCTCCGACAGTTCGACCACCGGGGCGTGCGTGAAGCCGGCCAGCATCACATGGTCCAGCCGCTCCATCTGGTCGGCGAGCGCGGCCTTGATGTGCGGGTGGCTGTGGCCGAAGAGGTTGACCCACCAGGAGCTGATGCCATCGAGGTAGCGCCGGCCATCGGTGCCGTAGAGCCAGGGGCCTTGCGCGCGGGCGATGGCCACGGGCGGCTGGGCCTCGTGCCGCTTCATCTGCGTGCAGGGGTGCCAGACATGGGCCAGGCTGCGGGCGACCAGGCCCCCGCCAGTGGTGGTCGGTGCAGCGGCTGCCATCGTGCTCACAGCGCCTGTGTGGGAACGGCGTGGCGCAGCGCGGTCTGGCGGTTGTGCCCGTCCACGAACACCAGTTGCGGCACGTGGCCGGCCACCTGCTCCTCGTGCACCTGGGCAAAGGCGGCAATGATGACCAGGTCGCCCTGGCTGGCGCGGCGCGCGGCCGAGCCGTTCACCGAAATCATGCCGCTGCCGCGCTGGCCCTTGATGGCATAGGTGACGAAGCGCTCGCCGTTGTTGATGTTCCAGATGTGGATCTGCTCGTTCTCGGCGATGTTGGCTGCATCGAGCAGGTCTTCGTCGATGGCGCACGAGCCCTCGTAGTGCAGCTCGCACTGGGTCACGGCCACGCGGTGGATCTTGGATTTGAGCAGGGTGCGGAACATCGGGCTTCTTCCTCGGGTTGAAGTCAGGGAGGTGTTGGCAGGCGCCTGCCAGGCAGGCGTGAGCGGGAGCTCAGGGCGGTGTGAAGTCGAGCGCGCAGCTGTCGCCCAGGGCCTCGCGCCACACGCGCACGCGGCTCACGCGCGGGCGCAGCTCGGCAGGCAGGGCCTGGGCGATGAACAGGCACAGGTTTTCGAGCGTGGGAATGCCCAGGCCGGGCACCTCGTCGAGCATGTGGTGGTCGAGCTGCTCGCGCACCACGTCCAGCCCCCGGCGCAGCAGGCCCAGGTCCAGCACCATGCCGGTGGCGGGGTCGCGCGGGCCGCTGAGCGAGACCTCGGCGTGGTAGGTGTGGCCGTGGATGCGGCGGCTGCCTTCCGCCTCGATCTCGCGGCGCAGGGTGTGGGCCGCGTCGAAGAAGAAGCGCTGGGAAATCGTGAACTGCATGGCAGGAAGAAGAGGAGCAGGGGACTAGCGGATGCCGCTGATCTTGTGGGTCTGCAGGCTCAGCCGCCAGGCGGGCTGCTCCATGCAGGTGGCGATGCACAGGGCGATGTGGGCGGCCTGGTCGGGCCCGTCCATGGGCTGCAGGAAGCGCTGGGCGAACTGCCCGGTGGCGGCAATGGCCGCCAGGTCCATGCCGGCCTGGGGCCAGACGAGCTTGAGTTCCTGGCCCTGCTGCTGCACCCAGGGTGCGCCGGCCTTGGGGCTCACGCACAGCCAGTCGATGCCCGGCGGCGCGGCCACGCTGCCGTTGGTCTCCACGGCAATGCGAAAGCGCCGCGCGTGCAGGGCCTCGATCAGCGCCGCATCCACCTGCAGCAGGGGCTCGCCACCGGTGAGCACCACCAGGCGGTGATCGGCATCGTGGGCGGACCACTGGGCGGCAATGCGCTCGGCCAGGGCATCGGCATCGGCGAACTTGCCGCCCAGGGTGCCGTCGGTGCCCACGAAGTCGGTGTCGCAGAAACGGCAGATGGCGCTGGCGCGGTCGGCCTCGCGGCCACTCCACAGGTTGCAGCCCGCAAAGCGGCAGAACACGGCGGGCATGCCTGCCTGCCCGCCCTCGCCCTGCAGGGTGTAGAAGATTTCCTTGACGCTGTAGGTCATGGGTTCAGGCCCTCAGGCCACCGGTGGCACCAGGATTGTAGGCGCGGCGGGGGCGGCCAGCTCGGGGTAGTCGCGGCTGAAGTGCAGGCCCCGGCTCTCGCGGCGCATCTGTGCGCTGCGCACGATGAGCTCGGCCACCTGCACCAGGTTGCGCAGCTCCAGCAGGTCGCGCGTGACGTGGAAGTGCGAGTAGAACTCGTGGATCTCGCCCTGCAGCAGCGCGATGCGGTGGGCCGCGCGGTCCAGGCGTTTGTTGGTGCGCACGATGCCCACGTAGTCCCACATGAAGCGGCGCAGCTCGTCCCAGTTGTGCGAGATGACCACGCACTCGTCGGCGTCGGTCACGCGGCTGTCGTCCCACTGCGGCAGCGTGGGCAGTTCCACTGCGGGGGCCGCAGCGATGGCCTGTGCGGCCGCGCGTGCGAACACCATGCATTCGACCAGCGAGTTGCTCGCCAGGCGGTTGGCGCCGTGCAGGCCGGTGCAGGCCGTCTCGCCGATGGCGAACAGGCCGGGCAGGTCGGTGCGTCCCGCCAGGTCGGTGAGCACGCCGCCGCAGGTGTAATGCGCGGCCGGCACCACGGGAATGGGTTCCTTGGTGATGTCGATCCCGAGCTCGGCGCAGCGCGCCAGGATGTTGGGAAAGTGCTCCTGCAGGAAGGCCGGGCTCTGGTGCGAGATATCGAGGTGCACGCAATCGAGGCCATGGCGCTTCATCTCGTAGTCGATGGCGCGGGCTACCACGTCGCGCGGCGCCAGTTCGGCGCGCTCGTCGTGCTGGGGCATGAAGCGCGTGCCGCCGGCCGCTGCGGGCAGCTTGAGCAGGCCGCCCTCGCCGCGCACGGCCTCGGTGATCAGGAACGACTTGGCGTGCGGGTGGTACAGGCAGGTCGGGTGGAACTGGATGAACTCCAGGTTCGCCACGCGGCAGCCCGCGCGCCAGGCGGCCGCGATGCCGTCGCCCGTGGCGGTGTCGGGGTTGGTGGTGTACAGGTAGACCTTGCCGGCGCCGCCCGTGGCCAGGATGGTCTGCGGCGCGCGGAAGGTGATGACCTCGTCGGTGGCTTCGTCGAGGGCATACAGGCCCAGGCACCGGTCGGCTCCCTTGGCGCCGAGCTTGCGCGCGCTGATCAGGTCCACCAGCGTGTGCTGCTCGAACAGGGTGATGCCCGGCGTGGCGCGTACCACGTCGATCAGGGTGCGCTGCACGGCCGCGCCCGTGGCATCGGTGGCGTGCACGATGCGCCGCGCACTGTGGCCGCCTTCGCGCGTGAGGTGCAGGGCGCCGTCCTCCAGCGAAAACGGCACGCCCAGCTGCTGCAGCCAGGCAATGGCCTCGGGCGCGTTCTCCACCACGAAGCGCGTGGCGGCCAGGTCGCACAGGCCGGCGCCGGCCACCAGGGTGTCGTCCACGTGGGCGCCGAAGCTGTCCCCGTCGGCCAGCACGGCGGCGATGCCGCCCTGGGCCCAGCCGCTGGCACCGTCGTGCAAGTGGCGCTTGGTGATCACGGCCACGCGGTGCGTGGGCGCCAGGTGCAGGGCCGCGGAGAGACCGGCGAGGCCGCTGCCTACGATGAGAACGTCGAAGTCGTGAGATGCCATGGCTTGCAGGGGTGAATGGAGGCCATGGCCGCCCGCCATGGCCGAAATCAGGCGGTGGTCGTCGTCAGGCGGGGGTGTACGCCAGGCGCACGTAGATGGGCGCGAAGGCCTCGGCCTGGGTGATTTCGATCAGGGTTTCCTTGGCGAGCTCCAGCAAGGCGATGAAGGTCACCACCAGCACGGTGCTGCCGCGCTCGGGCTCGAAAAGCTCTTCGAACTCCACGAAGCGGCGGCCCTGCAGCGTCTTGAGCACCATGCTCATGTACTCGCGCACCGAGAGTTCCTCGCGCGTGATCTTGTGGTGCTGCACCAGCTTGGCACGCTTCATGATGTCGCGCCAGGCCTCCTGCAACTCCACCACGTGCACGTCGGGAAAGCGCGGCTGCAGGCTCTGCTCGATGTAGACCTGGGCCTTGAGGAAGTCGCGCCCGTACTGCGGCAGCTGCGACAGGCGCATGCCGGCCATCTTCATCTGCTCGTACTCAAGCAGGCGGCGCACCAGCTCGGCCCGGGGGTCCACAGGCTCCTCGCCCTCGGCCTGCTTCTTGGGCGGCAGCAGCATGCGCGACTTGATCTCGATCAGCATCGCCGCCATCAGCAGGTACTCGGCGGCCAGCTCCAGGTTGCGGCTGCGGATCTCCTCCACATACGCCAGGTACTGCTTGGTCACCCCCACCATGGGGATGTCCAGGATGTTGAAGTTCTGCTTGCGGATCAGGTACAGCAGCAGGTCCAGCGGC
This sequence comes from Acidovorax sp. GW821-FHT09B03, assembly GCF_059418305.1. Lineage (NCBI taxonomy): Bacteria > Pseudomonadati > Pseudomonadota > Betaproteobacteria > Burkholderiales > Comamonadaceae > Acidovorax > Acidovorax sp. GW821-FHT09B03. The sequence goes on from NZ_JBWKPP010000002.1 coordinate 90,487, forward strand.
CCTTCGAAGGCTTCGAGGAAGACCTCGAGCGCGTCCGGCGGGATGTACAGGTCGTTGGGCAGGGCGAACAGCGGCTCGCCGTACAGGCGCGCCAGGGCAACCTGGTCCACCACGTCGGGCATGCCCTGGTCCTGGACTGCGGCATCGGCTTCGCTCGCGCTGCTGCTCATCAATTGCTATGAAATAAAGAGCTTCAAACGCTTTGTGAAAAAGCGTTGGAGGCCGTTTTCATGCCGATAACCCGCTCAGTCGGCGTTGGTCTGGTAGACGTAGGGCTTTTGCTCGACCTGGCCTTCTCGGTACTCGCCCCAGATCTTGCGGTCCACCTGCTTGTCCCACAGCAGGGCGCGGCCTGCCACCTGCTGGGCGTCGAGCTCGGGCCGGCTCGCCTTGAGCTGGTTGATGAACTGCGTGGTGTCGGATTGGTAATCGGGGCGGCGGAAAATGGACATGGACTGGTAACCTCTTTTCCCTGATTTTACCGGGATGACCCCATGCCCCCATTTTTTCGTGCCCTGGCAGCTGCCATCACCACCCTGGCGCTGCTCGCCGCCGCCGGCTGCGACCCCCAGCGCATCAGCGAGCTGCAGCCCGGCGTGTCCACCGAGGCGGACGTGCGCGACCGCTTCGGCGTGCCCGAAAACACCTGGAACGAGGCCGACGGCAGCCGTACCTTCGAATACAACCGCCAGCCGGCCGGCCAGGTCAACTACATGATCGCCATCGGGGCCGACGGCAAGCTGATCGCCGTGCGCCAGGTGCTCACACCCGAGAACTTCGCCCGGGTGCAGCCCGGCATGGGCATGGACGCCGTGCGCCGCCTGCTGGGCAAGGCCGCCAAGGTGTCGCCGTACCCGCTCAAGGACGAGATCCATGTGCAGTGGCGCTTTGCCAACGCGCGCAACGAGTCGCAGGTGTTCACCGTGGTCCAGGGGCCGGGCGCGAAGGTGCTGCGCACCGAGACCGGGCCTGATCTGGATGCACCGGAGCTGAAGGGCGGAAAGTAAGTAGCTGCTATTGCTGTGCGCCGGGCTGTGCGGCCAGCCGGTCGGCGAAGCCCGAGCGCTCCATCAGCGAGCGCGGCTGTTCGTGCAGGTGCACGATGTGCAGGGTTCCGCCGCGCTGCTCCACCGCCTTGAGCACCTGGCCGAGGGCATCCAGGCCGGTGGTGTCGAGCGCCACCAGCTCGCTCGCGTCCAGCACCAGGCCCACGCCCGCGGGGCCGGCCTCCACGGCCTGCACGATGGGGTCGATCTTGGCAGCCGCGCCGAAGAACAGGGCGCCGTGCAGGCGCCAGGTCTGGGGCGCCCGCCCCGGCGTGGCCGCGGCGGCAGGCGGTTGCAGTTCGGCCTTGAACAGCCCGCTCATGCGCCGCACGAACAGGGCGCAGGCCATGAACAGGCCCACTTCCACCGCCACCGTGAGGTCGAACACGACAGTGAGGAAGAAGGTGCCCAGCATCAGCAGCCGGTAGTGGTTGCTGAACTGGCGCAGGCGCACGAACTCGTGCCACTCGCCCATGTTCCAGGCCACGAACAGCAAGATGCCCGCCAGCACTGCCAGCGGGATGTGCAGTGCCAGCGGGGCCGCGGCCAGCACGATCAGCGCCAGCGTGGCGGCATGCACGATGCCGGCCACCGGCGAGGTCGCGCCCGAGCGGATGTTGGTCACCGTGCGCGCAATGGTGCCCGTGGCCGGCATGCCGCCGAAGAAGGGCACGACCAGGTTGGCCACACCCTGGGCCATGAGCTCCTGGTTGGGGTCGTGCTTGCGGTGGTGGCTGTCGGTGGCCAACTGGTCGGCCACGCGCGCGCACAGCAGTGATTCGATGGCGCCCAGCAGGGCGATGGTGAGCGTGGGCGTGACCAGGAGGCGCACCGTCTCCCACGAGAAGTCGGGCAGCTCGAAGGCCGGCAGGCCCTGCGGAATGCCGCCAAAGCGCGAGCCGATGGTCTCCACCGGGAATTCGAGCGCCCAGGCCAGCAGGCTCAGCGTGACCAGGGCCACCACGGGCGCGGGCACGCGCGCAAAGCTGTGCACGCTGTAGCCATCCATGAGCCGCACCACGGGCGAGCCCTTCATGAACAGCCGTGGCCACACGAACAGGCCCACCACGCACACGGCGCCCAGGCCGAAGGCATAGGGGTTGAAGCTGCCGATGTGTCGCGCCAGCGTGGCCACCTGCGAGAAGAAGTCGCCCGGCATGCGCGCGATGGACAGGCCCAGCCAGTCCTTGAGCTGCGATAGCGCGATCAGCACGGCGATGCCGTTGGTGAAGCCGATGACGATGCTCACGGGCACGAAGCGCACCAGCGTGCCCAGCCGGAACAGGCCCAGCAGCACCAGCAGCACGCCCGCGCAGGCGGTGGAAATGAGCAGGTTGGCCACGCCATAGCGCTCGACGATGCCGTAGACGATGACGATGAAGGCCCCCGCGGGCCCGCCGATCTGCACGTTGGTGCCGCCCAGCGCCGAGATCAGGAAGCCGGCGATGATGGCCGTCCACAGCCCTGCGCCCGGCGGCAGGCCGCTGGCGATCGCAAAGGCCATGGCCAGGGGCAGGGCCACGATGCCCACGGTGATGCCCGCGCCGACATCGGCCAGGCAGCGGCTGCGGTTGTAGCCGCTCAGGGCATCGATCAGCCGCGGGTGGAAGGCGAAGGACAGCTGCATGGCAAGGAGGGCACCAGTGTATTCCCCGGCACCGCAGGCGCAATACCGGACCACGGTGCCGCAGAGGGATGGAAGGTGCCGGGGGGCAAGCATTTCCTGTGCCGGCCCCTGGCATGGCGCGGTTCTGGCGCAGTGCTTGCTTGTTCTCGTGCCATCTCCACTGTCCGATGACCGCTGTATGCTGATGGACCGACCCATGCCCGATCCTTCCCCTTCACCCCTCCTCGACCCCGACACGCCCGAGTCGCTGCGCCACGGCACCTACGAGGACGCACAGGCCATCTTCGCGGGCACGCTGTTCGTGGCCATGGCGCTCATGCTGTTCAACCAGGCCGGCCTGCTGGTGGGGGGCACGGCAGGCATCGCCTTCCTGGTGCACTACATCACCGGGGTGTCGTTCGGCAAGCTGTTCTTCCTCGTGAACCTGCCGTTCTACTGGTTCGCCTGGACGCGCATGGGGCGCGAGTTCACGCTCAAGACCTTTGTCTCGGTGGCGCTGCTCTCGGGCCTGACCGAGCTGTTCCCGCACGTCATGCACGTGGACTACCTCAACCCGCTGTTCGCCTCGCTGCTCGGCGGGCTGCTGCTGGGCACGGGCTGCCTGTTCCTGGCGCGCCACCGCTCCAGCCTGGGCGGCGCCACGGTGCTCTCGCTGTACATGCAGGACCGCTACGGCATCCGCGCCGGCAAGGTGCAGATGGGCATCGACGGCGCCGTGGTGCTGATGGCGCTGTTCATCGTGCCGCCGGAGCGGGTTGCGTACTCGGTGCTCGCGGTGCTGGTGATGAGCGGCTTTTTGTGGATCAGCCACCGGCCGGGCCGCTACGTCGGGCACTAAGACACTGTTCGCGATCCCCTGCGAGATCGCGCACAGGTTCTTGTGCCGCTCAGAACCGGTACAGATAGCCCGCCGTCACGGCCGGCTGGCTGGACCGGTTGACCAGCGGGCTGTCCTTGATGGCGCTGCCCAGGCGCGTGACGCCCATGTCCACGAACACCCATTGCCGCGGCGCCAGCGTGTAGCCCAGGCGCACGCCGGCCTGCAGGTTCACGGCCGAGCTGCCCTCGTAGGCCGGGCGGCCGAGGCGGGCCTCGCTGGCCTGCACGCCGTAGTAGTAGTCCACGGTCTTGCGGTCCTGCTGCTGCAGCGCCAGGCGCGGCGTCACATCCCAGGCGCCGAGCTGGAAGCGGCGCTCGGCCTTGAGCGTGAACTGGCGCCCCTTGCTGTGTCCCGAGGCATCGGCCAGCAGTTCGGCCGAGAGCTGCACCGGCCCGGTGTCCCAGGTCGCGGCGGCGCCTAGCCACAGGCTGCCCTTGCGCTCGTGCATGCCGGCCAGCCAGGGTGAGTCCTCGGCCTCGTAGCCCTCGAAACCGAAGCGCGAGCGCAGCCGCAGGCCCACCGGGCCCAGCGAGGGCAGCTTGAAATCCACCCCGGGACCCGCGATGTGGATCCAGCGGTTCTCGTAGGTCAGCAGGGGCAGGGGTTGCAGCTTGTCGTCGAAATCGCGGTAGGGCTTGCGGTCGGCGCTGACGGCCAGGCCCAGGCCCCAGCTGGAGGCGCCTGCCTCCTGCGCCTGGGCGCTGGCTGGCGCCAGCAAGGGCAGCGTGGCGGCCAGTGCCGCCAGAAGGTGGATCGATGAATGCGGGAGGCGAATCGTCATGGTCTCAATTTCCACAAGAAGAAAAGGATGCGGGGCAGGGCGGACCTGCGTGGACAGGGGGCCGCAGCGGTGGTAGCTTTGCCGCGGCAGGCCGGTGGACTGTAGGAAGGCTTTCTTAGCCTGCCGTTAGCCACCCTGCATGGCGCTGCTCACGGCCGGCTAAGAATCCCGCGCTAGGCTTGCGCTGCCCCATTTCCCGAGGAGACCCCGTTGCGCGCATTGCTGGTGGAAGACGACGACATGATCGGGCGCGGCCTCACGCACGCGCTCAAGGGCGCGGGCTGGTCGGTGGACTGGGTGCGCAATGGCGAACTGGCCCACAGCGCCCTGGCCGATGGCGACTACAGCTGCGTGCTGCTGGACCTGGGCCTGCCCGGGCTGGACGGCACCGAGGTGCTGCGCCGCGCGCGCTCGCGCGGCGACCTCACGCCGGTGGTGGTGCTCACGGCGCGCGATGGGGTCGAGGACCGCGTGCTCGGGCTCGATACCGGGGCCGACGACTATCTGCTCAAGCCCTTCGAGATGACCGAGCTGCTGGCGCGCATGCGCGCCGTGGTGCGCCGGCGCAGCGGCGCCGCCCAGTCGCTGCTGGGCAACGGTGCCGTGCAGCTGGACCTGGCCACGCGCGAGGTGCTGCAGGATGGCGTGCGCGGCGCGCTCACGGCGCGCGAATTCGCGCTCTTGCATGCGCTGCTCGAGCGGCCCGGGGCCATCCTTTCGCGTGAGCAGCTCGAGAACCGCATCTACGGCTGGGGCGAGGAGGTCAGCAGCAATGCCGTGGACGTGCTGATCCACGGCATGCGCCGCAAGCTCGGGCCCGACGCCATCCGCAACGTGCGCGGCCTGGGCTGGCGGGTGGCGGCGCCATGAAAGGCGCGGTGCCCGAGGAGGCTCCCCGCTGGTACCGACCCCGCTCGCTGCGCGGGCAGATCGTGCTGTGGCTGGCGCCCTGGATCCTGGCGGGCGCCGTGGTGGCCGGCGGGGCCTTCTGGGCCAGCTACAGCGCGCTGATCCACACCTTCATGCAGTACCAGATGGAGATACTGGCGCGCTCGCACCTGTCCGGCGGGCCGGTGCGGGCAGGCCCGGCAGAGGCTGCGGTCGAGCCGCTGCCCCTGCTCAGCCGCACCAACATCGTGGAATGGGGCGCCTTCGTGGTGCAGGTCTGGTCGGCTGATGGGCGCCTGCTCGCCACCTCCGGCCCCGACATCGGCGTGCCCCTGCAGGCCGCGCCCGGCCACCAGCGCCTGCGCACCAGCGATGCCTGGGCACCGGGGTGGCGTGTCTACTCCACCCCCGCGGCCGGGCAGCACCTGCACCGCGTGCAGGTGCTGCAAAGCGAGCAGTTCCTGCAGGAAGAGGTGGCCGTGCGCACCCTGTACGCCATCGTGCCCCTGGCCCTGCTGGTGCCCGCGCTGCTGTTCACGCTGTGGCGGGTGGTGGGGCGTGCGTCGCGCTCGCTGCGCACCGTGGCCGACGAGGTGGCGCAGCGCAACGACCGCAGCCTGGGCGCCATTCCCATGGGCCGCGTGCCCGAGGAGATCGTGCCGCTGGTCGGCTCGTTCAATGCCCTGCTGGAGCGGCTGGACGAGGCCTTTGCCGCCCAGCGCCGCTTCGTGCAGGACGCCGCGCACGAGCTGCGCACCCCCATGGCCGCCATGGCGCTGCAGATGGAGAACCTGCAGCCGCTACTGCCCCCGGGCGAGGCGCGGCAGCAGTTCGCCCAGCTCGATGCCGGCATGCGCCGCGCCCGGCACCTGATCGGCCAGCTGCTGCGGCTCTCGCGCCAGGAGGCGCCGGCGTCCATGGGGCTGGCGGCCGAGCCGGTGGACATCACGGCCCTGCTGCGCGAAAGCGTGGGCCAGCTCATGCCGCTGGCGGACCAGCGGCGCATCGAGGTGGGCTTCAGCGGTGCCTGCGCCGTGCGTGTCGATGCCGTGGCCAGCGACCTGCGCAGCGTGTTCGACAACCTGCTGGACAACGCGCTGCGCTACACGCCCGAGGGCGGTAGCGTCGAGGTGCGGCTGCACCCGCTGGCGGGTGGCCCGGTGGTGGACATCGTCGACACCGGGCCCGGCATACCGCCCGAGCTGCTGGAGCGGGTGTTCGACCGCTTCTTTCGCGTGCCCGGTGCTGCCGCCGACGGCAGCGGCCTGGGCCTGGCCATCACCCGGGCCGCGGCGCTGCGCCATGGGCTGCGGGTGGAGCTGCGGGCGCGGGACGACGGGCTGGGGGGCCTGGTGGCCAGGGTGCACCTTGCTCATGCGGGTGTAAGCCAGGGCTAATACGGGCCTGAGTCGCGCTGCCTAGAGTGGATGGACTCCCATCCCTTCAAGGTTCTCGCGATGAAGACACGCCTCTTTTCCTCCCCCGCCCTGGCCTGGTCCTGGGCCCTGCTGGCGCTGTCGGCGCTGGCCATCGGCCTCTTTTCGCTGCGCTATGCGCTGCCCGGCATGCCCTTGCCGTCGGACCTGCCCAGCCTCGCCCTGTCGCCCCGGCCTTTCGTCGTGCATGCGGTCAGCGCCTCGCTGGCGCTGGTGCTCGGGCCGCTGCAGTTCGTGCCGGCCTGGCGCGCGCGCTTTCCGGCCCTGCACCGCTGGGTGGGGCGTGCCTATGTGCTGTCGATTGCCGTGGCCTGGCTGTCGTCGCTGCCGCTGGCCGTGAACGCCATGACGGGCGCGGTGGCCGCCACCGGCTTCATTGCGCTGGGCCTGGCGTGGATGGTGACGACCGGCATGGGCCTGGCGCGCGCGCTGCAGCGGCGCTTTGCCGAGCACCGGCGCTGGATGGTGCGCAGCTTTGCGCTCACGGCAGCCGCCATCACGCTGCGCATCTACCTGGGTGCCAGCATGGCGGCCCAGGTGGACGAAGCGCTGTCCTACCCCTTCATCGCCTGGCTGTGCTGGGTGCCCAATGCGCTCGTGGCCGAGTGGTACCTGCGGCGCAAAGGCGGGGCGCAGCGCCCGCAGGCGCTGCAGTTCCAGTAAGGCTCAGCGCACGCGCATGCCCGGCGTGGCGCCCGGCCAGGGGTTGAGCACGTAGATGCCGGGGTGGGCTTTCTCGTCGCCATGGCTGGCGGCCAGCACCATGCCTTCGGAGACACCGAACTTCATCTTGCGCGGTGCCAGGTTGGCCACCATCACCGTGTGCTTGCCGATCAGCTCGGCCGGCTGGTAGGCGCTGGCGATGCCGCTGAAGACATTGCGCGTGCGGCCCTCGCCCACGTCCAGCGTCAGGCGCAGCAGCTTGGTCGAGCCTTCGACGGGCTCGCAGTTCACGATCAGCGCGATGCGCAGGTCGATCTTGGTGAAGTCGTCGATGCCGATGGTCGGCGCCAGCTCTTCGCCGCCGGGGGCCGCCACTTCGGGGGCTGCGGCTTCCGGCTGGGCCGGGGCTTCGAACAGCGCATCGAGCTGCTCGGGCGCCACGCGCTGCATCAGGTGCTGGTAGGGGGCGATGGCCTGCACGTCGCCGGCCACGGCCCAGCGCTGCATGTCGCTGCCGACAAAGCCTTCCACCGCGCGGGCCAGGCCCGGCAGCACGGGCGCCAGATAGCGTGTGAGCACCGCAAAGGTGTTGATCAGCACCGAGCACACCTGGTGCAGGGCCTCGTTGTTGGCGGCGTCCTTGGCCAGGTCCCAGGGCTTGTTCTGGTCCACGTAGGCGTTGACCCGGTCGGCCAGCAGCATGATTTCGCGCGTGGCCTTGCCGAACTCGCGCGCCTCGTACAGCTGTGCCAGGCCGTCGCCTGCGCTGCGCACCTCGGCCAGCAGGGCCGCGCCGTCGGTGCCGAACTGCGTGGTGAGCTTGCCGTCGAAGCGCTTGGTCAAAAAGCCCGCCGCGCGGCTGGCGATGTTGACGAACTTGCCGATCAGGTCGCTGTTCACGCGGGCCATGAAGTCATCGGCGTTGAAGTCGATGTCCTCATTGCGGTTGGACAGCTTGGCCGCCAGGTAGTAGCGCAGCCACTCGGGGTTCATGCCCAGGCCCAGGTACTTGAGCGGGTCCAGCCCGGTGCCGCGGCTCTTGCTCATCTTCTCGCCGTTGTTGACGGTGAGGAAGCCGTGCACGAACACGTTGTCGGGCGTCTTGCGGCCGGAAAAGTGCAGCATCGCGGGCCAGAACAGCGTGTGGAAGGTCACGATGTCCTTGCCGATGAAGTGGTACTGCTCGGTGTCGGGCGCAGCCATGTATTCGTCGAAGCTGCGGGTGTCTCCGTGCTTGTCCTTGGGGCCGCCCTTGTCGAACCAGTTCTTGAGCGAGGCCAGGTAGCCCACGGGTGCGTCGAGCCACACGTAGAAGTACTTGCCCGGTGCGTCGGGGATCTCGATGCCGAAGTAGGGCGCGTCGCGCGAGATGTCCCAGTCGCCCAGGCCTTCGCTGGTGGTGCCGTCCGGGTTGGTGCGGACGGTGAACCACTCCTTGATCTTGTTGGCCACCTCGGGCTGCAGCTTGCCGTCCTGGGTCCAGTTTTCGAGGAACTCCACGCAGCGCGGGTCCGAGAGCTTGAAGAAGAAGTGCTCCGAACTCTTGAGCTCGGGCTTGACGCCCGACAGGGCCGAGAACGGGTTGATCAGGTCGGTGGGCGCGTAGACCGAGCCGCAGACCTCGCAGTTGTCGCCGTACTGGTCCTTGGCGTGGCACTTGGGGCACTCGCCCTTGATGAAGCGATCGGGCAGGAACATGTTCTTCTCGGGGTCGAAGAACTGCTCGATGGTGCGGGTCTCGATCAGCGAGCCGTCGGCGCGGTCGCGCAGGTCGCGGTAGATCTGGCGCGCCAGGTCGTGGTTTTCCGGGCCATCGGTGCTGTGCCAGTTGTCGAAGCTGATGTGAAAGCCGTCCAGGTACTGCTTGCGGCCGGCGGCGATGTCGGCCACGAACTGCTGGGGTGTCTTGCCGGCCTTCTCGGCCGCGATCATGATCGGCGCGCCGTGCGTGTCGTCGGCACCGACGAAGTTGACCGCGTTGCCCTGCATGCGCTGGAACCGCACCCAGATGTCGGCCTGGATGTACTCCATGATGTGGCCGATGTGGAAGTTGCCATTGGCATAGGGCAGGGCGGTGGTGACGAAGAGCTTGCGTGCGGATGACGTCATGGGTCGTACTTTCTCAGGCGGAACCCGCGATTTTAGGCGCTCGGAGCCATCCTTTGCCCCGGCAGGGGCAGATGCCACAATGCGCGCCATCCAGAACAACAGGGGGACAGCATGGCCAAAGTGCGCTGGGGCAGGTGGGGAGCAGGGGTGGCAATTGCCGTGCTGGCGGGGGCGGCTTACCTGGCCTGGTGGCCGGTGCCGATCGCGCCGGTGGCCTGGAGCGCGCCTGCCGCGCCCGACTACCAGGGCGTGCATGCGCCCAACCAGCGCCTGGCCGGGCTGCGCATGATCGACCTGAAAGGCGAGATCGGCCCCGAGCACATTGCGCTGGGCAAGGACGGCAGGCTCTACACCACGGTGCTGAGCGGCAACATCCTGCGCATGAACTCCGATGGCTCAGGCCAGGAAGTGTTTGCCAACACCGGCGGGCGCGTGCTGGGCTTCGACTTCGACGCGGCGGGCAACCTGGTCGCGGCCGATGCGGTCAAGGGCCTGCTGTCCATCGCCCCCGATGGCAAAGTCAGCCTGCTCACCGACCAGGTGGGCCCCGGCGACCCCATCCGCTATGCCGACGGCGTGGTGGTGGCCCAAAGCGGCAAGATGTACCTGAGCGACGCCTCCACCCGCTTTGCGCCCCGGGACTGGGGCGGCACCTTCGAGGCCAGCGTGCTCGACATCCTGGAGCAGGCCAGCACCGGCCGCGTGCTCGAATACGACCCCGCCACGCGCGCCACGCGCGTGGTGGCCCGGGGCATCAGCTTTGCCAACGGCGTGGCGCTGAGCCAGGACGAAAAAAGCCTGTTCGTCAACGAAACCGGCAAGTACCGGGTGTGGAAGATCGCCGTGGATGCCAACGGGCTGGACATCGGCAGTGCCCAGCCGGGCCCGCAGGCCCGGGTGCTGCTCGACAACCTGCCCGGCTACCCCGACAACCTCATGCGCGGGCGGGACGGGCGGATCTGGCTGGGCTTTGCCAAGCCGCGCGGCGCCGCCATCGACAACATGGCCAGCAAGCCCTGGCTGCGCAGCCTGACCCTGCGCCTGCCGCGTGCGCTGTGGCCCATTCCCAAGCCCTATGGCCATGTGATCGCCTTCACCGACGAGGGCCAGGTCGTGGCCGACCTGCAGGACCCGGCGGGCGCCTACCCCGAGACCACGGCCATCACCGAAACGGCGGACCGGCTGTATGTGCAGAGCCTGCACGCGCATGGCCTGGGCTGGCTGCCCAGGGACGTTCTCAAGGCGCCGTAGCGGACTTGCGCGGCGGCCAGCGGCCCCGCAATCAGCTGTGCATGAGCGTCTTCACCTCGGCGCCGGTATCCGTCCAGCCGAAGAACTTGCACACCTCGGCGCGCATGGCCAGCGTGTCCTCGCGGCCCAGGGCCATGAGTTCGCGCGTGTAGCCCGACTCGAACAGCAGGTAGCTGGCCAGGGCCGCGCCGCGCACGTCGGCCATGTTGGAGGTGACGCCCAGGGCGCCGAGCATGGCGCGCACGGGGGTGGGCAGGTTGCCCACGTGGCGCGCGGCCACGGCGTCCAGGCGCTGCGAGGGGGCGATCACCAAGAGCTCGATGGGGCGCAGCGCGCTCTTGGCGCGCACCTCGGGCGGGATCAGCGAGAGCGTCTGGTTCACGCGCTGCACGCGCTCCACGTCCACCGAGAGTGCATCGAGGAAGATGTTGGACAGCGCGTGCCCGGCGATCTGCGCCAACGAGGGGTAGGTCGGCGTGGGGTTGGCCGAGGCATCGCCCTTGGGTTCGTGCATGCGGCCGGCGCCCACTACCAGGATGCGCTCGGCCCCCAGGTGGATGGCCGGCGCGATCGGTGCCGACTGGCGCATGGAGCCGTCGCCGAAGAACTCCATGTGGTCCCCCATGCTGATGGCCTTGGCCGGGAACACGAAGGGAATCGCCGAGGAGGCCAGCAGGTGCTCGTGCGTGATGCGGTCGCGGGCCGCCTTGCGCTGCGAGCGCACCCAGGGCTGCAGCGGGGCGTCGCTCTCGAAGAAGGTCACGTGCTCCCCCGAGCTGTAGCTCGACGCCGTGACGGCCAGGGCCTTGAGGTGGCCTTTTTTCAGCAGGCGCGGCAGGCGCACAAGCGGCACCATCTTGACCAGCAGTTTTTCGAGCGGCGCATTGTCCAGCAGCGAGCGCGGGCGCATGCGCCGCCAGCGCGCCAGGGCCCAGCCCAGCGACAGCAGCGACAGCCAGCGTGCACCGCTGCGCAGCACGCTCAGCGAGTCCGCCCGGTACACCTGGTGCGCATGGAAGTCGCGCCAGACGCGCGCGATGCGGCGCACAGCGCGGTCGAAATGGTCGGCCCCGCAGGCCAGCGCCGCCGCATTGATGGCGCCGGCCGAGGTGCCGGTGATGATGGGAAAGGGGTTGGGCTCATTGCCCGCGCCACAGGCCAGGCGCAGGTCGGCAATGGCTTCGAGCACGCCCACCTGGTAGGCCGCCCGGGCGCCGCCGCCCGTCAGCAGAAGGCCCGTGATGGGAGGGGCTGGTGGGGCAGGGCTGTCGGGTGGGTGCATCGGCGCGTGCGTGGGAGCTTTATCGGCAGTGCCAAGTGTGCTGCGTTGCGGGAGGCCCGCCACATGGGGAAACCCGCATGGCGGGGGGCGGGTCAGGCCTTGGCGAGAAGGAGGGAGGCGACGCCCGGGCCCTGCAGCACGGTGATGCCGTTGTCGCGCGCGAAGAGGCGGGCGTTGTCGGAGAGCTGGCCCTGGGTCATCACGTAGATGCCGCTTAAGGCCCCCTCGGCCTGCATGGCGGCATGCAGCTCGCGCACCGGCTCGATGCCATGGGTGGCGGCCTTCCAGCGTTTGGCACTGACCAGGGTGGCCTGGCCGCCCTTGGCCACGCGCAGGTCCACGGGGCCTGCCTTGGGCTTTTCCACCGTGCAGCCATCGCGCACCCAGGCGGCCTCCAGCGCATCGGCAAACTGGCGCCAGGGCATGCTGTTCACGGCGCCCAGCATTTCCTCGACCTTGGCGGGGCTCGGCGCCCGCAGCTGGCGCCAGGCCGCAATGCAGCCCACGACGAAGATCGGCAGCGTGCCCACGGCGCCGACATAGGCGTACTCGCGCGGCAGCAGGGCGCCGGCGCCCAGTGCGATCACCCCCACCACCAGGAAGCTGACCCACCAGGGCGAGCGCAGCAGCACGGCAAACAGGGATTTCTCGGCCATCTTGAATTTCACGGGGGGCTTTCGGGAGTCGGTGACAGAAGGGGGGAAGACGCGCATTGTCCCGCACTTGGATCGGGGAAGTTCCTCTTCGATAGACTACCTCCCCCACAGGAGTTAATTGCATGGCAGTCACCGAACAGGGCCTTCTGGCCGCACTTTCCAGCGTACAAGACCCGCACACGGGCAAGGACTATGTCAGCACGCGTGCGCTGCGCAATGTGCAGATCAGCGGCGGCGACGTGGCCTTCGAGGTGGAACTCGGCTACCCGGCCAGGAGCCTGGTGCCCGAGCTGCGCCGCAGCCTGGTGGCCGCGGCCAAGGGCGTGGCCGGGGTGGACAACGTCTCGGTCAACATCACCACCAAGGTGGTGGCCCACGCCGTGCAGCGTGGCGTGCAGCTGCTGCCCCAGGTGAAGAACATCATTGCCGTGGCCTCGGGCAAGGGTGGGGTGGGCAAGAGCACCACGGCGGCCAACCTGGCCCTGGCCCTGGCGGCCGAGGGCGCCAGCGTCGGCGTGCTCGACGCCGACATCTACGGCCCGAGCCAGCCGATGATGCTGGGCATCAGCCGCCGCCCCGAGAGCGAGGACGGCAAGACCATGGAGCCGCTGGAGAACTACGGCGTGCAGGTCATGTCCATCGGCTTCCTGGTCGACCAGGACGAAGCCATGATCTGGCGCGGCCCCATGGCCACGCAGGCGCTGGAGCAGCTGCTGCGCCAGACCAACTGGAAGGACCTCGATTACCTGATCATCGACATGCCGCCCGGCACCGGCGACATCCAGCTCACGCTGTCCCAGCGCGTGCCCATGACCGGCGCGGTGATCGTCACCACGCCGCAGGACATCGCCCTGCTGGATGCCAAGAAGGGCATCAAGATGTTCGAGAAGGTGGGCGTGCCTATCCTGGGCATCGTCGAGAACATGGCCGTGCACGTGTGCAGCAACTGCGGCCACGTGGAGCACATCTTCGGCGCCGATGGCGGCAAGAAGATGGCGGCCGACTACGGCATGGACTACCTGGGCGCGCTGCCGCTGGACATGCAGATCCGCCTGCAGGCCGACAGCGGCAAACCCACCGTGGTGGCCGACCCCGATGGTGACGTGGCGCAGATCTACAAGAGGGTGGCGCGCACCGTGGCCGTGAAGATCGCCCAGCAGGCCAAGGACTTCTCGTCCAAGTTCCCGACCATCTCGGTCAGCAAGGACACCTGAGCGTGCGCCCGCGCAAGGCCCGGCAACCGGGCGGTGAAGGGGCGGCGCGGCGATGAACCTGCTGGCCGCCATGCGCTACCTCGTCTCCCTGGACGAGCACCGCCATTTCGGCCGGGCGGCGCAGGCCTGCCACATCACCCAGCCGGCGCTGTCGAACGCGCTCAGGGCGCTGGAGGAGGAGTTCGGCGTCGTCATCGTGCAGCGGGCACGCTCCTACGTGGGCCTGACCCACGAAGGCGAGGCCGTGCTGGCCACGGCGCAGCGCATGCTGCGCGACAACGAGGTCCTGCGCCAGGAGCTGCGCAGCACGGAGATCGCGCCGCAGGGGCGCCTGCGCATGGCCTCCACGCCCACCGCGGTGCCAATCCTCTCGCGCTTTGCCGCCCTGCTGCAGGCGCGCCACCCGGGCATCCTGCCCGTGGTGTTGTCCATGAGTTCGCAGGAGCTCGAGCAGCGGCTCGAAGATTTGTCGCTGGACCTGGCCGTGGGCTACAGCGAGCGCATGCAGGCCAAGCGCGTGAACCTGCGCTCCTGGCCGCAGTGCAACGAGCACTACTACCTGCTGCGCCGCGCGCGCACGCCCGACCCGGACCGCCTGCGCATCGGCCCCCCCATGCGCTGGAAGGACGCGGGCCAGCTGCCGCTGTGCCTGCTCACCCCCGACATGCACAACCGCTTCATCATCGACGAGGCCTTGCGCGAGGCGGGCACGCCGGTGCCGCCGGCCATCGAGACCAACTCGGTGCTGACCCTGGTGCTGTCCGTGCTCTCGGGCGAGGTGTGCAGCGTGCTGCCGGGCGCCATGGTGGCCGCCGCGCGCAGCGAGCGTGGCCTGGAGGCCCTGCCCCTGGTCGCACCCGAGGTGCGCACCCCCATCGGCTTCATGACCCAGCGCGGCCCGCGCGTGTCCCGGGCGCTCGAAGCGGCTCTGGAACTGCTGGACCTGCCTGCCTGGCGCGACCATGTGGCGGAACATTGCGGAGAGTTGAAGGACTGATCCTCCTTCGAGATCTTTCCTGCCATCCCTTTGGCTGGGCTGAGACTGATTTCCATTCGCGTCATTCAATTGTTGAATCGCAGCATGTGCCGATTCAATTTGACGCTATGGCACTCCTGTCCGGACACTCCGCTCGGCGCATTTGACCTGCGTCAAGAAAAAAAGCGCTTGCGCACCATCCAAGGAGAGAGAACACATGACAGCTTCATCAGCGGGCGCCGTTCTGGCGCCCGGGGCCATGCCATCCCCCGGGTTCCTCGACAAGGAACGCATCATTGCCGCACCGGGCTTCAACCGGTGGCTGGTGCCCCCGGCCGCCCTGGCGATCCACCTGTGCATCGGCATGGCCTATGGCTTCTCGGTGTTCTGGCTGCCGCTGTCCAAGGCCCTGGCCACGGCCGGCACGGGCGCGGCCTGCGCCAAGGACATGAGCTTCTTCGCCGAGCTGTTCGCCAGCGGCTGCGACTGGCGTGTGGCCACGCTGGGCTGGATGTACACCCTGTTCTTCGTCTTCCTGGGCTGCTCGGCCGCCATCTGGGGCGGCTGGCTGGAGCGTGCCGGCCCGCGCAAGGCCGGCGTGGTCTCGGCCGTGTGCTGGTGCGGCGGCATGCTGCTGTCGGCGCTGGGCATCCACCTGCACCAGTTCTGGCTCATGATCCTGGGCTCGGGCGTGATCGGGGGCATCGGGCTCGGGCTCGGCTACATCTCCCCCGTGTCCACGCTGATCAAGTGGTTCCCCGACCGGCGCGGCATGGCCACCGGCATGGCCATCATGGGCTTTGGCGGCGGCGCGATGATCGGCTCGCCCCTGGCGGTGGACCTGATGAAGAACTTCTCCAGCCCCACCGACGTGGGCGTGATGCAGACCTTCGTGGTCATGGCGCTGGTGTACTTCGTGTTCATGATGGCCGGTGCACTGGGCTACCGCGTGCCGCCCACGGGCTGGAAGCCCGCCGGCTGGACGCCGCCACCCCCCTCGGCCAACGCCATGATCACCCAGCGCCACGTGCACGTGAAGCGCGTCTGGGGCATCCCGCAGTTCTGGCTCATCTGGGTCGTGCTGTGCATGAACGTGAGCGCCGGCATCGGCGTGATCGGCATGGCCTCGCCCATGCTGCAGGAAGTCTTCGGCGGCGGCCTGATCGGCGTGTCGCAGAAGTTCGGTGAGCTCGACAAGGCCCAGCTGGCCGCCATCGCGGCCGTGGCCGGCGGCTTCACGGCGCTGCTGTCGCTGTTCAACATCGGCGGCCGCTTCTTCTGGGCCAGCCTGTCCGACAAGTTCGGCCGCAAGATGACCTATGTGATCTTCTTCGTGCTCGGCGGCCTGATGTACGCCAGCATCCCGAGCTCGGCCGGTGCCGGCAGCAAGCTGTTGTTCGTGGGCGCCTTCTGCGTGATCCTGTCGATGTACGGCGGCGGCTTCGCCACGGTGCCGGCCTACCTGGCCGACCTGTTCGGCACGCAGTTCGTGGGCGCCATCCACGGCCGCCTGCTGACGGCCTGGGCCACGGCCGGCATCCTGGGCCCGGTCGTCGTGAACTACATGCGCGAATACCAACTGGGCCTGGGCCTGCCGCGCGAACAGGTGTACAACCAGACCATGTACATCCTGGTGGGCATGCTGGTCATCGGCCTCATCGCCAACCTCCTGGTACGCCCGCTGGCCGACAAATGGTTCATGAGCGACGAGGAGCTGGCCCACGAGAAGAAGCTGGCCCACGAAAAGAGCGTGGCGGCCGAAGTCGGCGGCGGCCCCGGCAGCGGCGGCACGACCAGCCCCGCGGTGGTGGCCTTCGCCTGGCTGGCAGTGGGCCTGCCGCTCATCTGGGGCATCTACAAGACCCTGGTGAGCGCCGCCAAGTTTTTCCAGTAAGGAAGCGGATGGCACGGGGCCGGGGGCGGCACGAAGCGCCCCGGGCCGCCATGACCATGCCCCCTGCAGGGCAGGGGGCCGGGAACGCCCGGCGCATGGCACAGTCCAAGCAGGGGCGCCCGTCCAGGAGACCATGATGAAGCAAGAAAAGATCGAGTTCTACAAAGGCCCGGCCGGCGGCTGGGGCGCGCTCAACAGCGTCAAGAATGCGCTGCTGCGCCAGGACATTCCCCTGAAGGGCGCCAAGACGTTGCTCTCGGCCAACCAGCCCGATGGCTTCGACTGCCCGGGCTGTGCCTGGCCCGACCGCAACCATGCCTCCACCTTCGAGTTCTGCGAGAACGGCGTCAAGGCCGTGGCTGCCGAGGCCACGGCCCGGCGCGCCGGCCCCAGCCTGTTCGCCCAGTACACCGTGGCCGAGCTGGCCGAGCAGAGCGATTTCTGGCTCGAAGACCAGGGCCGGCTCACGCAGCCCATGGCCTACCATGCGCCCAGCGACCAGTACCGCCCGATCTCCTGGGACGATGCCTTCGCGCTGATCGCGCGCCACCTGAACGCGCTGCCCGATCCGAACCAGGCCATCTTCTACACCTCGGGCCGGGCCAGCAACGAGGCCGCCTTCCTGTACCAGCTGTTCGTGCGCCAGTACGGCACGAACAACTTCCCCGACTGCTCGAACATGTGCCACGAGCCCAGCGGCAGCGGCATGCGCCCGCAGATCGGCGTGGGCAAGGGCACGGTGACCCTGCACGACTTCGAGTGCGCCGACGCGATCTTCATCTTCGGCCAGAACCCGGGCACCAACCACCCGCGCATGCTCGGCGAGCTGCGCGAGGCGCACAAGCGCGGCGCGCGCATCGTGAGCTTCAACCCCCTGCGCGAGCGCGGGCTGGAGCGCTTTGCCGACCCGCAGGACAAGCTGGAGATGGCCACCTTCGGCTCCACGCCCATCAGCACGCACTACTTCCAGCTGCGCGTGGGCGGCGACCTGCCCGCCGTCAAGGGCATGATGAAGCATGTGCTGGAGCAGGAGGACGCCCGCGGCGGCGTGCTCGACCACGCCTTCATTGCCGAGCACACCACAGGCTTCGACGCCCTGGCGGCGGACCTGCGCGCCGAGTCCTGGGAGCTGCTGGAGCAGGAGTCGGGCCTGACGGAGGAACAGATGCGCTCCGCGGCCGACATCTACATCGGCGCCAAGAACGTGATCGCCTGCTGGGGCATGGGCATCACCCAGCACAAGTACGCGGTGGCCACGATCCAGGGCATCGTCAGCCTGCTCATGATGCGCGGCAACATCGGCCGCGAGGGCGCGGGCCCCTGCCCGGTGCGCGGCCACAGCAACGTGCAGGGCGACCGCACCATGGGCATCTGGGAGAAGCCCCCGGCGGCGCTGCTCGACCGGCTGCGCGACGTGTTCGGCTTCGAGCCGCCGCGCGAGAACGGCGTGGACACGGTGGAGGCCATCCGCCACATGCTGGACGGCAAGGGCAAGGTGTTCTTCGCCCTGGGCGGCAATTTCGCCGCCGCCACCCCCGACACCTACGAGACCTGGAAGGCGCTGCAGCGCTGCGACCTCACGGTGCACGTGACCACCAAGCTCAACCGCAGCCACATCGTGCACGGCAAGGAGGCGCTGATCCTGCCCTGCCTGGGCCGCACCGAGATCGACGTGCAGGCCGGCGGTCCGCAGGGCGTGACGGTGGAGGACTCGATGAGCATGGTGCACATCTCGGTGGGCATCAACCCGCCGGCCTCCGAGCACCTGCTGTCCGAGCCGGCCATCGTGGCGCGGCTCGCCGCGGCCACGCTGGCCGGGCGCAGCAATGTTCCCTGGATGTGGCTGGTGGAGGACTACGCGCGCATCCGCGACCAGATCGAGAAAGTGTTCCCCGACTTCAAGGACTTCAACCAGCGCGTGGCGGTGCCCGGCGGGTTCCGGTTGCGCAACACGGCCAGCGAGCGCGTGTGGGCCACGGCCTCGGGCAAGGCCAGCTTCCATGCCCACGCCGTGCCGCGCGACACGCCCTCGCACATCGCGCGCGAACGCTACAAGGATGCGGTGGTCTTCACGCTGCTGACCACGCGCTCGCACGACCAGTACAACACCACCATCTACGGCATGGACGACCGCTACCGCGGCGTCTACGGCCAGCGCCGCGTGGTGTTCATCAACGACAAGGACATCCGCGCCCTGGGCATGCAGGACGGCGACTGGGTCGACATCCAGACCGTGTGGAGCGATGGCCAGGAGCGCCGCGCGGACCGCTTCAAGCTCGTGGCCTACGACATCCCGCGCGGCAACCTCGCGGCCTACTACCCCGAGACGAATCCGCTGGTGCCGCTGTCGGCCGTGGCCGATACGGCGGGCACGCCCACCTCCAAGTCCATCCCGGTGCTGCTGCTGCCGCATGGGCCGGGCGCGGCGACCCTGGCGGGCGCCGCCGTGCCGGCGCAGGCCGAGGCGCCATGACCGCCCAGGAGGAAACCCTGGCCTGCGCCATCCTGCGTGCGCTGGCCGAAGAGTCCCGCGGCCAGGACGGGGCGGCGGCGCCCGGTGTGTCGCTGCCGCGCCTGGGCAAGCGCCTGGGGCAGGGCGTGAGCGTGCTCCTGCGCGAGCTCACGCTGATGAGCGGTGCCGCCGTGGGCGGCCAGCGTGGCCCCGGCTGGGTGCGCGTGGACCAGGTGGGCGAGCGCTGGGTGGCCCACCTGACCGACGCCGGCCGCGCCGTGGCGCGGGAGTTGCCGGCCGCGGGGGAGGCCCGATGAGCGCGCAGCCGTTCTCCCTGCCCGACGGCGAGGCCGATGCGGCGCTGGAACTGCCGGCGCTGGCCCAGCGCCCCGTGCGGGTGTTCGGCGAGGCGGGCGTGCCGCAGGACGGGGCCCTGCGCTCCGATACCCTGGCGGCGGAGATTCCCGTAGCGCTGGTGTTCAACGGCGTCTCGCACGCGGTGATGATGGCCACGCCCGAGCAGCTCGAAGATTTTGCGCTCGGCTTTGCGCTGAGCGAAGGCATCCTCGACCAGGCGCAGGACTGCCGCGGCAGCACGCTGCAGCTGGCGGACGCCCTTGCGGCGCACCTGCCTCCCGGCGTGCCGGGGGTCGAGGTGCACCTGGAGATCTCGGCGCGCAGCTTCGAGCGCCTCAAGGACCGGCGCCGCAGCATGGCCGGCCGCACGGGCTGCGGCGTGTGCGGCGTGGAGAGCTTTGCCGCGCTCGACCTGGCGCCCGAGCGCCTGCCGGCGCGCGACTGGATCGGGCGCGTGGACCTGCCCACGGTGCTGCGCGCCTTTGCCGACCTCAAGGCGCTGCAGCCGCACAACGCGCAGTCGGGCTCGCTGCATGCCGCCGGTTGGGCCACGCTGGACGGGCGCCTGGCCCGCGTCTGCGAAGACGTGGGCCGGCACAACGCCCTGGACAAGCTCATCGGCTGGCTGTCGCGCAGCGCTCGCCTGGCCGAGCCCGGCTTCGTCGTGCTCAGCAGCCGGGGCAGCCACGAGCTGGTGCGCAAGTGCGCCCGCGTAGGTATCTCGGCGCTGGCAACCATCTCGGCCCCCACCGCCACCGGCGTGCAGGTGGCCGAACTGGCCGGGCTGCGGCTGTGGGGCCTGTGCCGCGCGCCGCGCGCGGTGCTGTATGCGCCGGGTGCGCATAAGGGGACCTGAGCGACAGGGGAAAACCCTCGCCGCCGCAGGCAGTACCGGCTTGCGCAGTACAGTCGGGCCATGTCCCAGCGCCCCACCCTCGAAGTCGCCGTCACCATGCGCCGCGAGCGCCTGGACAACCGCTGGCAGCCCTGGCGCTGGGTGCTCGACGGCGTTGTGCCCGGCGAAACCGCCTTCGGCGACGTGCCGCGCCTGCTGCGCGAGGACGCGGACCAGGCCCTGTGGCTGTTCCCGGGCTTTGCGGTCGAGCTGTTCAAGGACGATGGCGAGGGCTACCACCTGAACCTGTCGGCACCCGCGCCCTGCTGGTTCGTGCTCTGGCGCATGGACGAGGAGGGCAGCGTTGCCGAGCCGCTGGCGCGCCCCGTGGCCGTGAGCCTGAGCTACCACGATGCCGGCCGCTGGCTCGATGCGCAGGAAACGGTGGAGCAGGTGCCCGCGCCGCCAGAGGTTCTGGCCTTGCTGCAGGCCTTTGTCGACGAGCACTATGCGCCCGAGCCCAAGCGCCGCCGGCGGCCCGACAGCTTCCAGTCGCTCACCGACCGCTTCGGCAATCCGGCATCGGTCTCCACCGACAAGCAGCGCGGTGGCCGGGGCGGCCAGCACCATGGCTGACGGCTTTCTCTCGCGCTGGTCGCGCCGCAAGCAGGAGGTGGCGGCAGGCCGGCCCGTGCAGGAGCCGGAACTCCCGCCCGCGCCCGAGCTGCCGGCATCGCCGGTGGCCACCCCTGCCGCAGAGCAGCCGCCCGTGCCCGCCGCCGTGGAGCCCGAACCGCCCACCCTGGCCGATGCCCAGGCGCTGACGCCCGAATCCGACTTCAAGCCCTTCATGGGCCGTGGCGTGGCGCCCGACGTGCGCAACACGGCCATGAAGAAGCTGTTTGCCGACCCCCACTTCAACGCCATGGACGGCCTGGACATCTACATCGATGACTATTCCAAGCCCGACCCGCTGCCCGAAGGCATGCTGCGCCAGATGGCCAGCGCCCATTTCATGGGCTTCTTCGACCATGAAAAGGAGGCCGCCGGCACGCCCGCGCCGGCAATGGCCCAGCAGGATGCTCAGCCTCGGGATGATGCGGAGTCGGCTGTGCCGCCAGACGTGGCACAGTCCGAGGTATGCACCGCCATTCCTAGCTCGCCAGTACTGGCCGCCACGCCCCCGCAAGGGGACGCAGCGGCCAGGGTAGCCAGCCATACCGAACATGACCACGCTGATCTGCGACTGCAACCAGACGATGCCCCTCGACGCGAAGGCGTTGGGCGCGGCCCTGCATGAGGATCTGACGCTCCACTCCACGCTGTGCCGGCGCGAGGCCGGCGCCTTCCAGGGCGCCATCCGCACCGGCCAGGAGGTGGTGGTGGCCTGCACCCAGGAGCAGCGCCTGTTCGGCGAACTCGGCGCGCAGACCGAAGGCGCGGTCTCGCCAATCCGCTTCGTGAACATCCGCGAGACCGGGGGCTGGAGCCGCGATGCCCGCGAGGCGGGCCCCAAGATCGCTGCGCTGCTGGCCGCCGCGCGCCTGCCCGAGCCGCCGCCGGTGGCCACCGTCACCTACAAGAGCACGGGCCGCCTGCTGGTCATCGGCCCGCTCGACGCGGCCGAGCAGGCCGCGGCGCTGGTGGCCGACGTGCTCGACGTGACCCTGTTCGCGCAGGGCCCGGGCCAGGCCGGCGGCGCCCAGGCGCGGCGCTTTCCCGTGCTCGCGGGGCGCCTCACGGGGCTGTCGGGCTGGCTCGGGGCCTTCGACGTGCAGTGGTCTGCCGACAACCCCATCGACCTGGACCTGTGCACGCGCTGCAATGCCTGCATCGTGGCCTGCCCCGAGAACGCCATCGGCCTGGACTACCAGGTGGATCGGTCGGCCTGCGATGCCAACCGCGCCTGCGTGCGCGCCTGCCAGGTGGCCGGCGCCATCGACTTCGGCCGCGAGGCCGGCGTGCAGCAGGAGCGCTTCGACCTGGTGCTGGACCTGCGCCCGGCCACGGCCGAGCCGACCTTCACCCAGCATGCGTCGCCGCAAGGCTATTTCCGCAGCGACGGGCGCGACATGGCCGTGCTGCTCAAGCTGCGCGAGCTGGTGGGCGAGTTCGACAAGCCCCGCTTCTTCGCCTACAAGCAAAAGCTCTGCGCCCACAGCCGCAACGAGACCGTGGGCTGCAATGCCTGCATCGAGGTCTGTTCTGCCGAGGCCATTTCCAGCGACAAGGGCCGCCAGCAGATCAAGGTCAACCCCCACCTGTGCGTGGGCTGCGGCGCCTGCAGCACGGTGTGCCCCACCGGAGCGCTGTCGTTTGCCTACCCAGGTGCCACGGAGCAGGGCGCGCGCTTCAAGGCCCTGTTGTCCACCTACGCGGCCGCAGGCGGCAAGGATGCCGTGCTGCTGCTGCACAGCCAGGAGCGCGGCCAGGCCCTGGTCGATGCGCTGGGCCGCGCCGCCCAGCTGCGGCGCGCCCAGGGCGTGCCGGCCCAGGTGATCCCGGTGCCGCTGTGGCACACGGCCAGCACCGGCGTGGACCTGTGGCTCAGCGCGCTGGCCTATGGTGCCTCGCAGGTGGTGGTGCTGGCCACGCACGAGGAGGCACCCCAGTACCTCGCCGGCCTGCAGGAGCAGATGGACGTGGCCCAGGCCATCCTGCACGGGCTGGGCTACACCGGCAGCCACCTGCGGCTGCTGCGCGCGGACGACGCGGCAGCGCTCGATGCAGGCCTGCAGTCCCTGCGCCATACGCGCCAGCTGCTGCCGCCCGTGGCCGCGCGCCATGGTGTGGCCCAGGAAAAGCGCGCCACGCTGGAGATGGCGCTGGACCACTTCACCGCCCATGCGCCGCTGCTGAAAGACGGCCTGCCCGAGGCCATCGCGCTGCCGGCAGCCGGCGCGCCGCTCGGGGCCATCACGGTCGCCAAGGACCGCTGTACGCTGTGCCTGAGCTGCGTGAGCGCCTGCCCCGCGGGGGCGCTTCAGGACAACCCGCAGCTGCCGCAGCTGCGCTTTCTCGAAAAGAACTGCGTGCAGTGCGGCCTGTGCGCCACCACCTGCCCCGAGGACGCCATCGCCCTGCAGCCGCGCCTGCTGCTCACGCCCGAACGCGCGCAGCTGCGCGTGCTCGCCGAGACCCAGCCCTGGGCCTGTGTGCGCTGCAGCAAGCCGTTTGGCACGCTCAAGGCCATCGAGGCCATGCTGGAGCGGCTCGCGGGCCACGCCATGTTCCAGGGCGAGGCGCTGGAGCGCCTCAAGATGTGCAGCGACTGCCGCGTGATCGACCTGTATTCTTCCCAAAGCGAAGCGAAAGTGACGGACCTGTGAGCGCCACCGCCCCCCTGACCATGGCGTCCAGCGCTGCCCTCGACGAGGAAACCGCGCGCGCCGAACTCTATGGCCTGCTGGCGCAGCTGTACTACAGCGCGCCGCCCCCGGAGCTGCTGGCCCTGCTGCGCGTGGCCATGACCGAAGCGCCTGCGCAGGGCGGCTTGCTCGAAGACCCCTGGCAGCAGCTGGTGGGGGCTGCCCGGGCGCAGGGCGATGCGGCCATCGCCGCCGAGTTCGAGCGCCTGTTCGGCGGCGTGGGCAAGCCCGAGGTCTTCCTGTACGGATCGCACTACCTGAGCGGCTTTCTCAACGAGAAGCCGCTGGCGCGCCTGCGCAGCGACCTCGACGCGCTGGGCCTGGCCCGCAGCGAGGCCATGCCCGAGACCGAGGACCATATCGCCTACCTGTGCGAAGCCATGCGCTACCTGATCGCCGGCGACGACATGGCGGTGTGCAACCTTGCGAACCAACGGGACTTTTTTGCCGCCCACCTGCAGCCCTGGCTGCCGGCCCTGTGCGACGTGCTCGAGGCCCACCCCGCCGCCCCCTTCTATGGCGCGCTGGCCCGCTTCACACGGGCCTTTGCGGCCGTCGAGGCCCAGGGTTTCGACATGCTGGAATAGAAATGAAGCACCCCCTGAGTCGCTTCGCGCCTTCACCCCTCTCTCGACTCGCTGCGCGAGTCGGGAGGGGGACGCCCCCAGCGCGGCGGGGCGGCCCTTGCGCGGGGGCGCTGGTCTCGGTTGCGCCAGTCTCATGGGTGGCGCGTAATTCGATGACAACCGGAAATGTTGCAGTGCGAGAACGTCGCCCTAAACCCGAGTGCAAACCTATGGGGTGGCCATACCCGATTGCAGCGGGCCGGACACTCGCATAGACTGTATGAACGACATTGCATAGCCGCAAGCCCTCCTGGAGACAACGATGCAGGATAGCCAGCCCCAACCTTCCCGCCGCCGCTTCTTTGCAGGTGCAGCCACCGCAGGGGCTGCCGCCGCAGCCGTCGCGGCCTTGCCGCACATCGCAGCGCCCGATGCCACTGCCGTGGCCGAGCCGGTACCGGCCCCGCCCGAGCGCGGTGGCGGCTACCGCCTCTCGGCGCACGTCCAGCAGTACTACAAGACCACCCAACTCTGACCGCGGGGCGCACCATGTTGCTCACCAAGAAGTCTTCCCACGCCCGGGAGGGCGCTGCGGCCTCCTCCCCTTTTGTCCACAGCCTGCAGCGCGGCCTGGCCAAGGCCCTGCCCACCATGGACCGGCGCGCCTTCCTGCGCCGCTCGGGCCTGGGCGTCGGCGTGGGCATCGCCGCCTCGCAACTCGCGCTGGTCAAGAAGTCCAGCGCCGCCGAGGGCGCCAAGGTCGGCCTGGGCGACAGCAAGATCGAGGTGCGCCGCACCATCTGCACCCACTGCTCGGTCGGCTGCGCGGTGGATGCCGTGGTCGAGAACGGCGTCTGGGTGCGCCAGGAGCCGGTGTTCGACTCGCCCATCAACCTGGGCGCGCACTGCGCCAAGGGCGCTGCGCTGCGCGAGCACGGCCATGGCGAGTACCGCCTGCGCTACCCGATGAAGCTGGTCAACGGCAAGTACGAGCGCATCAGCTGGGACACGGCGCTCAATGAGATCACGGCCCGCATGCAGGATCTGCGCAAGGCCAGCGGGCCCGACAGCGTGTACTTCGTGGGTTCGTCCAAGCACAACAACGAGCAGGCCTACCTGCTGCGCAAGTTCGTGAGCTTCTGGGGCACCAACAACTGCGACCACCAGGCGCGCATCTGCCACTCCACCACGGTGGCCGGGGTGGCCAACACCTGGGGCTACGGGGCCATGACGAATTCGTACAACGACATGCAGAACAGCAAGGTCGCGATGTACATCGGCTCCAACGCGGCCGAGGCCCACCCGGTGAGCATGCTGCACATGCTGCACGCCAAGGAGATCGGCTGCAAGATGATCGTGGTGGACCCGCGCTTCACCCGCACGGCGGCCAAGGCCGACGAGTACGTGCGCATCCGCTCGGGCACCGACATCCCCTTCCTGTTCGGCCTGCTGTACCACATCTTCAAGAACGGCTGGGAAGACAAGCAGTACATCAACGACCGTGTCTACGGCATGGACAAGGTGCGCGAGGAGATCCTGGCCAAGTGGACGCCCGACAAGGTCGAGGAGGCCTGCGGCGTCAAGGAGGAGCAGGTCTTCAAGGTGGCCAGCCTGCTCAACGCCCACCGCCCCGGCACCGTGGTCTGGTGCATGGGCCAGACGCAGCACACCATCGGCAACGCCATCGTGCGCGCTTCGTGCATCCTGCAGCTGGCGCTGGGCAACGTGGGCAAGTCCGGCGGTGGCACCAACATCTTCCGCGGGCACGACAACGTGCAGGGCGCCACCGACGTGGGCCCCAACCCCGACTCGCTGCCCGGCTATTACGGCATTGCCGAAGGCGCCTGGAAGCACTTCGCGGCCGTCTGGGGCGTGGACTTCGAGTGGATCAAGGCCCGCTATGCGAGCCCGGCGATGATGACCAAGTCGGGCCTCACGGTCTCGCGCTGGATCGATGGCGTGCTCGAGAAGAACGAGCTGATCGACCAGGACGCCAACCTGCGCGGCGTGTTCTTCTGGGGCCATGCGCCCAACTCCCAGACCCGGGGCCTGGAGATGAAGCGCGCCATGGACAAGCTCGACCTGCTCGTCGTGGTCGATCCCTACCCCTCGGCCACCGCGGCCATGGCCGCCATGCCCGGCCGGGCCGAGGACCTGAATCCGAACCGCGCTGTCTATTTGCTGCCTGCGGCCACGCAATTCGAAACCAGCGGTTCGTGCACCGCCTCCAACCGCTCGCTGCAGTGGCGCGAGAAGGTGATCGAGCCGCTGTGGGAGAGCCGCTCCGACCACATGATCATGTACCAGTTCGCGCAGAAGCTGGGCTTCGACAAGGAACTGGTCAAGAACTACAAGCTGCAGAAGGTGCAGGGCATGGACGAGCCCGTGATCGAGGACATCCTGCGCGAGATCAACCGCAGTGTCTGGACCATCGGCTACACCGGCCAGAGCCCCGAGCGCCTGAAGGCGCACATGAAGAACATGCACCTGTTCGACGTGAAGACCCTCAAGGCCAAGGGCGGCAAGGACAAGGAGACCGGCTACGACTTCACGGGCGACTACTTCGGCCTGCCCTGGCCCTGCTACGGCACGCCCGAGCTCAAGCACCCCGGATCGTCCAACCTCTATGACAATTCCAAGCATGTCATGGATGGCGGCGGGTGCTTCCGCGCCAACTTCGGCGTGGAAAAGGACGGCCAGAACCTGCTGGCCGAAGACGGCTCGTACTCGCTGGGCTCCGACATCACCACCGGCTACCCCGAGTTCGACCACGTGCTGCTCAAGAAGCTCGGCTGGTGGGATGAACTGACCGACGCCGAGAAGAAGGCCGCCGAGGGCAAGAACTGGAAGACCGACCCCACGGGCGCCATCATCCGCGTGACCATGAAGAACCATGGCTGCCACCCTTTCGGCAATGCCAAGGCGCGCGCCGTGGTGTGGAACTTCCCCGATGCCATCCCGCAGCACCGCGAGCCGCTGTACGGCACCCGGCCCGACCTGATGGCGAAGTACCCCACGCACGACGACAAGAAGGCCTTCTGGCGCCTGCCCACGCTCTACAAAAGCGTGCAGGACAAGAACATCGCCGACAAGGTGCACGAGAAGTTCCCGCTGATCCTGACCTCGGGCCGGCTGGTCGAGTACGAGGGCGGCGGCGAGGAAACCCGCTCCAACCCCTGGCTGGCCGAGCTGCAGCAGGAGTCGTTCGTGGAAATCAACCCCAAGACCGCTGGCGAGCGCGGCGTGCGCAACGGCGAGCGGGTGTGGCTCAGTTCGCCCACAGGCGCCCGCATCAACGTGCAGGCGATGGTGACCGAACGCGTGGCACCCGACACGGTGTGGATGCCGTTCCACTTCTCGGGCCACTGGCAGGGCGCGGACATGCTGGCCCACTACCCCAAGGGCGCGGCCCCGGTCGTGCGCGGCGAGGCCGTGAACACCGCCACCACCTATGGCTACGACAGCGTGACCATGATGCAGGAAACCAAGACCACGGTTTGCAACGTGGAACGCGCGTGAGCACGCAGCACAAGCAGCGACCAGGAGACACCCCATGGCACGAATGAAATTCATCTGCGATGCAGAGCGCTGCATCGAATGCAACGGCTGCGTCACCGCCTGCAAGAACGAGCACGAAGTGCCCTGGGGCGTGAATCGCCGCCGGGTGGTCACGCTCAACGACGGCGTGCCCGGCGAAAAATCCATTTCGGTGGCCTGCATGCACTGCAGTGATGCGCCCTGCATGGCCGTGTGCCCGGTGAACTGCTTTTACCGCACCGACGAGGGCGTGGTGCTGCACGACAAGGACGTCTGCATCGGCTGCGGCTACTGCAGCTATGCCTGCCCGTTCGGCGCCCCGCAGTTTCCCTCGCAGGGCACCTTCGGCGTGCGCGGCAAGATGGACAAGTGCACCTTCTGCGCCGGCGGCCCCGAGACCCATGGCAGCCAGGCCGAGTTCGACAAGTACGGCCGCAACCGCCTGGCCGAGGGCAAGCTGCCGGCCTGCGCCGAGATGTGCTCCACCAAGGCCCTGCTGGCCGGCGATGGCGACGTGGTGGCGGACATTTTCCGCAACCGCGTGGTGCAGCGCGGCAAGGGTGCCGAGGTCTGGGGTTGGGGCACGGCCTACGGCTCCAAGCAGGCCGGCCAACCCACACCGGGAGCCAAGTCATGACCGGGCGCAGCGCGCTGACCCTCTGTGCAGCCTGCGGGCTGCTGGCGCTGGCGGCCTGCACCGAGAAGCCGCAGACCGGCGGCGGCGTGCGCGTCGATGCGCCGCCCTATGCCGGCACGGGCAGCAACTTCACGCAGCCCGGCTGGAAGGCCGGCGACAAGGCAGGCTGGGAGCAGCAGCTCAAGGCGCGCCAGCAGTACGGCCAGAACGAATACACCCGAAGCACCCGCTAGAGCGAGGCCTGCCATGAAAACCATCCTGTGCAGCATGGCCCTGTGTGCCGGACTGGCCTGGGGCACGGTAGCCGCCCAAGCGCCGGCCGATGCGGCCTCGGCGGCCACGCCGGCCGCCGCCGCCGTTGCGCCCGCGCCAGGCGGTATCCAGGGCCAGAACATCTTCCAGGTCAAGCCCGATGCCAGCGAGGAGCCGGGCTATGCCCAGCAGAGCAACGGCGAGCGCGCCAAGGTGCAGCCGGGCAACAACGCGCCGATGTGGCGCCAGGTGGGCGAGGGCGTCACGGGCTACAGCAGCCTGCCCAAGAGCCAGGCGCCCGAGGCCGGCAACCTGATACAGCCCTTCGTGCAGTACCCCGGATCGCGCGTGACCAATGCGGGCGAGGCCTGGCGCCAGGTGCGCAACCAGTGGATCATCCCCTACGGCGGCTCGCTGCTGCTCATCGTTGCGGGCGCCATCGCGCTGTTCTACTGGCGCAAGGGCACCATGCACCTGCACGGCGCCGAGACGGGCCGCAAGATCGAGCGCTTCACGCCGTTCGAGCGCTCCGCCCACTGGGCCAATGCCATCGCCTTCGTGGCGCTGGCCATCTCGGGCCTGGTGATGGCCTTCGGCAAGTTCTTCCTGCTGCCCATCCTGGGCGGCACGCTGTTCGGCTGGCTGGCCTACGTGCTCAAGAACGTGCACAACTTCGCCGGGCCGCTGTTCGCGGTGTCGCTGCTCATCGTGTTCCTCACCTTCGTCAAGGACAATTTCCCGCGCCGCGGCGACCTCACCTGGCTGCTCAAGGGCGGCGGCATGCTCTCGGGCCAGGAGGTGCCATCGCACCGCTTCAATGCCGGCGAGAAGCTGATCTTCTGGGGCGGGGTGCTGTTCCTGGGTGCCATCGTCGTGGCCTCGGGCCTGGTGCTGGACAAGCTCGTGCCCGGGCTCATCTACGAGCGCGGCACCATGCAGATCGCGCACATGGTCCACGCCGTGGCCACGGTGGTGATGATGGTGATGTTCATGGGCCACATCTACCTGGGCACCATCGGCATGCAGGGCGCCTACAAGGCCATGAAGACCGGCTACGTGGACGAGACCTGGGCGAAGGAGCACCACCAGCTCTGGTACGAGGACATCCAGGCCGGCAAGATCCCCTCGCAACGCAGCAGCAGTGCCGAGCCCGCGGGCGAGGCCACTGCTGCCAAGCCCGTTCAGGCATGAGGTCCCCCATGACGATGAACCACCTCCCCCGCACTTTGCTGCTGGCCCTTTCCGCCGCCTGCGCCTGCAGTTCCGCGCTGGCCAAATTGCCGCCGCCACCGCCCGAGGCGGCAGCCAAGGCGGCCGAAGCCGCCGCCAAGGCCGCCTGGGCCGGCAAGGTCGACAATTACAAGCTGTGCCAGTCGCAGGACAAGGTCGCGGCCCACTACCGCAAGACCAACCCCGCCGCCAAGCCTGCCGCTACGGGCGCGGCCTGTGCGGACCCCGGCCCGTTCGCCTACACACCGCCCGAAGCCAAGCCCATCGAGGCGGCGGGGGCGCACTCGCCACCGGGCACGGCCAGCAGCCCGCCCAGTACCCAGACACCCGCGGCGGCCGCTTCGGCCCCCAAGTCCTGAGCACCGCACGGCATCGGCGGGCATGCCCCCGCTGCACCCTGCGGGGATGGGGTACGCTGTGCCCATGAGCACGCCCCTGCCTGCCACCGACCTTCGCCTGCCGCGCCTGACCCAGGCACGGGCGCCGCTGACCCACCGCGTCGAGGTGGTTAACGAACACGGCGAGCGCGAAGAGCTGTCCATCCCCGCCGAGCGGCCGCTGACCGTGTATGTCGACAACCGCGAGCTCGTCACGCTGATGACCCTGGGCGCGCACCCCGAGCTGCTGGTGTTGGGCTACTTGCGCAACCAGCGCCTGGTGGAGTCGGTGCAGGACATCGAATCGATCACCGTGGACTGGGAGGTCAACGCCGCTGCCGTGCGCACGCGCCACGGCATCGCGCGCATCGAGGAGCGCACGGCCAGCAAGGTGGTCACCACCGGCTGCGGCCAGGGCAGCGTGTTCGGCGGCCTGATGGACGAGGTGGACCGCATCGTGCTGCCCGAGGCTCGGCTCACGCAGGGCCAGCTCTACGGCATCGTCAACGCCATCCGCCTCAAGGAGAGCACCTACAAGTCGGCCGGCTCGGTGCACGGCTGCGCGCTGTTCCAGGGCGAGGAGCTGCTGGTCTTCGTCGAGGACGTGGGCCGCCACAATGCCATCGACACCATCGCGGGGTGGATGTGGATGGCCGCGGGTGACGCGGCACCGATGGCGGGCGCCGACAAGGTGTTCTACACCACGGGCCGGCTGACCAGCGAGATGGTCATCAAGTCCGCCCAGATGGGCGTGCCCATCGTGGTCTCGCGCAGCGGCATGACGCAGATGGGGCACGCCGTGGCCGAGCAACTGGGCCTGTGCGCCATCGGCCGCGCCACCAACCGGCGCTTCGTCTGCTACAGCGGCGTGCAGCGGCTGGTGCTGCAGCCCGAACTGGCGCAGGCAACTGCTGCCTCCTCTTCCAGCTGACACCGGGCCGCCGCACGGCGATGGCATGATTGGGTGATGCGCGACCAGAAATCCACCCACGCATGGCCGGACACCTTGCCCAGCCAGTTTGGCCCCTACGACCTCGACGAGGTGCCGGACACCCATCGCATTCCTGTCGAATCCGTACCGGCGGCGACGGACGGGGCCCAGCCCCCACCGGCCACCGCAATGCCTGCTGCGGCGGCCGTGCCCGAGCGGCTGGCCGGGGTGCGCTGGCTGCGCGAGGGGCTGCGCGCATCCGTGCTGAAGCGGCCCCGCACGGGGGCTGCTGTGCCTGCGCCCGGGCAGGCGATCCTTCTCGTCCTGCTGTGCAGTGCCCTGCTCCTGGGCCTGGAGCGCCTGCACATTCCTGGCCCCGCGGCCTTTTACTTCGGGGGCTGGCTCACGCTCTGGTGGTCCTTGCCTGCGTTGCTCGCTGCCGCCTGGTGGGCCCTGTCGCGCCCGCCGGCTGGTGACGCCGGGGGGCAGCCCTCGGGGGGCGTGCCGGCCTGGCTGGTGCTCTCCACCGTGGCCGTGCTGCCCGCCTCGGTCGTGGTCTATGGGCTCATGGCACTGGGGGCGCACTATCCCGCACGCTGGTCCACCGGCTATGGATACTGGGCCTTCTGGGCCATCTATGGCGCGACCTTGCTGTGGGACGTGCTGGTCCATACCGTGCTGATGGCACGCCTCACGCGGTCCCGGGGGCGCACCGCCGTCTTCGTGCTGGCGCTGCTGGCCGTGACCGGGGGCAGCCTGTACTACGTGTCGTCGCAATCGTGGGTGGCCAGGCCGGCGGACAACGGCGAGGACGCACCGCAGCCGGCGCGCCTGCACCTGTCGCAGGCCCTGTTCGAGGCCCAGCAGGACCTCATGCAGCAACAGGCCGAGGCGCTGGTGCCCGAGCGCCCCGGCGTGACCGACGTCTACGCCCTGGTGTTCGCCCCCTACGCCCGCGAGAACGTGTTCCGCCGCGAGAGCACCATGGTCAGCCAGGTCCTGCAGGAGCGCTTTGACGCGCAGGGCCGGGTGCTGCACCTGCTCAACCATGCCGAAACTGCCGACACCCATGTCTGGGCCACACCCGAGAACCTCGATCGCGCGGTGAACGCCCTGGCCGCGCGCATGGACAAGGAGAACGACGTGCTCGTGGTCTACATGACCTCGCACGGCGCCAAGAACCACCAGCTCGCGGCCTCGCACTGGCCGCTGGAGGTGCCGCCCATCAGCCCCGAGATGCTGCGCGAGGCGCTGGACACGGCGGGCATCCGCCACCGCGTGATCGCCATCTCGGCCTGCTACTCGGGCGGCTGGATCGACACCCTGGCCACGCCCTCGACGCTGATCATGACGGCGGCCGACGCCACCCACACCTCGTATGGCTGCGGCGCGCTGTCGGAGCTGACCTTCTTCGGCCGGGCGGTGTTCGACGAACAGCTGCGCAGCACGCATTCCTTCGAGGAGGCGTTCAAGAAGGCCGTGCCGCTGATCCAGCAGCGCGAGGTCGAGGCCGGCAAGACCGATGGCTTCTCGAACCCGCAGATCCGCGTGGGGGTCGAGATCGGGCCGGTGCTCAAGGGGTTGGAAGAGCGCCTCACCACCGCGCCACGCTGAGCCCGCCGGCCCGAAAGGGCCTGCGCGCCGGCTGGAAATGTTTCATGGCCGTGGTTTGGCGCCCTTTTGCGCTAATGTCACGCCCATGAACCTCTCTTTTATCCGCCTGGGCTGGCGCACCCTGCTGCGCGACCTGCGCGCGGGCGAGCTGCGCCTGCTGGTCGTGGCCGTGACCCTGGCCGTCGCCGCGCTCACCTCCGTGGGCTTCTTTGCCGACCGCCTGCAGGGTGGCCTGCAGCGCGATGCCCTGCAACTGCTGGGCGGCGATGCCGTGGTGGCCAGCGACAACCCCACGCCCACGGTGTTCGCTGAACGCGCCAAGGCCCTGGGCCTGCAGAGCGTGACCACCATGGGCTTCCCCACCATGGGGCGGGCCGGCGACGACAAGGGCGGGGCCAGCAAGCTCGTGGCCTTGAAAAGCGTGCAGCCCGGCTACCCGCTGCGCGGCACCCTCACCGTGGCCGTGGGCCCGGGCGCGGCCGAGCAGACCACGCGTGACATCCCGGCGCGCGGCGAGGTTTGGGTCGATGCACCGCTGCTCGAATCGCTGGGCCTGGCCATGGGCGACATGCTGCTGCTCGGCGATTCGCAGCTGCGCATCACGCGCATCATCGTGATCGAGCCCGACCGGGGTGCCGGCTTCATGAGCTTTGCGCCGCGCGTCATGCTCAACGCGGCCGACGTGCCCGCCACCGGCCTGGTGCAGCCCGCCAGCCGGCTGACCTACCGCTTTGCCGTGGCCGGGCCGGCCGCCGCGGTCAAGGCCTTCAGCCAATGGGCTGCGGACGAGGCCAAGAAGCCCGAGCAGCACGGCGTGCGCGTCGAGTCGCTCGAAAGCGGCCGCCCCGAGATGCGCCAGACGCTGGACCGGGCGCAGAAGTTCCTGAGCCTCGTGGCCCTGCTGGCCGCGCTGCTCTCGGCTGTGGCCGTGGCGCTGGCCGCGCGCGGCTTCGCCACCGACCACCTCGACGCCTCGGCCATGCTGCGCGTGCTGGGGCAGAGCCAGCGCACCATCGCCGGGGCCTACACCTCGGAATTCGCGCTGATCGGCCTGTTCGCCAGCACCCTGGGGGTGGCCGTGGGCTACCTGGTGCACTACGTCTTCGTGCTGCTGCTGGCCGGCCTGGTGGAGTCGGCCCTGCCTTCTGCCAGCCTGTGGCCCGTGGCCTTCGGCCTGGGCATGGGGCTCACCCTGCTGTTCGCCTTCGGCCTGCCGCCCGTGCTGCAGCTGGCCCAGGTGCCGCCGCTGCGCGTGATCCGGCGCGACGTGGGCGGGCTCAAACCGGCCTCCATGGCCGTGCTGGGCGTGGGCGTGGCCGGCTTTGCGGCCCTGCTGCTGGCCGTGAGCAGCGACATCAAGCTGGGCCTGATCGCCGTGGGCGGCTTTGCCGGTGCCGTGGCCTTGTTCGCGGGCCTGAGCTGGGTGGCCGTCAAACTTTTGCGCCGCAGCGTCAACGAGGCCACCGCGCCGCGCTGGCTGGTGCTGGCCACGCGGCAGATCTCCGCGCGCCCGGCCTATGCCGTGGTGCAGGTCAGCAGCCTGGCCGTGGGCCTGCTGGCGCTGGTGCTGCTGGTGCTGCTGCGCACCGACCTCATCAGCAGCTGGCGCCAGGCCACGCCGCCCGACGCGCCCAACCGCTTCGTGATCAACGTCATGCCCGAGCAGGCCGACGCCTTCCAGCAGAGCCTCAAGGATGGCGGCGTCAAGCGCTACGACTGGTACCCCATGATCCGCGGCCGCCTGCTGGCCGTGAACGGCAAGGCCGTGGGCCCGGCCGACTATGCCGACGACCGCGCCAAGCGCCTGGTGGACCGCGAGTTCAACCTGTCCACCGCCGTGCAGCAGCCGCCCCACAACCAGGTCGTGGCCGGCAAATGGACCGAGAACGAGCAGGGCACCATCAGCGTGGAAGAAGGCATTGCCGAAACCCTGGGCCTGAAGATGGGCGACACGCTGCAGTTCGACATCGGCGGCGTGCAGAACGAGGCGCGCATCACCAGTCTGCGCAAGGTGGACTGGGGCTCCATGCGCGCCAACTTCTTCGTGATGTACCCGGTGGACCACCTCGAAGGCGTGGCCGTGACCTACCTGGCGGCCTACCGTGCGCCCGACAAGGCAGGCTTCGACAATGCGCTGGTGCGCCAGTTCCCCAACATCACCAACGTGGACATGGGCGCCACCATCACCCAGGTGCAGCGCGTGCTCGACCAGGTGATCCGCGCGGTGGAGTTCCTCTTCGCCTTCACCCTGGCCGCCGGCCTGGTGGTGCTGTTCGCTGCCGTCACCGCCACGCGCGAGGAGCGCGCGCGCGAGTTCGCCATCATGCGCGCCGTGGGCGCCCGCGCCAGCCTGCTGCGCCAGGTGCAGCGCGCCGAGCTCATGGGCGTGGGCCTGCTCGCGGGCTTCCTGGCCAGCACGGTGGCCGTAGTCGTGGGCTGGGCCTTGGCGCGCTTCGTGTTCGACTTCACCTGGACGGCATCGCCCTGGGTGCCGCTGGCCGGTGCGGTGGCTGGGGCCGTGCTGGCGCTGGCTGCGGGCTGGTGGGGGCTGCGCGACGTGCTGCGCCGACCCGTGGTGGAAACGCTGCGCCGCGCCTCGGAGTAAGGCCGCCAAGGCGGCTTATGCCGCCTTGGCGAAGGGCGTGCGGATGTCCGAGAGGAACTGCTGCGCGCGCGGGTGCTGCGGGCGGTTGAAGAACTCGCCGGGCGTGGCGCGTTCCAGCACGCGGCCCTCGTCCATGAAGAGCACGCGGTCGGCCACCTCGCGGGCGAAGCCCATCTCGTGCGTCACGCAGACCATGGTCATGCCGTCGCGGGCCAGGTCGCGCATGACCACCAGCACCTCCCCCACCATCTCGGGGTCCAGGGCGCTCGTGGGCTCGTCGAACAGCATCAGCGGCGGCTCCATGGCCAGGGCGCGGGCAATCGCCACGCGCTGCTGCTGCCCGCCCGAGAGCTCGCTGGGCCAGGCATGGGCCTTGTGCGCCAGGCCTACGCGCTCGAGCAGGGCCAGGGCGCGCTGCTCGGCCTGCGGGCGCGACAGGCTGCGCAGCTGGATCGGGGCCAGCGTGCAGTTGTCCAGCACCGACAGGTGCGGGAACAGGTTGAACTGCTGGAACACGAAGCCGATGCGCGAGCGCAGCGTGTTCACGTTCACGCCCGGCCCGTAGATGTGGTGCCCGTCGATCAGGATGCGCCCGCCCTGGATGGGTTCGAGCCGGTTGAGCGTGCGGATCAGCGTGGACTTGCCCGAGCCCGAGGGCCCGCAGACCACCACCACCTCGCCTTGCTCGATGGTTTCGGTCACGTCCACCAGGGCGTGGTAGCTGCCATACCACTTGTTGACGTCGTGCAGTTCGATCATGTTGCGAGGGGCCGGGTGGGGGTGGTGGAGGAAGAGGCGGAGGAGGCCGATGGCGCTGCGCCGCGCCGCGCCAGCCGACGCTCGAGCGCGTAGGCCAGGCGCGACAGGCCGAAGCACAGCACAAAATAGGTGAAGCCCAGGATGCCGAAGACCTCGGCGGGCCGGATGAAGACCTGGCTGTTGATCTGGGTGGCGATGAAGGACACCTCGGTCAGGCCGATGATGTAGCCCAGCGAGGTCTCCTTGATGGTCGAGACGAACTGGTTGACCAGCGAAGGCAGCATGCTGCGCAGCGCCTGCGGCAGCACCACCAGGCGCATGGCGCGCGGGTAGGACAGGCCCAGGGCGCGCGCGCACTCCATTTGCCCGCGCGGCACGCCGAGGATGCCGGCGCGCACGATCTCGGCCAGGTAGGCCGCGTTGAAGATGACCAGGGCCAGCAGCATGGTGGTGAACTGGCCGGTCTTCACCCCCGTCACGCTGGGCAGGAAGAAATAAGCCCAGAAGATCACCATCAGCAGCGGCGTGCCGCGCACCACGAAGACGATGCCCGTGACGGGCCAGCGGATCCAGCGCCAGGGGCTCACGCGCGCCAGGCCGAAGAGCACGCCCAGCGGCAGCGCCAGCAGCAGGGCACCGGCCGCCAGCAGCAGCGTGAGCGCCAGCCCGCCGAGGGGACCATTGGGGTATTGGCCAACCAGGAAGTACAGCCAGTAGGTGTCGATGAGTTCCAGCATGCTTGGGAGTCAGATGGTGCGTACTGGGTAGCGGTGGTGGTACCAGCTGGCCAGCCCCGTGATGAGCAGCGACACCGTGAGGTAGGCCGCGCTCGCGAAGGCAAAGGCCTCGATGCTGCGGAAGGTGGCACTCTCCACCTTGGCGGCCTGGTACATCAGCTCGGCCACGCCGATCACGGTGGCGATCGAGGTGTTCTTCCAGAGGTTCAGTGCCTGCGAGATCAGCGGCGGCACGGTCACGCGCAGCGCCTGCGGCAGCACCACGCGGCGCATGGTGGCCAGGAAGCCAAAGCCCAGGGCGCGGCCCGCCTCCATCTGCACCGTGGGAATCGAGCGGATGCCGCTGCGGATGTCCTCGGCCATGAAGGCCGCGGTGTAGAGCGCCAGCGCCACGATGGCGGCCGCGGCCTCGGCATGGCCGCTGTCGTAGAGCCACTGCTTGGCCGCCTCGGGCAGCAGCTCGGGCGCGCCGAAGTACCAGAACAGCATGTGCGCCAGCAGCGGTACGTTGCGGATGCCTTCGACGAAGGCGAAACCGGCCCAGCGCAAAGGGGCCGCCGGCGCCAGGCGCAGCAGCGCCACCACCAGCGCGATGGGCAGGGCCGCGAGCAGCGCGGCGGCCAGCAACTGCAGCGACAGCAGCAGGCCCCCCACCATCATCAGGTGGTACTTGCCGCTCAGCAGCAGGGAATAGTCAAACAGGGGCATGCATGCCAGTCGTTCAGAAAAGCGGCACGCGCCAGGCGTGCGCGGCGGCATGCCAGCCGGGAGGCACGGGGAAGCGGCGTAGCGCGTGCACCAATGGCCCGCGCGCCATCCCCGTCCCAGCCCCGGCGATCACGCCGCCGTGGGTTCTCCATCCATCAACCGTCGATCTTGTCCGACTCGAACTTGAAGGGGCGGGTGGTGAACTTGATCTTGGTTTGGGGGCCGTACCACTTGAAGAAGATCTTCTCGGCATCGCCCGACTTCTCGAGTTCGCGCAGCGTGTCGTCCACAATGGATTTCACGGCGGTCTCGCCCTTCTTGATGCCCAGGGCCAGCGGCTCCACGCTCAGGTTGGTGGGCAGGATGGCGTAGTCCTTGTTGCGCTCGCCGAGCTTGCCGAAGTCGTCGATCAGCGAGGACTCGTCGTTCACGTAGCCCACGCCCTTGCCCTGCTGCAGCGCCAGGAAGGCCTGCTGCGTGGTCTCGAAGGTCACGACCTCCACGGTGGGCACGGCCTTGCGCACATTGGGTTCCTGCGTGCCACCCTTGACGGTGACCACGCGCTTGCCGGCCAGGTCGGCCACGTCCTTGATGCCGCTGGCCTTCTTGACCAGCACCTTCTGGCCCGTGACGAAGGTGGTCAGCGAGAAGTCGATCTGCGCCTCGCGCTCCTTGTTGTGGGTGAGCGAAGCGGCCAGGATGTCCACATGGCCCTGCTGCAGCTCGGGGATGCGCGCGGCCACGGCCAGTTGCTTGAACACGGGCTTGACGCCGATCTTTTTGGCGATGGCCTTGCCCAGGTCCACGTCGTAGCCGATCAGCTCGCGCGTCTTGGGGTCGATGAAGCTGTTGGGCTCGTCGGTGCCCAGCACGCCGACGACCAGCTCGCCCTTCTTCTTGATGTCGGCCAGCTGGTCGGCGTGGGCGATGCCCGACACGGCGAACGCGGCGGCGACCAGGGATGCAATGAAACGGATGCGCATGATTTCTCTCTCTCCAGACTTGTTGAAGCCCAAAGGCTACGCTTCCAACCGAGAGATATGAACATCGCATTTCTTATAATCAAACTCGCCAAACGTGCTTGGCGCAGACTGTGACCCCATGGACGACGACACCCCCGAAAACACCACGCCCTTCGAATGGATCGGCGGCGAAGAGCGCGTGCGCGCCCTGGTCGAGCGCTTCTACGACCTGATGGACCTGGAGCCGGGTTACGCCGCGCTGCGTGCTGCCCATGGCAGCGACCTCGCCAGCGCGCGGCAGAAGCTGTTCTGGTTCCTGTGCGGCTGGCTCGGCGGGCCGTCCTACTACACCGACCAGTTCGGCCACCCGCGCCTGCGGGCGCGCCACATGCCGTTTGCCATTGGCGCGGAGGAGAGCCGCCAGTGGGTGGCCTGCATGGACCAGGCCATGGGCGAGACGGGCGTGCCCGAGGCGCTGCGCACGCGCCTGCGCGAAAGCTTCACGGGCACGGCGGACTGGATGGTCAACCAGCCCCTGGTGACCAAGAAGCTGATGTGAGCGGCCGCGGGGGCGCACGGGCCTGAACCCCCGGGCTGCGGCCGCAGGCATACTGCGGCTGTCCATTCCACCCGAGGAACCCGCGCCATGAAGCCTTCCCTTGTGCTTGCCGCCAGCCTGCTGGCCTGTGCCCTGTCGCATGCCCAGCCGGCCCCCGCCGCTGGCGACACCTGGAGCAATGTGCCGCCCGCATCGGACGACCGCTTCACCAACCCCAAGAGCAAGCTCTACGCCGGGCCCAACGGCTGGCACAACTTCGGCGAGGTGCGGGCCGAGGTGGCCAATGCGGCCAAGAGCCGCTATGCCTTCAAGACCGGTCTCAATTACCTCTCGACCCCCAAGGCCTTCGTGTTTGCCACGAACTCCCAGACGCAACTGGTCGAGGTGGACTTTGGCACCGACCGCCCCGCACCTGGGGCCTACGAGGTGGCGGCCAAGCCGGACCCGGCCCAGAAGAAGGTGCGGGTCTCGCTGGTCGACGCCTCGGGCGGCAAGCTGCTGGGCTGGCAGAGCGGCGACAAGGCTGGCACCGTGGCGGTGTCCAAGGTGAATGGCTACCTGTACTTCACCGCGCGCAACCTGCGCCTGGCGCCCGTGGGAATGAGCAACACGGGTGATCTCAAGCAGCCCATGTCGCTGGGCTTCGAGGGCGCCGTGGCGCCCGAATGAATCTTTTGACGGGAGAACGGCTGTCCATGTCCTGCGATGAACGTTTTGCACAGGAGGCCCAGGCACTGGGCTACTCCTTCGACGGCGAGATCAAGATCGGCGGCAACTACGTGCCGCTGGTGCGCGATGGCCGCCACCTTTACCTGAGCGGCCAGATCCCGCGCGTGGGCGATACCGTGGTGGTCACCGGCGCGGCCGGCGCCGATGCCTCGCTGCAGGACGCGCAGCGTGCCGCCAAGGTCTGCGCCATGCGCGCCCTGGCGCTGCTGCAGCGCGCGCTGGGCACGCTCGACGCCGTCAGCGCCGTGCTGCGCATCACCGTCTACGTGCAGTCGGCCCCGGGTTTCACGCAGCAGAGCGAGGTCGCCGATGGCGCCTCGGAAGTGCTCTACCGCGTGCTCGGCCCGGTGGGCGCGCACACCCGCACCTCGGTGGGGGTGCTGCAGTTGCCCAAGAACGCGACCGTCGAGGTGGACCTCATCGCGACCACCGGCTGACGCAGCGGTGCTTCACTCCGCCTTGATGCCTGCGGTCTTCACGATCTGGGCATAGCGCCCGTATTCGGCCGCCACCTGGCGCTGGAACTGCTGCTGCGGCGTGCCCGTGGCGTCGATGCCCTGTGCCGCCAGCTCGGCCCGCGCGGCCGGCGTCTGCACGATGCGAGCGGCATCGGCGGCGATGGTGTCGAGCACGGCCTGGGGCGTGTTTGCCGGCGCGAACAGGCCGAACCAGGTGCCTGAGCGGTAGCCGGCGTAGGTCTCGCCGACCGTGGGCACCTCGGGCAGCAGCGTGTTGCGCTTCTCGCCCGTGGTGGCCAGCGCCACCACGCGGCCGCTGCGGATGTGCGGCAGGGCAGGGCCCAGGGCCACGAACATCACTTCCACCTGGCCGGCCACCACGTCCTGCAGGCCCAGGGGACCGCCGCGGTAGGGGATGTGGGTGGCGAAGAAGCCGGCCTGCTGCTTGAGCAGCTCCATGCTGAACTGCAGTGCGCTGCCGTTGCCGGCCGAGGCGTAGCTGTAGCGGCCCGGCTCGGCCTTGGCGGCCCGCACGAAATCGCCCAGGGCGCGGAACCCGGTCTTGGCGTTGGCCACGAGCACGAAGTCCACATGCCCGAGCGAGACCACGGGCACCAGGTCGCGCTGGGCGTTGTAGGGCAGGTTGTGCTGCAGGTTGGGCAGGATGGTGATGGGGCCGTCACCGCCCACGAGCAGGCTGTAGCCATCGGCGGGCGACTTGGCCAGCGCATCGGCGGCGACGATGCCGCCGGCCGCGCCACGGTTGTCCACCACCACGGGCTGCTTCCACTGCTCGGCCAGGCGCTGCGACAGGTAGCGTGCCAGCACGTCGGGTGCGCTGCCGGGCGAGTTGTGCACGGTCAGGCGAACGGTCTTGGCGGGAAACGCATTGGCGGCCGGTGGCTGCTGCGCCGCGGCCGTGAGGGCCACGCATGCGGTGGCCCAGGCCACGGCGATGGATTTGAGAGGGGCAGCAGCGTGCATGGCCGGTTCGCAAGGGAGTCGAGGAAGGCCGCGATTCTGGATCGGCCCCTTGCAAACAGGAACGATCCTTTTGTCACTTGCATAGCTGCAAATGATCTAAGCCGTCGCCCGCGGCTAAGCGTTCCGCGGTCCTGCAGGCTGCAACAGTACCAAAAGCGCGCCTGCACCCCCATCGACGGGCCGGGCCTGCACGAAGGCCAGCACCTCGTTCTTCTGCACCAGCCAGCGCTGCACCCGGCCCTTGAGCACGGGGCTCCTGCCGGGCGATCCCAAGCCCTTGCCGTGCACCACGCGCACGCAGCGCAGCCCGTTGCGGTGGGACTGGCGGATGAACTGGCCCAAGGCCTCGCGCGCCTCGTCCACGCGCAGCCCGTGCAGGTCGAGCTGGCCCTGGATGCTCCAGTAACCCGAGCGCAGCCGCTGCGTGACCTGCACGCCGATGCCGGGGCGCCGGTAGCTCAGCGCGTCGTCGGTGTCCAGCAGGGTGCTCACGTCGAAGTCGTCGCTGATGGATTCGAGCAGCACGCGCTCCTCGTCCAGCCAGTGCTGCAGCGGCAGCGGCTGGGGCAGGCGGCGCTGCAGGCGCGCCAGGTTGCGCACGCGCAGGGGCGTGATGGGCCCCACGCTGCGGCTGAACAGCTGGCGCTCTGAGTCCGCCCGGGCGGCCGCTTCGCGTTGGGCTTTTTCTTCGGCCTGCTCACGCTCGTGCTGCTCGCGCAACTGGCGCGCCACCGTGGCCAGCTCCTGCAGGTCGGTGATGCGCTGGCCGGCGCGCCGGGGCGCGGGTGCGGTCCGCCGCGGGAGCTTTGCCGCAGGGGCCGGGGCGGTGGCGGGGGGCCGGGGCACGCGCGCAGGCCGGGCAGCGGCCAGGCGGGCCGCCGCCGATGCACGCCGGGCGGCGCGCGTGGGTTCGGGCACCGGTGGCAGCGGGGCGGGCAGGGCGGCTGCCAGGGCGGGGGGCAGGGCCTCCTTGCCGGCGCTGTCGGCGGCGCGGGCCAGTGCCGTCTGCAGCGCGGTGGGCGCTGCGGGTGGCAAGGGGTGCGAGGGCGGGCGCGCCGGCGGTGCAGGGCTCACAACAGCCCCTTCTCGGCCATCGACAGGGCCTGCCCCGGGGCCACGATGACATGGTCGAGCACGCGCACGTCGATCAACGCCAGCGTGGTCTTCAAGGTCTGGGTCAGGGCCTCGTCGGCGCGGCTCGGCTGCACGCTGCCGCTGGGGTGGTTGTGGGCCAGCACCACGGCCGCGGCCTGGTGGTGCAGGGCGCGCAGCACCACCTCGCGCGGGTAGACGCTGGCCTGGGTCAGCGTGCCGCGGAACAGTTCTTCGAGCGCCAACAGGCGGTTCTGGTTGTCCAGGAACAGCACGGCGAACACCTCGTGCCCCTTGGCCGCCAGGTGCAGTTGCAGGTAGTGCTTGACGGTGTCGGGCGAGTCGAACACCTCGCGCTCGCGCAATTGCTGGGCCAGGGCGCGGCGCGCCAGCTCCAGCACGGCCACCAGCTCGGCGCGCTTGGCCGGGCCCAGGCCCTTGATGCGCGAAAGATCGTCCGCGCTGGCGTGGAGCAGGCCGGCGATGCCGCCAAAACCGCCCGTGACCTTGCCGCTGGCGGCGTCCAGCACCGGTGGGTCGAGCAGTTCCTGCGCCATCTGCAGCACGCCCTTGCCCACGATGCCGGTGCGCAGCAGGATGGCCAGCAGCTCCGCGTCGGCCAGCGCAGCAGGGCCACGCGCGAGCAGTTTTTCGCGCGGCTGGGCGTCGGGTGGGAGGTCTTTGATGGCCATGGCGTGCAGGAAATAAGGGGTCTCGGACACCCAGCCATGGGGGATTGCCCGTTTTTCTACAATAGAGGCCAGTTTATCGGGACTTTCATGACCTCTACCGCCACCGCCCTTCCCACCGTACAGCCGGGCTCCTTTCTCACGCTGCACTATCGCCTGGCAGGTCCGGCGGGGGATGTGATCAACACCTTTGCCGACAAACCGGCCACGCTGTCGCTGGGCACGGGCGAGCTGTCGCCCGCCATGGAGCAGCATTTGCTGGGCCTGGTGGAGGGTACGCGCGCCACCTTCGAGCTGGCCGTGGGCGAGGCCTTCGGCGAGCGCAACCCCGACATGCAGCAGTGGGTGGCGAAAAAGCTGCTCAGCGACCTGGGCAGTGCCGACGAAAAATACAGCCCCGGCGACGTGGTGCAGTTCCCCACCCCCGACGGCATGGGCAGCTATGCCGGTGCGGTGATGCAGGTGCGCGAGGATGGCGCCGTGCGCTTCGACTTCAACCACCCGCTGGCCGGTCAGCCCGTGACCTTCGAAGTGCATGTGATCGGAATCCTCTGATGCAGACCCCCCAGGAAATCCTGCTGGCCGAGCCACGCGGCTTCTGCGCTGGCGTGGACCGCGCCATCGAGATCGTCGAGCGCGCGCTGCAGAAGTTCGGCCGCCCGATCTATGTGCGCCATGAGATCGTGCACAACACCTACGTGGTCAACGACCTCAAGGACAAGGGCGCGATCTTCATCGAAGACCTGGCCGACGTGCCCCCGGGCGCCACCCTGGTCTTCAGCGCCCATGGCGTGAGCAAGGCCGTGCAGGAAGAGGCGGTGGCGCGCGGCTTTTCCATCTTCGACGCCACCTGCCCGCTGGTGAGCAAGGTGCACGTCGAGGTGGCCAAGCTGGCCAAGGAAGGCTACGAGTTCATCATGATCGGCCACAAGGGCCATCCCGAGGTGGAAGGAACCATGGGCCAGCTCGACCACGGCATCCACCTGGTGGAGGACGTGGCGGACGTGGCCCATGTGCAACCCGGGCAGACCGCCAAGCTCGCCGTGGTCACCCAGACCACGCTGAGCGTGGACGAT
Organism: Acidovorax sp. GW821-FHT09B03; assembly: GCF_059418305.1. Lineage (NCBI taxonomy): Bacteria > Pseudomonadati > Pseudomonadota > Betaproteobacteria > Burkholderiales > Comamonadaceae > Acidovorax > Acidovorax sp. GW821-FHT09B03. Next base: position 134,704 of record NZ_JBWKPP010000002.1, read on the forward strand.
GCGGCCGAGATCTCGGCCGCCGTGCGTGCGCGCTTTCCCCAGGTGCGCGAGCCCAAGCACCAGGACATCTGCTACGCCACGCAGAACCGGCAGGACGCCGTCAAGGTGCTGAGCCCCCAGGTGGACCTGGTGATCGTGGTCGGCAGCCCCACCAGCTCCAACAGCAACCGCCTGCGCGAGCTGGCGGCCAAGCTCGGCACCACGGCCTACATGGTCGACAGCGCGGAGGAGTTGAAGGCCGAGTGGTTCACCGGCGTGGCGCGCGTGGGCCTCACGGCGGGGGCCTCGGCGCCCGAGATCCTGGTCCGGCAGGTCATCGACCGCATCAAGGCGCTGGGCGCGGTGTCGGTGCGCAGCATGAACGGCATCGAGGAAACCATCAAGTTCCCGCTGCCCAAGGGCCTCAAGATCGATGCCGCCACCGGCTTCGAGATCAAGGAGCGCCAGCCCGAGACCGGGCCGGCCGCTCATTGAAGCCGGGTAAGTAGGCGCTCACAACGCCTACAGTGCCACGGCCGGGCCGCTCCACAGGTCCAGCGGCGGGTCGGCCGCCACCGCGCGCAGGATGTCGGTGCGCGAGATGAAGCCGGTGAGCCTGCCCGTGTCGTCCGTCACCGGCAGGCCGGGCAGGCCGGTGTCCAGCAGCACGGCGGCCACGCGGCGCAGTTCCGTATCGGCCGCCACGGCGGGCACGGGGCTCACCATCACCTCGGCCACGGGCCGGCGCGCCAGGTCGATGGCCTGCTTTACCGCACCGGGTTCGGGCAGCAGGTCCAGCGGCGCCATGTCGGCGCGCAGCAGCAGGCCCACCACGCGGCCCTGGGCGTCCACCACCGGGGCTTGGGCGACATGGTGCTCGGCCAGCGTCTGCCAGGCATCGTTGACCATGGCCTCGGGTGGCACGGTCAGGGCCTCCTGGGTCATCACGTCGCTCACCAGCGTCAGGGGCTTGCGCGCCTGCTGGGGGCCTTGTTCCGTCTGGGCATAGGCGCTCACGGCGTCTTGCAGGCGCAGGTTCACGGGTGGCGCCACGGGGTGGGCTGCCGGCTGAACGGGCAGCTCGGGCAGGGCCTGCTCGTCCAGCGAGCGGGTGCGCAGGGCCTGGGGGCGCTGCACGCGCCGCACCGGTGCCACGCTGGAGAGGTTTTCTGCCCCGCCACGGTACATCTGCCCCGAAGGGCCGAACACAAAGAACATGCCGCCAACCTCCTCAGGGGCAGGCCTGCAAAAATAATGGCTGCCCCCTGCCCATGTTATCGGCAGCAAAAAGGGCGGGGCACAGGCCAGGGTGTATCCGTGTGTGCCAAATGTGCGCGGCCGCGGGCATCTACACTCACCGGTTGTCCTGAACCGGGCCTTTGGGGCCCCCCATTTCCATGATCGACCGCGCTGCCATCTCCGCCGCCCGCACCCAGCTGGCGTCCCGCCCCGACTTCCTGCGCACCACGCCGCTGCTGCGCCTGAGCGGCCGGTCCCTGGGCGTGGACTGCGCCGAGGTCTGGCTCAAGCTCGAGCACCTGCAGGTGGGCGGCAGCTTCAAGGCGCGCGGCATGCTGTACCGCCTGCTGGCCAACCCCGTGCCCGAGAGCGGCGTCATCATCGCGTCGGGCGGCAATGCCGGCATCGCCGTGGCGGCCGCGGCCCGCGCCCTGGGTGTGCGCTGCGAGGTCTTTGTGCCCGAGGTCTCGCCCGAGGCCAAGCGCGCGCGGCTGCGCGCCCTGGGGGCCGACGTGGTCGTCACTGGCGCGGCGTATTCCGAGGCCTTCGAGGCCTGCGTGGCGCGCCAGAAGACCTCCGGCGCCCTGCAGGCCCATGCCTATGACCAGCCCGAGGTGGTGGCTGGCGCCGGCACCCTGGCGGCCGAGATCGAGGAGCAGGGCGGCCGCCTGCCCGACACCGTGCTCGTCAGCGTGGGCGGAGGCGGCCTGATCGGCGGCGTGGCCGCCTGGGTGGAAAGCCGCGCCCATGTGGTGGCGCTGGAGCCCGAGCGGGCGCCCACCCTGCACGCCGCCCGTGCCGCCGGCGCACCGGTGGACGTGGAGGTCGGCGGCATCGCCGCCGATTCGCTGGGCGCGCGCCGCATCGGCGCCATCGGCTGGGAGGTGAGCCAGCGCCATGTGCACGCATCGCTGCTCTTGCCCGACGAGGCCATCCGCTCGGCCCAGCAGTGGCTGTGGAAGGAGTTCAAGCTGGCCGTCGAGCCGGCCGCTGCGCTGGGCCTGGCGGCCCTGCAGACCGGCGCCTACAAGCCCCAGCCGCAGGAGACCGTGGCCATGATCCTTTGCGGCGCCAATTTCGATCCGGCAAGCCTTGCCTGAAGCGGCTTTGCGCCGCCCCTCTAAAATCCCCCCATGCTAGACATTCTTCTTCTCCGCAAAGACCTCGACACCGCCATCGCGCGCCTGGAAACCCGCAAGAAACCCCAGGCCTTCCTGGACGTGGCTGCCTTCCAGGGCCTGGAAGCCGAGCGCAAGACCCTGCAATCGCGCACCGAAGAGCTGCAATCGCAGCGCAACCAGCTGTCCAAGCAGGTCGGCATGCTGATCAGCCGCGGCGACAAGGACGCGGCCGAGGCCGCCAAGGCCCAGGTCACCGCCATGAAGGCGGAGCTGGAGCAATCGGCCGCCCGCCTGGAGCAGATCCAGGCCGAGCTGCAGGCCATCCTCGTGGCCGTGCCCAACCTGCCGCACGAGAGCGTGCCCGTGGGCTCGGACGAGTCGGGCAACGTCGAGGTGCACCGCTGGGGCACGCCCGGCACCTATGCCTTCGAGGTCAAGGACCATGTGGATGTGGGCACGCCCCTGGGCCTGGATTTCGACATGGGCGTCAAGCTCTCGGGCTCGCGCTTCACGGTGATGAAGGGCCAGATCGCCCGCCTGCACCGCGCGCTGTCGCAGTTCATGCTGGATGTGCAGACGCAGGAGCATGGCTACACCGAGTGCTACGTGCCCTATGCCGTCAACGCCGACTCGCTCAAGGGCACGGGCCAGTTGCCCAAGTTCGAGGGCGACCTGTTCGCCGCCAAGAAGGGCGGCCAGGACGGCGAGCCCGTGCCCGACAACGCGGCGCTCTACCTCATCCCCACCAGCGAGGTGCCGCTGACCAACTTCGTGCGCGACGTGATCGTGGCCGAGGCCGAGCTGCCGATCAAGCTCACGGCGCACACGCCGTGCTTTCGCTCCGAGGCCGGCAGCTACGGCCGCGATACGCGCGGCATGATCCGCCAGCACCAGTTCGACAAGGTCGAGATGGTGCAGATCGTACACCCCGAGAAGAGCTACGAGGCGCTCGAGGAAATGACCGGCCACGCCGAAGCCGTGCTGCAAAAGCTCGGCCTGCCCTACCGCGTGATGAGCCTGTGCACCGGTGACATGGGTTTCGGCGCCGCCAAGACCTACGACCTCGAAGTCTGGCTGCCCGCGCAGAACACCTACCGCGAGATCAGCTCGGTGAGCAATTGCGAGGCCTTCCAGTCGCGCCGCCTGCAGGCCCGCTTCAAGAACGCCCAGGGCAAGAACGAGCTGCTGCACACCCTCAACGGCTCGGGCCTGGCCGTGGGCCGCACGCTCGTCGCCGTGCTCGAGAACTACCAGCAGGCCGACGGCAGCGTGACCGTGCCCGAGGTGCTGCGCCCCTACCTGGGCGGCCTGGCCGTGCTGGCGCCGAAAGCCTGAGTTCACCTGCGGATCCAGCGCACCACGGGCCTTCGGGCCCGTTTTTCATGCCCGCAAGGGACTGCGGCGGCGCCGCAAGCAGCTTCTGGCGCGTTGTGGTGCAATCCGCTTCCGATGCGGGCGGCTGCCGCTGCATCGCTACAACACCTACCTACCAGGACCGATCTCCATGACCTACCCCATGCACACCTCCAGCATCCCCGTGTTCCGCCAGATGCTGGGCGCCCTGAAGGACGTGCTCGCCAAGACCGAGGCCCATGCCACCGCGCGCAAGATCGAACCCGACGCGCTGCTGCAGGCCCGCCTGTACCCCGACATGTTCCCCATGGCGCGCCAGGTGCTGATCGCCTGCGACTTCGCCAAGGGCGTGAGCGCGCGCCTGGCCGGTGTCGAGGTGCCGTCCTTCCCCGACGGCGAGCGCCCCGGCTTCGCCGAGCTCAACGAGCGCATCGACACGGTGCTGGCCTTCATCGAAGGCCTGCCCGCCGAGAACTTCGCCGAGGCCGCCACCCGCCAGATCACCCTGCAGCCCGGCACGCCGCGCGAACGGCAGTTCGAGGGCCAGGCCTACCTGCTGCACTACGGCCTGCCGCAGTTCTTCTTCCACGTGACGACCGCCTATGCGCTGGCACGCCACAACGGCGTGGAGCTGGGCAAGAAGGACTACATGGGCAAGGCCTGAGCCAAGGCCGCGGGCACCTTCCGGGGACCGGCGTCATGCCTTGAACGTCACCCAGGGCCGAAGCCGCACAGCCGGTCGCACCAGCCCTGCCGACTCCTGGGCGTCGATCACCGGCCCGATGGGTTTGTAGGCCTGCGGTGCCTCCTCGATGCGGCGCTCCTCGCGCAGCGTCACGCACTGCCAGCCCTGCTCGCCAGCGTTGGCCGGATCGGGGCGCATCGCCCGCATGGCCTGGCGCCGCATGCTTCGACCTGCGCCATGGCTGCAGGACCAGAGCCATTCGGCCGACCCCAGGCCTGTCACCAGGTAGGAGGCATCCCCCATGGACCCCGGAATCAGCGCGAAGTCGCCTTCGTTCGCTGGGGTGGCTCCCTTGCGATGGATGTTCATCCCTTTCTCTTGCAGGACCACGTTGTGCGGCACATCCACCACCAGGCGCGAATCGGACGCGCCGATGAGCTGTTCCAGGTCCTTGCGGACCAGCTCGGCCAGCACGACGCGGTTGGCCCAGGCGTACCGGGCGGCAACGCCCATGGCTTGCAGGTATTCCTCAGCCAGAGGCCCTGACAGACCATACAAGCCGCTGGCGGGGTGCCTCTGCCCGTGCGGCCATTCAGCCTTGGCGCGGTCCATCCAGGCCTGGCCCACGTAGAAGCCGATGTCGCGTGAGCCACTGTGGATCATCACCACCACGTCACCAGCGCGCAGTCCGGCATGGTAGGCGGCATGCCGGTCCAGGATCTTCTCGACCACCTGCAACTCGACGAAATGGTTGCCCGAGCCCACGGTGCCCAGGCAGGGGTCGCGGAACACGGCATGCCGTTCCTGCAAGTAGGCGTCGGGCGCGTAGCGTGCACTGCCACCGAAGCTCGCCAGGCCAATGCATTGATCGAGCTCGGCATGCAAGCGGGCCGTGTCGGTATGGGCCCAAATCCCGTCGCTACCCAACCGGTCGATAAAGGCCTGCGGCCCTTCATCGAAGAGCGCGCGGAACGCTCGGGTAGTCACAGGTACGTCGCGCCCGTTGTTCAGCAGACTTGCCGTGAGCAGATTGACCAGCCGCTCCTTGTGCGGGGCCAACTGGTCCAGCCGGGCGCCCGTGGTCAGCAGGCGAACGCTGCAGTTGATGTCCGTGCCGATGGCGGCCGGAATCACAAAGTCTGCGGGCGTGGCCACGATGCTGCCGACGGGCGCCACCGTGCCCGGGTGAAAGTCCGGTGTGGCGCAGGCCCGGCAGACAGCGGCGTGCCCATCCGGCCGCTGTACGGCTGCAAAGGCCAGGAGCTGGCGAACTGCCTTGTCCTCCAAGGGGAGGCTTTCGGGCAAAAGAATATGGGCCTCGGTCTGGCCATCGCGCACATGGTAGATGCCGTCGCGATAGTCCAGGGCGATGCCGGTGCGCGCAAAGGCGCGCTGAAGTCGTTGGTAGGTACCCATGGCTGCAAATTCCGCGAGGCCGGTTGGCACTCGCTGTGTCCGGGGCGCTTCGGTCGTGTGAAGCAGCCTGATCCCGGACGATGAAAGACACCCGGGGCCTGTGAGGGCCCGGGAAGCGTCCTTCTTGCAGCAGCAGGGTCAAGAAAGGAAAGGCGCGCAGTATATCCGTGCCGCTCCGGGCTGGGCAAGCGGGAGTGGCGGGCAATGCAATTGCAATACGCAAAAAAAGCCTGCTATAATCGCAGGCTTCGACACATAGGAGAGGTGGCAGAGTGGTCGAATGTACCTGACTCGAAATCAGGCGTAGTGGCAACACTACCGTGGGTTCGAATCCCACCCTCTCCGCCACTGACAAAGCCCCGTGCCATCGCAAATGGCTCGGGGCTTTTTCTTTTGCCCATCGCATCCTTGGCAGGGCTGGCTTGGTGCGCGCGCCCATGGGCCGTGGGATCGTGGGTCATGCTCGCTTTCTGCATCTCACCCGTTTGTCGCTATCTCTTGGGTTCTCTTCGTGTGAGAATTTGCAGGTAGATTCATTCGCCCTGCTTTGCCAGTTCCTGACGTCAAAAGGATGTGTTCATGATGCTTCGTAAAACTGCCGCTGCCTTCGCCTTCGTCGCTGGTGCGGTCATGATGTTGCCGGCCCACGCGGCCGACCCCGCCGTGTTCGACGCGGCCACGGGCCGCCTGCGCTTCCCCATCCTGCAGATCGACGGCAACCTCAAGTTCCGCGACGTGGTGATCCAGCTGGTCTCGCCCGGCCAGCTGCGCCTCAACGATTCCAGCGTGGGTGCGGACATCAGCTTCACCTCGGCGGGCAATGTGCTGCGCATTCCGCAGCTGAACTTCGGTGGCACCCTCTACCCTGCCGTCAGCTTGACCGGCCCCGGCTTCACGCTGGTGAGCTTCGGTGATGTGGTCATCGATGCCGGCACCCCCAGCAACGCCACCCTGGACATCCGCGTGACGGCCCAGGGCACGCCCGTGCCCCTGATCACCATCAACAACATGCCCAAGCCCAGCAACCAGGCCGCGTTCTGCAGCGATCCCGCGCTGCAGCAGACGGTGCTGGAAAACGCCGGCGCTGCGCAGGCCACCTGGACCATGTCGACCTGCACCTTCAGCGGCAACACCGGCCGCATGACGGGTACGCTGACCATCACCACGCCCGTGGCGGCCGCCATCCCTATCGTCGCGAACTTCACCTACCGCTGATCGGCCGGTTCAGTGCGGCTGGGCCTCGATGTGGCCCGGCGCATCCACCTGCACCGTGGCATGGCCGATGCCATGCGCGCGGCGCAGGTAGCCGGCCACCTGTGCCGGCAGGGCCAGCGGGTCGGTGCCCGGTGCGGGCGCCACATGCACCGTGGCCACGGTGCTCTCGTCCGTCAGGGTCCAGGCATGGAAGTGGCCCACCTCGGCCACGCCGGGCAGGGCGCGGATGCCCGCCGCCGCTGCCGCCAGGTCCAGCCCCTTGGGCACGGCCTGCAGCAGCACCACCAGCGCATCCGACACCAGCCCCCAGGCCGAGCGCACCACCAGCACGGCCACCAGCACCGAGAGCAGCGGGTCGAGCACCGTCCAGCCCGTGGCCATGATGCCGATGGCCGCCGCGATGGCGCCCACCGAGCCGAGCAGATCCCCGACCACATGCAGCAGGGCGCCGCGCAGGTTGCCGTCGTTGCGCTCGCCACGCATGAGGATCCAGGCGCCCACCAGGTTCACCGCCAGGCCGATGGTCGCCACGATGAGCATGGGTCCGGCCTGCACTTCCGAGGGCGTGCGAAGGCGCTGCACGGCTTCCCAGGCGATCCAGGCCACGAGCAGCAGCAGCGAGGCCCCGTTGGCCAGTGCCGCAAGCACGCGCGCGCGGTGAAAACCGTAGGTGCGCTTCAGGTCCGGAGTGCGCCGCGCCACGCGGTAGGCAATCAGCGCAAGCAGCAAGGCCGCCGCGTCGGAGACCATGTGCCCGGCATCGGCGATCAGCGCCAGCGAGCCCGACAGCGCCCCGCCCACGGCCTGCACCGCGGCATAGCCCGCCGTCATCAGGAAGACCAGGCGGATGCGCTGCTCGTTGGAGGCGGTGACCGACGGTGCATGGCTGTGCTCGCCGCCCTGTGAATGGCCGTGGTCGTGGTCCCCGTGCCCGTGGGGCTCGCCGGGTGCGTGGGCGTGTGGTTCGTGCATGGCGGTCATTCTGGACCAGGCGGAGCGGCTGTCCCTCAGGCCCGCCCGGCGGCCTCCGCCGCCTGCACCAGCGCCTGGCGCAAGGCTTTGGCAAAACGTGGGTCGGTCACCGCGCCCACGTTGAAGCGCGACCAGCGCGAGGTGGCTGCAAAGTCCACCGAGAAGATGCGCCCCGGTGCCATGACGATCTTGCGCGGCAGCATCTGCTGGGCGAAGGCCAGCGAGTCCTGCACTCCCGGCAGGGCCACCCACTGGTACAGCGACTGCGGGTTGCGTGTGAACACCTCGGCACCCACGGCGTCGAAGAGCTGCGTGGCGCTCTGCGTGGCCGCGGCCAGACGGTCGCGCAGGCGCTGGATGTGGCGCTGGTAGTGGCCTTCGCTCAGGATCACGTCCACGGTGCGCTCGCTGTACTCCGAACTGCTCACGTGGATCAACGCCTTGAGGTCGGCAATGTCGCTGGCCAGGTCGGCCCCGCAGGCGATGTACCCCACGCGCAGCGCGGCCGAGAAGGACTTGGAGAAGCTGCCGATGTAGATCGTGCGTTCGAGCTGGTCCAGCGAAGACAGGCGCGGCGCGCTGGTGGGCTTGAAGTCGGCCAGCGGGTCGTTCTCCACGATCATCAGGTCGTACTTCTGCGCCAGCTGCAGCACGCGGTAGGCCTTGGCCGCCGTGAGGTCCGAGCCCGTGGGGTTGTGCGCCACCGACTGGGTGAAGAACAGCCGCGGCTTGTGCACGATGAGCAGCTGCTCCAGCGCGTCGAGGTCGGGCCCGTCGGCCAGGCGCGGCACGCCCACGATGTGCGCGCCCGCCAGCTTGAGCTTGCCGAACAACGGGTAGTAGCCCGGGTCGTCCACCAGCACCGGCGCGCCCGGCGGCACGAAGTAGCGCACCACGATGTCCATGGCCTCGTTGGCCCCGTGCGTGAGCACGATCTGCCGCGGCTCGGTGCCGATGCCCAGGTCCGCGAGCTTGCGCACCAAGTGGTTGCGCAACGGCTCGTAGCCGAAGCGGTTGCCGTAGCGGAACAGGGCCCCGAGACCGGTGCGCACCACCTTGTGGTGGAACTTGTCCAGGCGCACGTCGGCCAGCCATTCCACGGGCGGAAAGCCATCGCCCACGGCCAGTTCGCCGGGCTCGGACTTGAGCTGCTCGCGCATCAGCCAGACGATGTCCATGGCGCGGCCGAGTGAGCCGGCCTCTTCCTCCTGGGCGGAGGCCTGGGGCTGCGCGCGCACGAAGTAGCCCGAGCCCCGGCGCGGCTCGATCAGCCCGCGCGCCACCAGCATCTCGAAGGCCGCGACGATGGTGTTCTTGGCATAGCCGTGCAGTTGCGCCAGCTCGCGCAGCGAGGGCAGCTTGTCCCCCGCCTGGTAGGCGCCGTCGCGGATCTGGCGGTCGATGGAGTCGGCCAGGGTGAGGGTCAGCGAGGAGGTCTTGGGCGCGGCTTTCATGGGGGTTCCAAAGCGGTTGGGCCACTATGACACAGCCCATGTGTACCCGGACAGATGGGACAACTGTCCCTGAAAACTGTACCTATCGACACTGGTACAGATGGCCTAGAGTCCGCCCCATCGCCCAACGACTTACATCCCGAGGACAACCCCAAATGGTCGCCGACTCCCGCCTTCCCCAGTTCCGTGCACTCAGCCCTGCCCAGCGTTTCGACCACGTGGTGCAGGCTGCGGGGCTCACCGCCGACGAGGCCGCGCTGCTGGCCCGGCCCGGCGCGCTGGGCGTGGAGCGGGCCAACGGCATGATCGAGAACGTCATCGGCACCTTCGAGTTGCCCTTGGCCGTGGCCGGCAACTTCCAGGTCAATGGCCGCGAGGTGCTCGTGCCCATGGTGGTGGAGGAGCCCTCGGTGGTGGCCGCGGCCTCGTACATGGCCAAGCTGGCGCGCGAGTGCGGGGGCTTCCAGGCATCGAGCACCGGGCCGCTGATGCGTGCCCAGGTGCAGGTGATCGGCGTCGCAGACCCGCATGGCGCGCGCCAGGCCCTGCTGCTGCAGCGCGAGGCGATCCTGGCCGTGGCCAACAGCCGCGACAAGGTGCTGATCGGCCTGGGCGGCGGCTGCCGCGACATCGAGGTGCATGTGTTCGACGACGCGCCGCGTGGCGCCATGGTCGTCATGCACCTCATCGTGGACGTGCGCGACGCCATGGGCGCCAACACCGTCAACACCATGGCCGAGGCCGTCTCGCCGCTGGTGGAGCAGATCACCGGCGGCACGGTGCGCCTGCGCATCCTGTCCAACCTGGCCGACCTGCGCCTGGCCCGGGCGCGCGTGCGGCTCACGCCCGAGGTGATGGCCACGGCAGAGCACAGTGGCGAGCGCATCATCGACGGCATCGTCGACGCCTGCAGCTTCGCCGTGATCGATCCCTACCGCGCGGCCACGCACAACAAGGGCATCATGAACGGCATCGACCCCGTCATCGTCGCCACCGGCAACGACTGGCGCGCGGTGGAGGCCGGCGCCCATGCCTACGCCTGCCGCGGTGGGCGCTACACCTCGCTCACGCGCTGGGAGAAGGACGCCAGCGGCGCCCTGGTCGGCAGCATCGAGATGCCCATGCCCGTGGGCCTGGTGGGTGGCGCCACCAAGACCCACCCGCTGGCGCGCCTGGCCTTGCGTATCCTCGGCGTGCAGTCGGCGCAGGAGCTGGGCGAGGTGGCCGTGGCCGTGGGCCTGGCGCAGAACCTGGGCGCGCTGCGCGCACTCTCCACCGAAGGCATCCAGCGCGGCCACATGGCGCTGCATGCCCGCAACATCGCACTGGTGGCTGGCGCCTCGGGGGACGAGATCGACCGCATTGCCAAACAGATGGCGCAGGAGCACGACGTGCGCGTGGACCGCGCGCTGGCGCTGCTGGCAGAGATCAGAAGCTGACAGAGCCCTCGGGCAAGCCCGGCAGGCCCGCAACAGGGCCGCCTTTTCCAATGACAACGACAGGAGACAAGACATGACGACGAAGACGCTGAACCACCGCATTCCCTCCCTGGTCCGGCCGCTGATCGCGGCCGCGGCGCTGGCGCTTGGCCTGTCCGCGGCCCAGGCGCAGGACATCCGCTTCGGCTTCAATGCCGACCAGTCGGGCACCGGCGCCGCCGAGCTGGGCGTGGCTGCGCGCCATGGCTTCGACCTGGCCATCGAGGACATCAACAAGGCCGGCGGCCTGTTGGGCAGGAAGGTCGTGGGCATCGTGCGCGACGACACGGGCCAGCCGCCCAAGTCCATCCAGAACATGACCGAGCTGATCGATAGCGAGAAGGTGGCCGCCGTGGTCGGGCCCACCAACTCGGGCAATGCGCTGGCCTGGCTGCACATCCCGCAGCAGAAAAAGGTGCCCGTGATCGTGCCCGTGGCCACGGCCACCGACATCACCAAACGCTACGCCAACGAGGCGCAGAACTACATCTACCGTGTCTCCATGGTGGACCGCGAGCAAGTGGCGCTGCTCATCGCCTACGCCGTCAAGGCCACCAAGAACCAGAAGATCGCCTTCATCGCCGACTCCACGGGCTTTGGCCAGCAGGGCGTGAAGGACCTGACCGAGGTGCTGGCCCTGCACGGCAACAAGGCCGTGGCGGTGGAGAAGTTCGGCCCCAAGGACACGGACATGACCTCGCAGCTGGCCAAGATCCGCGATGCCGGGGCCGACACGCTCATCGTCTACGGCCTGGCCGATGCCAATGCCCAGCTGCTGCGCAGCATGGAGAAGATCAACTACATGCCGACCACGCTGGGCACCTGGGGCAACATGAGCACGCCGCTGCTCAACACGGCGGGCAAGAAACTGGCCGAGCACATCATCTTCGCCACCTCCACGGCCGAGGACAGCAACCCGCGCGCCGTGGCACTGGCGGCCCGCGTGCGCGAGCGCTACCCGCAACTGCCCACCTTCGTGGCGGCCGCGCAGTCCTACGACTCGGTGATGCTGCTGGCCGCCGCCGTGAAGAAGGCTGGCAGCACCGATGGCGACAAGCTCGCCGCCACGCTGGAGAACGGCCTGCCCGACACCCAGGGCGTGGTCAAGCTCTACCAGAAGCCGTTTGCCAAGGGCGACCATGAGGCCCTGTCGGTCGCCGACTTCCACCTGGCGCGCTGGCGCGATGGCAAGGTGTCGGCCTATGAAGACGCCATCACCAAGGCGCTGACGCCGGCCGACTACAAGAAGTGATGCGCGCCCAGCGCGCCAGAGCGGAGCCCCACAGCCCATGACCAATGTCCTGCAAGCCTTGCTGAGCGGCCTGGCCCTCGGTGGAATCTATGCGCTCGTCGCCCTGGGTTTCAGCATCACCCACACGACGACCAAGACGCTCAACTTCGGCCAGGGCGAGTTCCTGGTCGCGGGCTCCTTCATCGCGGTGGCCTCCTTGCTGCTGCTCTCGGGCAAGGGCCACACGGGCGTGCTGGCCGCGGCCGACGTGACGTTTGCGCGCTATGGCCTGGCACTCGTGGTGTCGCTGGCGGTGCTGGCGCTGCTGGGTGTGGTGCTGTACTTCACGGCGGTGCGGCCCTTCGTCGGTGCCACCGGCATGGCCTGGGTCATGAGCACCATCGGCTTCGGCATCATCGTGCAGAACACGGCGCTGGCCATCTGGGGCCCTGGCTCCATGGCCATGCCTTCGCCGCTGGGCGACGAAGTGATCCGCATCGCCGGGGCCGGCATCCGCGCGCAGGAGATCCTGGTGCTGTGCGTCACGGCCGTGATCATGCTGGTGCTGGACCATGTGCTGCGCCGCACCAAGGTCGGCAAGGCCGTGCGTGCGGTGGCGGTGAACAAGCAGGCCGCGGCCCTCATGGGCATCAACGTCGGCGCCATCGTGGTGCTGGCCTTCGTGATCTCGTCGAGCCTGGCAGGGCTGGCCGGCCTGCTGATCGCGCCCATCACCACGGCCTCGGTCTTCATGGGCCTGGCCATCGCGCTCAAGGCGTTTTCGTCGGCCATCGTGGGCGGGCTCACCAACCCGCGCGGCTGCATTGCCGGCGGGTTCATGCTGGGCTGCATCGAAGCCCTGGTGGGCCTGTGGCGGGCCGAGCTGCGCGAGATCACGGTCTTCGCGCTCATCATCCTGGTGCTGGTGGTCAAGCCCGAAGGGCTGTTCGGCCAGAAGCCTTTCGAGAAGGTCTGACCGCACCATGCGCACCCATACCCTTGCGTTCATCGCCGCCGCTGCGGCGGCCGTGCTGGTCCCGCTGGCGATCAGCAACGACTTCCATCTCAAGATCATCTTCACGGCCGGCATGTACTACCTGGCTGCCGCCGGCCTGAACGTGCTGGTCGGCTGGAGCGGGCAGAAGTCGCTCGGCCATGCCGGCCTGTTCGCTGCCGGGGCCTACACGGCGGCGCTGCTCACGGCCCAGGCCGGCTGGAACCCCTGGCTGGCGCTGCTGGCCGCGGCCGTGGTGGCGGGGCTCTTCGGCGTGCTGATCGCGTTGCCCTCGCTGCGCGTCAAGGGGCCGTCGCTGGCCATGGTCACCATCGGCTTCGGCATCGTGGTCGAGAAGATCGTGACCGAATGGCAGGTGCCCTTTGGCGGCCAGCAGGGCATCTACGGCATCGTGCCGCCGTCCATCGGCGGGCGCATGCTGGACATGCGCGGCTGGGCCTGGCTGGTGCTGGCCTTTGCGCTGGCCACCCACCTCCTGCTGCGTACCCTGCTCGGGGGCAAGTACGGCCGCGCCTTCCAGGCCGTGCAGGCGGCGGAGGTGGCGGCCGAGAGCGTGGGCATCGACGTCTACCGCACCAAGGTGCTGGCCTTCGTCCTCAGCGCCGTCACCTGCGGCGTGGCAGGGGCCCTGGTGGCGCAGCAGAACCAGTACATCAACTCCGACTTCATCAGCTTCAACCTGTCGATCTTCCTGCTGCTCATCGTGCTGTTCGGCGGCCCGTCCGTCATGGGTCCGGCGGTGGGCGCCATCGCCCTCACGCTGCTCGACGCCTTCCTCGCGCGCTGGCCCGGGTTGCAGCATTTCACCTACGGGGCGCTGCTGCTGTTTGCGCTCTATGCCATGCCCCAGGGCCTGGCCGGCTCGCTGCAGCGGCTCGGGCGGCGCCTGTGGCCGCGGCTGCAGCAGGCGCCGCCATTGCCGGTGGTGCAGGGCGAGTGGCAGCCGCGCCAGGCCGCGGGGGCACCGGCCGGGGGCGTGATGCTCAACGCCAGCGGGCTGTACAAGGCCTATGGCGGCGTGGTGCCGACCAACGAGGTCAGCCTGTCGCTGCGCGCGGGCCATGTGCATGCGCTGATCGGCCCCAACGGTGCCGGCAAGACCACGCTGCTCAACATCCTCTCGGGCATCGTGGCGCCGGACCGGGGGAGCATCGAATTCGCAGGCCAGGGCATCGCCCGCGTGCGCACCAGCCAGATCTGCCGGCTGGGCATAGGGCGCACGTTCCAGAACCTCAAGCTGTTCACCCACATGAGCGTGCTGGACAACGTGCTGGTGGGCCTGCACCCGCACCTGCGCGTGGGCTTCGGGGCCAGCCTGCTGGGCCTGCCCGCGGCGCGGCGCGAGGAGCGTCAGGCGCGCGAGGAGGCGGTGCGGCTGCTGCAGTTCGTGGGCATGCTCGACCGTGCCCACGACGAGGCCGGCAGCCTGCCCTATGGCCTGCAGCGCCGGCTGGAGCTGGCCCGTGCGCTGGCCACCCAGCCGCGCCTGCTCCTGCTCGACGAGCCGGCTGCCGGCCTGAACCCGCAGGAGACACAGGCGCTGACGGAGCTGATCCGGCGCATCGGCGCCAAGGGCATCACCGTGCTGCTGATCGAGCACCACATGGACCTGGTGATGGCCGTGTCCGACCACGTGGTGGTGCTCGACTACGGTGCCAAGATCGCCGAGGGCACGCCGGCGGCCATGCAGGTGGACCCCAGGGTCGTCGCCGCCTACCTGGGCGTGGATGACGAGGAGGAGAGCATCGCCGTCGCCACACCATCCCCTGTCCCTGCCTGAGGCGTCGTCCATGCTCCAAATCGAACAACTCGCAGTGAACTACGGCGCCATCCAGGCCCTGAAGGGTGTGAGCCTCACGGTGGCGGCCGGGGAGGTGGTGACCCTCATCGGCGGCAACGGCGCGGGCAAGAGCACGCTGATGAAGGCCATCTCGGGCCTGGAGCACTGTGCTGGCGGGCGCATTGTGTTCGACGGCCAGGACCTGGCGCGCACGCCGGCGCACCGGCGCGTGGCCCTGGGCATCGCCCAGTCGCCCGAGGGGCGCCAGGTGTTCCCGGACCAGAGCGTGCGCGACAACCTGCTGCTGGGCGCCTACCTGCGGCCTGCGGGCGATGCATCCGTCGGCTCGGACCTGGAAGCGCAGTTCACCACCTTCCCGCGCCTGCGCGAGCGCCAGCACCAGATGGCCGGCACCCTGAGCGGTGGCGAGCAGCAGATGCTGGCCATCGGCCGGGCACTGATGGCGCGCCCGCGCCTGCTGCTGCTCGACGAGCCCTCGCTGGGCCTGGCGCCGCTGATCGTCAAGGAGATCTTCGGCGTGATCCGCGCGCTCAAGCAGCGCGGCATGACCATCCTGCTGGTGGAGCAGATGGCCAACCAGGCGCTCAAGGTGGCCGACCGGGCCTATGTGCTCAAGACCGGCGAGATCGCCTCGTCGGGCCCGGCCCGGGCCCTGCTGGAAGACCCCGCCGTGCGCGAAGCCTACCTGGGCAAGCACTGAGCCCAGGCCAGGTAGGCCGCCATGCCCAGCATGGCCAGGGCCACGCCCGCGTCGAGCAGGCGCCCGGTGCGCGCAGACGCCATGTGGCGCCGCGCATGCCCGGCACCCGCCACCAGGGCGACAAACCACAACAGCGACGCAGCCACGGCCCCGGCGGCAAAGCCCGGTCGGGCACCGGGGGCCAGCGAGGCACCCACGGTGCCGATGACGAGGACCGTGTCCATCCAGGCGGCCGGGTTCAGCAAGGAGGTCAGCAGCACAGGTCGCAAGCCTGCGGACCGATCCGGCGCGGGGCCCGGGCGTGGTTCATGAACGGGGTGCAAGGCACTGCGCAGGGCCTTGGCGCCATGCACCAGCAGCAGGCCGATGCCCAGCCACAGGGCCGCAGCCTGCCAGCCCGGGGCCTAGTTCAACACGGCCGACAGGCCCAGGATGCCCAGGGCGATCAGGGCGGCATCGCTGCCCACGCCCACGCCGATCAGCACTGCTGCGGGCCGGCCCGCCAGGGCCTCGCGCAGGATGAGGATGTCCTTGGGCCCGGGGCACAGAAAGACACCGAGGCCCAGAATAAAGCCCTGCAGGAGGGAAGAGAGGTCGAACATGGAACATGCCGACAACCTCTCAAGCTGGACCGGTACAGATGGTGTGCCGCCATCATAGGGGATCCTCCCGCAGGTCGTTGGCCGCCAGCGGCTCCTGCGGCCGCAGTGGCGCCCGTCCTACAGGTCTTCGGGTGCTGCGGGAGGCCAGGAATCCCGTGTCCAAAAATACCATGGAGCCAGACACAACAGACCTCGCGGTCGAAAGGAAGGCTTCCATGAAAAGTTGGTACAAGCTATCGCTGGGCAACGATGCCCAGGCCTTTGAGCCCACCCAGCGCATCCAGCAGATGTTCATGTCGCAGTTCCTGGTCTCGCCGGCAGGTTCCAAGCGCGCGCTGTTCTCGTGCTACGACAAGCAGGCGGACAAGCTATGGCTGTTTTTCTCGCCCGCCGCGCAGGACATTGCGCTGCGCGTGTATGCCAAGCCTTGCGATCCACCCACGGCGCTCGACTGCATCGGCCTGCTGGCCGGTGAGGGCGATGCCCTGGCCGACCCGGTGCACCTGGAAGCCGAAGCCACGGCCTGACGGCCATCGGTGGCGGCGGCTACTGCGCAGGTGCCTCGCCCTGGGGCAGCACCAGCCTGAATTCCGCGCCCTTGCCTTCGTCGCTCTCGACCTCGATGCTGCCGCCATGGCGCTGCACGACGGTGCGCACCAGGGCCAGCCCCAGCCCCACGCCGGCGATGCCGGGGTGGCTGCGGTCATGCAGGCGCTGGAAGGGGGCGAACAGCTTGTCCTGCAATGCGGGGGCAATGCCGGGACCTTCGTCGCGCACCGCCAGCACCCACTTGCCGGGCCGCTCTGCCAAGGTGCAATGGACGGTGGTGCCCCGTGGGCTGTACTTGACGGCGTTGTTCACCACATTGGCCAGCGCGCGGCACAGCAGCGAGCGGTCGCCCATGAACGGGGCGGTCTCCGGCGCCCCGGCCACCAGCACCTGCACATCTGCGTCGCGCGCCAGCACCCAGACCTCGTCCACGGTCTGGTGCAGCACGTCCACCAGGTCCAGGGGTTCGCGCCGCATCGCCTGCGATTCGGCACTGGCCAGCTGGATGAAGTTCTCGGCCATGCCCAGCGAAGTCTTGGCATAGCGCGCGATGAGCTGCATGAGTTCAGCGTCCGACATGCGGCCCGGATAGGCCTGGTGCATCTCCAGCAGCGTGAGGATGGATGCATTGGGCGCGCGGATGTCGTGCGAGATGAAGTGCATGGCCTCGTCACGTTGCTGCAGCGCGCTGCGGATCTCGGTCAGGTCCACCAGGGTCACGAGCCAGCCCGATTGCGCCAGGTCGGTGAACTGGCGGCTTTGCACCAGCACGCTGCGGCCCTTGGCATCGCGCCCCTCGCGGCGCGCGGGCAGGTTGCGGCTGGCCAGCCGCTCCGGGGTCACCAGCGGCTGCTCGGTGGCGATGTCGATCAGGTCGCCGAGCACATCGGCGATCTGGCGGCCCTGCAAGGGCCAGACCATCGGGTCGCCCTCGACCTCGGCCACGCCCAGCAGGTGCCGCCGCGCGGCCGTGTTGGCCAGCAGGATGCGGCCCTCGGTGTCGCAGACCATGGTGGGCGAGGGCAGCTGCTGCAGGCTCTCGCTCACGAAGTGGTGCATGTCGCGCAGCTGGCGCGAGGCATATTCCACCGCGTTGATGCGCCGCTCCAGGAAGTCGCCGCTGCTGGCCGCCGGGCCGCGCAGCGGGATCACCAGGCCCTGGCGCTGCAGGTTCTCCATCTGCAGCCTGAGGAACTGGGCCGCGGCACTCAGGCGCCGCCAACTCCACAGCGGGTAGGCCAGCACCAGCCCGATCAAGGCCGCAGCGGGCGCGAATTGCAGGCCGCTCCAGGCGGGCAGCAGCACGGCCAGGGCCAGGGTCAGGGCGCCCAGTGCAATGCTGGTGAGCAGGGCGGCGAAGGGGCCGAGCAGCAGTAGCGCCAGCAGCGCCAGCACCACCGGCAGCAGGTTGAAGGCCATGTTCAGCGCCGGCGGTGCGCTGTGGATGTGCACCCCCGCGAGGTCGGCGTCGAGCACCTGGGCGATGACTTCCACGCCCGGCATCAGGCGCGACTCCTGGCCCACCGGGGTGGCGAACATGTCGCCCAGCCCGGCGGCGATCGAGCCCACGAGCACGTACTTGCCGCGGAAGGCATCGGCTGGCACCTCACCGCGCAGCACGTCGATGTAGGAGTAGGTGGTGAAGTGCCCCGGCCCGCCCGCGTAGGGGATCAGGCGGCGGCCCGCACGTTCCCAGCGGGCGCCGTCGGCAGGGGGGTCGCTCCAGCGCGCCGGCGGGCAGCCACCGAGGGATGGCGTGGCCACGCAGCGCATGGCGATGCTGAAGTGCTGCCAGGGCGCGCTGGCCGGTCCCTCGCGAGCATACAGGCTGCGCACCACGCCGTCCTCGTCCGTGGCCACGTGCACATGCCCGAGCCGGGCGGCGGCCTGCTCCAGCGCGGGCATCGGCCGGTCGGCACCATCGCCCGGTTCGTACGGGCCATGGCGCTGCATCACCGGCAGCACCACCCGGCCACTCCTGGCGACGGCATCGGTCAGCAGCAGATCGTCCTCGGGGTAGTCGAGGTCTTCTTCGTTGAACAGCACGTCCATGCCGATCACCAGCGGTGCCTGGCGCGACACGTTCTGGATCAGCTGGGCATGCAGGGCGCGCCGCCAGGGCCAGCGGCCGATCACGCCGATGCTGCGGTCGTCCACCGCGATCACGGCGATGCCGGGCTGCGGCGGGCGCGACACCAGGCGCAAGCCGGTGTCCTGCACCAGGTGGTTGGTGCGCGGCAGTGCGCTCGGTGCACTCAGCCATGCCACCAGGGCCAGCAGCGTGAGCGCGATGGCGGCCCATTCGACCCGCCGCTGCTGGTTGCGCGTGCGGGAGTGCTGCGTGGGCATCGACCGCAAGGGGCTCAGGGACGGCGCACGGGCTCACCGCCCATGGTGGACAGGGGCAGCCCGGAGCTCGTGTTCAGCCCCGTGCCTACACGGATGCTGCGCGGCGGTGAGAACTCGCTTTGCAGGCCCGAGGGGTCGAGCACCTGGATGCGCACGAAGTAGGTGCCCGCAGGCAGGTCGGCCGCGGAGGTCCAGCGCGGTTCGTCGAGCTGGGTGTCCTGCAGGACCTTGCTGAACTCCAGGTCCGGCGCCAGCTGCACGCGGAAGCGCTGGCCGGCCTGGGCCGGCCAGTGCAGGCGCACGATGGTGTCGCCATCCGTCGCCTGCATGGAAGACAGGTCCAGCGCGGCGGGCTGCTGCGCCACGGTGAAGGGCTGCGCGGGTGCGAACGGCCCCTGGTCCAGCGCACCGCCCGCGAGCTCCGCGACCGTGGCCGCGCGCCAGAAGTAGTTGCCCAGGGGCAGTGTGGCCAGCGTCAGCTGGCAGGGGTTCAGGCGTCCCTCGTCCAGCAGCGGGGTGGCGAAATCCGCGCTGGCCGCCACCTGGATGCGGTACCAGCGGGCCCCGGGCACTTCGGTGCAGCGCAGGCTGCCGGTCACGCGCGGCAGCACGGCACCGGGGGCAGGCTGCTGGTACAGCGGCGGCACCGGCCGGGTCTTGATGGTGATGGGGCGCGTGGCGGGCAGGCCGGCAATGCCGGCCTCGTCCACGGCGCGCACGGCCAGGTGGTAGCTGCCATCGTCGAGCGCGGCCCAGCGTAGCTGGCCGTTGGCAAAGCGGCCGCTGCGCAGTACCTGCGTCAGGGCTGCATCGCGGGCCACCTGGGCCACGTAGCCGCTGGCGCCGGGCGTGGCCGGCAGGTTGATGGCCAGCAGGCCCAGGTCATGCAGCTGCGCCGGCACGGTGGACAGGTCGGGCGGGGCCAGCAGCGGGCGCGGGGCACCCAGGGTGCCGTCGGGCGCCACCGACAGGCCTTGTCCGCGGGCCAGCAGGGTGGCGTCGGCAACCGGCTGCGGGGCATTCTCGGCGCGGGACTGTACGGCCACCGTGCCTTCGAGTACCGAGGCAGTCGCCTGGCCCGAGGCCGCCAGCGCCACGCCGAATTCGGTGCCGCGCACGCTGGTCACGGCGCGCGGTGTTCGGATCTCGAAACGGCGCAGCGCATCGGTGCTGGGGGCGACGCTCGACTCCACACTGCCGGCGCGCATCTCCA
The DNA here is from genome assembly GCF_059418305.1 of Acidovorax sp. GW821-FHT09B03. Taxonomy (NCBI): domain Bacteria; kingdom Pseudomonadati; phylum Pseudomonadota; class Betaproteobacteria; order Burkholderiales; family Comamonadaceae; genus Acidovorax; species Acidovorax sp. GW821-FHT09B03. The sequence continues at coordinate 155,076 of NZ_JBWKPP010000002.1, forward strand.
TCACCGACTGGATGCTGCCCGCGCGTCCGCGGCGGCGCAGCTGGCGCAACTGCAGGTCGGATTGGGGCTGCACGCGCACCAGCGTGCCGTCGGCCAGGCGCACGGCGACGAAACTGTCCGGCCCCACCTGCAGGCGCGTGCCTTCGTCCAGCCGGGCACCTGGCGCCAGCGCCTGCGCCTCGCCCCGCTGGGGCTGTGCCGTGGCATTGCCCTGCACGAACTCCACCTGGGCCGATGCCTGCGGCTGCAGGCGCACGGGGATCCACACGGTGGAGCCCGGCTGCAGGCGCCTGGGGTCGGCCACCTTGTTGCGCTGCTGCAGCAGCGGCCATTGGCGCGGATTGTCCAGGTAGGCGTTGGCCAGACCTTCGAGGGTGTCGCCGGCCCGTACCGTGTGCGGGATTTCGTCGGTCTGCGTGTCGGAAGGGGCAGTGGGGGTGGCTTGCGCATGCGCGCAGCCGAGGCCCGCCACGAACATGGCGGCGGCGGACAGGGGCAATGCAAGGCGGTGGATGACCACGTCAACTCTCCTACGGGCCGCAGGCTGCGGCGGTCTTCATCATTCTCGAGGGGCGGGCTTCGCTGTGGAAGCCCGGGGGGCGCATCACGGCTTGCGATCAGGCTCCACGGCTTCGAAGCGGTAGCCCACACCATACACCGCGGTGATGAAGTAGCCGTTGACCGGGCGCAGGTCCAGCTGCGTGCGCAGGCGCGAGACATGGGTGTCGAGCGAGCGCGAAAGCACGTCCGAGCCCTGGCCCCAGATCACCTCCTTGAGGTGGTCGCGCGAAAGCAGGCGCCCCATGTTCTGGAACAGGAACAGCGCCAGGTCGTATTCGCGGTTCTTGAGCTCGGCCACCTGGCCATTGACCTCCAGCGAGCGCGACTCGGGGTAGAACTTGTAGCGCCCGAAATCCAGCGCGCCACTGGTGCTCTGTGGGTAGGCGCGGCGCAGCAGTGCCCCCACGCGGGCATTGAGCTCGCCGATGCGCACGGGCTTGACCATGAAGTCGTCGGCCCCGCTGCCCAGGCCTTCGACGATGTCGCGCTCTTCCTGCCGGTTGGTCACGAACAGGATGGGCAACTGCTTGCCCACGTTCTCGCGCACCCAGCGCACCACCTCGGGGCCGGTGGTGTCGGGCAGGTGCCAGTCCACGATCAGCAGGTCGAAGGTCTCGCGGCGCATCTCGCGCATCAGCGCGGCACCGGTCAGGTGGGTGTGGCACACATGGCCCATCGCTTCGGTGGCCTGTTTGATCAGATCCAGCTGAAGCGCATCGTCGTCTAACGCCGCTATGCGCATGGTTCTCCGTTCCGTTCAAGATTCACCCCGCATTATTCGCGATGTGCGGCAGTCCATTCCATGCCCCATCTTGGGGATCACCAAGTTTGACAGTTGTTCACCGTACCACGGGCGATGCCAGGCGGCGCGCGGCGACAGGGCGCGCGCCAGGCCGGGCGGCCGCGGCGGGTGCGATTTCACGCAGCAGCCGCATGCCCACCAGGGTGTAGCGGGTCTGCGGGCTGTTCCAGTTGCGGTAGCCGCAGCGTGCATAGAACGACCAGGTGTGCCAGGACCCACCGCGGCGCACGCGCACGCTGCCCTCGGCCGGGCCCCCGGGGTCCACGGCGGGCGACTCGGCGTAGTAGCTGTCGCCATGCCAGTCGGCCACCCACTCCCAGGCATTGCCCAGCATGTCCTGCAGGCCGAAGGCGTTGGGCGCGTAGCTGCCCACGGGCGCGGTGAAGGCATGGCCATCGCTGCTGCGCAGGGCATGCTGGCGCCAGCGCTCCCAGTGGGGTGCGGCCTCCTGGTCGAAGGTGTTGGCGTTCTGGAGCAGGCCCTCGGGGTCGTCTCCGTGCGGGTAGCGGGTGCGCGTGCCGGCACGGCAGGCGTACTCCCACTCGGCCTCGGTGGGCAGGCGGTAGCGCTGGCCTTCGGTGCGGCTCAGCCATTGGGCCAGGGCCTGTGCGTCGTTCCAGGTGACGTTGACCACGGGGTGGTCGTCACCCTGCGCAAACCCCGGGTTGCGCCAGGAGTAGCGCGGGTCGCGCCCCTCGAAGGCATCGCCGCGACGGGTCGTGGCCGGGTCGTAGCGGGGGTTGTAGCCATAGCCGCCGGTGCCGTCGGCCTCCGACTCGGGCTGGTAGCCCGAGGCCTGCAGGAAGCGCCGGAACTGGCCCACCGTCACCTCGTGCTGCCCCAGGTAGAAGGCCTGGCGGATGACCACCCGGTGGGCCGGGCCTTCATCGACCAGCTCGGCAAAGCGCTTGGGCTCCAGCTGCGGGTAGGCCCGCGCCAGCACGTCGGGCGCCTCGGGCCCGCCCATCACGAAGCTGCCGGCGGGCACCTTCACGAACGGCATGCCCAGGCTGTTGGTCCACACCGGGTGCTGCCTGTCGTGGCGCATCTGGGCCTGCGCGGGCAGGGCAGCGGCCAGCACGAGGACGGCGGTGGTGGCGGCCGTTCGGCACCGGGCCATCGGGCTCAGCGGTTGGGGTTGTCGCTCACGCACTCGAAGACCAGGCGCGAACCCTCGTTGCGCAGCAGCTTGGGGAACAGCGCCAGCTTCTGGCACTCCCGGGTGGCGGCGTTGTAGGCCGGCGAGGCGTCGTTGCCATAGACCGGCACGCTGAAGGTGCGGTCCCGGCCCGAGGCCATGGGGCCCGACGGTGGGCGGATGGTGGCCGATTCGCAGCCCGCCAGCAGGGCGAGCAGGGTGGCCGAGGCGATCAGTGCTTTCATGGGATTCTCCCCGTGTTGGAGGGCAGTCTAAGGGACGGTGGGGCAAAAAGCCGCGCCCCATTTGTAACCCCGGGGTCTGAACCCCTTGCGCTGCCTCCCCCCTGCGATACAGTACGTTACAACTGACGGAAGAACGTATGGCCTGGATCCGGTCGGCAGTGGCAAGGGACGCGGGGCGCCAGTGGGCGCTGCGCTTGCTGGTGCCGCTGGTGTTGCTGGCCGTGCTACACCATCTGCCGGTATGGCAGCCGCTGCAGCGGCTGGAATACGATCTCTTCAGCAGCCTGACCGCGCCCGTGCGGCCCGATGCGGGCGTGGTGGTCATCGGCATCGACGAGCCCAGCCTCGCGGCCCTGCAGGCCGCGCCGCCGCTGCCGCGCCGCCTGCATGCGCAACTGGTCGAAGCGCTTTCCGCGACCGGCGCGGCGGGGCTCGGTATCGACCTGCTGTTGTCCACTGCCCAGTCCCCCGAGGACGACGCCGCCCTCGGGCGTGCCCTGCAGGGGCGCATGCCCGTGGTGCTGGCCAGCGCCCGGGTGGCCGTGCACAGCGGCCAGGTGGCGCAGTACCAGCAGGCATTGCGCTCGATCTTCGGCCAGGCGCTGCACGGCGACGTGGGCATGCAGCCCGACGACGATGGCGTGCAGCGCAGCGCGCCGCTGCACGCCGATGCGATGTGGCGCGTGCTGGCGCAGGCCGCGGGCCGCAGCGTGGTGCCGCCCCCGCCCGGTGCGCTGCTGCGCTACTACGCGCCCGAGGTGGCGCTGCCCTATGTGCACTACACCCAGGCGCTGGACCCGGCGCGGCAGCTGGCGCCCGGCGCGCTGCAGGGGCGATTGCTGCTGCTGGGCCAGAACACGCCGGTGGGCGGCGTGGACCAGTTCACCACGCCGCTGCGCACCCTGGGCCAGGGCACGCAGTCGGGCGTGATGCTGCATGCCACGGCCCTCATCAATGGCCTCACGGGCGACTGGATCGTGCCCGCGCACCCGGCGGGCCCGCTGCTGCAGGCCGCGGCGGCCGTTGCCGTGGTGGCCGCGCTCACGCGCCGCTGGCGTGGCTGGCTGGCCGTGTGGCTGAGCGTGGCGCTGGCCCTGCTGGCGCTGATCGGCGGGCTCTGGGCCTACCTGCAGGGCGTGTGGTGGCCCACGCTGCCCACGCTGGTGGCACTGGCGCTGCATTTCAACGTCGGCGCGACCGACAGCTACTGGCGCGAGCGGCGCCAGCGCGAGCGCCTGCGCCTGGACTTCGGCCGCTATGTGCCGCCGGCCGTGGTCAGCGCGCTGATCGCCAGCGGCACCGCGCCGGCCATCAGCGGCGAGCGGCGCGAGCTCACGCTGCTGTTCTCGGACCTGGCGGGCTTCACCTCGGCCAGCGAGCGCCTGCCACCCGAGGGCGTGGCCCGTGCACTCAACGCCTACTTCACGCGCATGACCTATGCCGTGCACCGCCACGGTGGCACGCTCGACAAGTTCATCGGCGATGCCGTCATGGCCTTCTGGAACGCCCCCGTGGCCGAGCCGCAGCACGCGGCACGCGCCCTGGCCTGCGCGCAGGAGATGCAGCGGGAAATGCAGGCCCTGCGCAGCCAGTGGGCGGGCACCCCCTTTGCCGAGCTGCAGCTGCGCATCGGCCTGCACACCGGCGAGGCGGCGGTGGGCCACCTGGGCTCCGAAGGCCGCTTCACCTACACCGCCGTGGGCGATGCGGTGAATACCGCGGCCCGCCTGGAAGGCGCGAACAAGGCCTTCGGTACCGGCATCCTGCTGTCCGAGGCCACGCGCAGCGCCTTGCCGCGGGAGGGGGCGCAGCCGCCACCCCTGCTCTGGCTCGACGCCGTGGTGCTGGCCGGGCGCAGCAGCGGCATCGATGTCTACACCCCCTGCGACGATGCGCCGCTGGTGGCCACCAGCCTGGTTTTGCAGGCCCATGTGCATGCGGGCCGCTGGGACGAGGCCCTGGCGTGCTGCGCCGAGTGGCGGGCCCGGGCCGTGCACCTGGCACCGCTGTGGGCGGCCCAGGCCGACCGGCTGCAGGCGCAGGTGCAGACACTGGCCAGCGCCCGGGCGCCGGTGGCAGCGGGCGCTGTCTTTGCGCATGCGCTGGACAAATGAGTACCCGGAAAGGCCCCGCCATGCCATCGACACACCTGTGGATCAAGACCCCCATTGCCCTGGCTGCCACCCTGTGCCTGCCCAGTGCCTGGGCGCAGTGCGCCGGGGTGTCCGTGGCCCCCGATACCGTGGCCGCGCAGATCGTGGCCCTGGCCGGCCAGGGCCAGACCCGGCCGCCCGGCGAGGGGCCCTGGTCGCCCGCCGTGCTGGCCCAGCAACTGGGTGCGGGTGCGGGCGTGCGCACCCTGGAGCTGTCGTCGGCCGCGCTGCTGCTGGCCGATCGCACGCAGATCCGCATGTCGGCCAATGCCCAGTTGCGCCTGTGCGCATCGCAGCCCGAGCGCACCCTGCTGGAGCTGGCTGCCGGGCGCCTGTGGGCGCGCACCAAGAAGACCCCGGCCTCGCTGCAGCTGCAGACCCCGGCGGCCCTGGCCGTGGTGCGTGGTACCGACTGGGACGTGGAGGTCGATGCGGCGGGGCGCACCACGCTCACCGTGCTGTCGGGCCAGGTGGATCTTTCCAATGCCTTCGGCCGGGTGGAACTGGGGCCTGCCGAGCAGGGCTATGTGGAGCCTGGCAAGGCACCGGTCAAGCGCCTGCTGGTGCGCCCGCGCGAGCGCGTGCAGTGGGTCATGGCCAACCCGGTGGACGCCACGCGCTGGGTGGAACTGCAGGGTGACGCCGTGGCACCGCCGCTGGCCGCGATCCGTGACGACCTGCGCACGGGCCAGTGGCCGCGCGCACGCGAGCGGTTGCTGGCGCTGTCTGCCAGCGGGCAGGGCGGGGCCGTGGTGGAATTGCTGCTGGCCGACCTCGACGTCTTTGACGACCGCATGGACGCGGCCCAGCAGCGCCTGGCCGCCGCCTGGCAGCGCACGCAGGACCCGCGCACCGCCGCGCGCCGGGCCGAGCTGCTGCTGGCGCTGGACCAGAACCCTGAGGCGCGCGCCTGGCTCGGTACCGCACGCACGCAGGCACCCGAGGCCACTGCGCTGCTGCTGGCCGACGCCGACTGGCAGCGCCTGGAAGGCCGGGGCGAGGAAGCCATTGCCCTGTACCGGCGAGCGGTGGCCGGTGCCGAGGCACGGCGGGAGCCTGCTACCGACCAGGCCGCAGCCCAGTGGGGCCTGGGGCGCGCCCTGCGCGAGCGGGGTGATCTGCGCGGTGCGCGCGAGGCCCTGGCGCGTGCCGTGGCGCTGGCGCCCGCGCAGCCCGCCTACCAGGGCGAGCAGGCCACCCTGGCGGCAGAGGCCCTGCGCCTGGGCGATGCGCGTACGGGCTTTGACGCCGCGCTGGCCCAGGCCGGCGATGACTATGTGAGCCTGGCCGGTGCAGGCCTGCTGGCGCTGCAGCAGGGCGACCCCGGGGCGGCGCGCAGCCAGCTGCTCAAGGCCCTGGTGATCGAGCCGCGCTATGCGCGCGCCCAGGTCTGGCTGGCCGTGGCCGAGTACCAGCTGGGCGAGCAAGCGGCGGCGCTCGACTCGCTGGCGCGCGCCCGCGTCGCCGACCCGAACGATCCCTTGCCCTGGCAGATCGAATCCACCCTTCGCAACGACAGCGGGCAGCCCGTGCAGGCGATCGCCGCAGCGCGAGAGGCGCTTGTGCGGCTGCCTTTCCTCAAGTCGCTCAATCCGCTGGCGTCGGACAGCCGAGGGTCGGCCAGTCTGGGCAAGGCACTGGGTGACTTCGGCATGGAGCACTGGGCACGGGCCTATGCCGCAGCCTCGTACTACCCCCTGTGGGCCGGCAGCCACTTCTTCCTGTCCGACCGCTACGAAAGCGACTTCAATCGCCGCTCCGAACTGTTCCAGGGCTACCTGACCGACCCCACGGTGTTCGGTGCCAGCGAAAAGCGTGCACCGCTGCTGCTGTCCACCGGCAGTGAATGGAGTGCGGGGGCGAGCGCCGAACGCAACCCGCTGCGGCACAACGCCACGGTCGATGCAGGCCACCGTGGCTTTGCGACGGCGCCCATCCCTGTGGCCTGGCTGGTGCGGGGGCAGGACATCCAGATGTGGCCGCGCGAAGGGCCCGCTGCATCGCGCTATCGCCTGTCGTCCCCGGATCTGGCCATCGCCGTCGGTGCCAAACCCAGTGAAAGCCTCTCCCTTTTCCTGCAGCATACGGACAGCACCCTGCGCTACCGTTTTCCGGACGGGCGCGATTTTGGCAACGGCATCACCTTCACGGGCGGCGCTGAGACCCGCGCACGCCGCACGGACGCCGGGGGATCGTGGCGCTGGTCCGCCGACATCCAGACCTGGATCCAGGTGCACGGGGGGCGCCAGACCTCCGGCCTGGTGCTGGACGATGCGCGCTTCGGACCGCAGGACTACCACTATGCAAGCGAAGAGAAGGGCCTGTTCCTGCGCCATACCCTGCTGCAGGGGCCACACCGCTTCAGTGCCGGCTGGGAGCGCGTGACCCGTGATACGGACAGCGCGATTGCCGATGCGCAGGTGGTCAGCCCTCGGGCCAACACCGAACGCTATGACATGCCCTGGATGGCAGGGGAGTGGCGCAGCGGACCGTGGAGCGTGATGGCGGAAGCCTATTGGCCCAGGCTCTCCACCGCCCAGAGCGACCGCTTCACCGACACGGCGGGCCAGGACCTGCTGGATCCGCAATTCGACGGTACCGCGCGCCGCCGCAAGTTGCTGCCGCGTGTGGGTGCCAGCGTGCGGCTGGGCCCCGGGCGGGCCCTGCACTGGGCCTGGCAGGAGAGCATGCGTGCCCCCGGTACGCACACGCTCGCGCCGGTGTCCACCGGTGCCATCGCCGTGGACAACCAGTACCTGCTGCCAGGCAGCCTGGCACGCAAGCACGCGCTGCAATTGGACTGGGAACTGGGGCCGTCCACCTTCCTGGGCGCCAGCCTTTCAGGCCAGCGCATCCACAACCTGGTGGCCCGCGACGGGCGGCTGTTCGCCATGAACACGGCGGCCTTGTTCGACAACATCAATACGGTCGCGCCCGTCGTGCTCAGCGCACAGACTTCATTGAACACCTACGAGGAGACGCCGGTGTTCGGACAGGGGCATCTGGTCCAGTCCAGCGTGTCCGTCAACCACCTGCTGGGGCCGCGCTGGAGCGTTCTGGGCAGCTACATCCATACCGATTCGCGCAATACGGGGGAGGGGTTCTCCGGAAACCTGCTGCCAGGTTTCGCGCGCCATGTGGCGCTGGGGCAGACCACCTGGCGGCACGAGGGGCGCGGCTTTTCGCTGCTGCGGCTCACCTGGCGCGGGATGCGCTACCGCGATGAGGCCAACTTCCTGCAGCGCCCGCCGGGCTGGAGCATGGCCTTGGCCCACGGCTGGGAGTCGCAAGATCGCCGCTTCACGCTGGTGGGCTCACTGGAGACGGGCTTGCGCAGCGGCGAGCGGCCCACCTTGTGGGCGCTGCTGCGCTACCGGGATTGAGTTGCGCGCCTGCAGGTTGCCAAGCCTGGCGTCCCGCCGCGCAGGGGCATGGGCGCCTCAGGCTGCCGCCGCAGCCTCGGCCAGCGCCTGCAGCGCCGCTTCCACGTCGGCCTGCGCAACGCCATCCACCGGCGCCAGGCGAGGTGCCAGGGCCTGCAGCGCATTGCCGTCCTTTTGCAGCTGGGCGATCGCCTGCCCGGCGTCCTTGGGCGCATCGAAGCCCGTGCTCTGCAGCAGCAGGCGGCCATCGGCCGCGACGAACTTGAAGTAGAACTTGCCATCGGCCTCGCGGTACTGCTTGAACGAGGGCAGGGCCACCTTGGCGGCCTTGGCCGCCTTGGTGGCAGCGCCGGCCTGCACCAGGCTGCGCAGGCCCACGGCCGAGCGCAGCTCGCGGATGAAGGGCGTGGCCAGCGCGCGCGCGCGCTCGGCACCGGCCAGCAGCGTGGTCTCGATGCGGGCCGGGTTGTTGATCAGCTCTTCGTACTGCGCGCGCATGGGGGCGATCACCTGGTCCACGCGCTCGAGCAGCACCTGCTTGGCATCGCCCCAGGCAATGCCGTCGGCATACTGCTGGCGCAGGGCGGCGGTCTCGGCCTCGGTGGCGAAGGCCTGGTAGATCTGGAACAGTGCCGATCCTTCCACCTCCTTGGGCTCGCCGGGCGCGCGCGAGTCGGTCAGGATGCCGCCGATGAGCTTCTTGAGCTGCTCGCGCGAGCTGAACAGCGGGATGGTGTTGTCGTAGCTCTTGCTCATCTTGCGGCCGTCGAGACCGGGCAGGGTGGCCACGTGGTCGTCGATGGCGGCCTCGGGCAGCACGAAGTGCTCGCCGTACAGGTGGTTGAAGCTGGCGGCCATGTCGCGCGCCATCTCGATGTGCTGGATCTGGTCGCGGCCCACGGGCACCTTGTGGGCCTTGAACATCAGGATGTCGGCGCCCATGAGCACGGGGTACATGAACAGGCCCGCGGTCACGCCGTCATCGGCATCGCGCTCGGCCGCCATGTTCTTGTCCACGCTGGCCTTGTAGGCGTGGGCGCGGTTGAGCACGCCCTTGCCGGTCACGCAGGTCAGGAGCCAGGTGAGTTCAGGAATCTCGGGGATGTCGGACTGGCGGTAGAAGGTGACCTTTTCGGGGTTCAGGCCCGCGGCCAGCCAGCTGGCCGCGATCTCCAGCGTGGAGCGCTGGATGCGCACCGGGTCTTCGCACTTGATGAGCGCGTGGTAGTCGGCCAGGAAGTAGAAGCTCTGCACGCCGGGCGTGAGGCTGGCCGCCACCGACGGGCGGATGGAACCCACGAAGTTGCCCAGGTGGGGAGTGCCCGTGGTCGTGATGCCGGTGAGAAAGCGCGTGGTGCTCATGGGAAACGGATTCTGCGAAAAGGGGGAGAGAAAAAGCGGAGCCGCTCAGCGCAGCAAGGCCATCAGCGGCGTGAGCAGCAGGTTGATGGCGCCATAGCCCAGCGACATCAGCGGGCGCAGCCAGATGGTGCCCACCACGCCGGCCACCACCAGGCCCATCACGATGAAGAAGCCGAAGGGCTCGATGCGCGAGACCATGTGGGCCGCCTTCCAGGGCAGCAGGCCGACCAGGATGCGGCCGCCATCGAGCGGGGGCAGCGGGAACAGGTTGAAGGCCCACATCACCAGGTTGACCAGGATGCCGGCGCGCGCCATCTCGATGAAGAAGCGCTCGGTCACGCCCATGCCAAGCAGCAGCACCAGCAGGACGGCCCAGAAGATGGCCTGGAAGAAATTCGAGGCCGGTCCCGCGAGCGCGACCCAGATCATGTGCCGCTTGGGGTTGCGCAGGTTGCCGAAATTGACCGGCACCGGCTTGGCATAGCCGAACAGGAAGGCCCCGGAGGTGGCGAAGTACAGCACCAGCGGCATCAGGATGGTGCCGATGGGGTCGATGTGCTTGAGCGGATTGAGGGTGATCCGGCCCATCATGAACGCCGTGTTGTCGCCGAAGTGGCGAGCGGCATAGCCATGGGCAGCTTCGTGCACGGTGATTGCAAAGAGCACCGGCAGGGCATAGATCAGAACGGTTTGGATGAGATTGGAGATGTCCACCCTGCCAATTGTCTCAGACACACGACAACAACCCTTTGGCGCAGTCACTTTCCGGGATTGTTACGATGGTTCCGTTGTTTCAAATGGATACAGGCGTGGCAGACTCGGGTGAGGTTGTGCGCGCGCTACATTGTTGAATGCAACGGTCGCCATAAATACATACAACACTGATATCGGAGATGAATCCCATGGGCCTGGATCGTTTGAAGATTGGAACGCGCCTCATTCTGGCGTTTGGTGCCATTGCCTTGCTGGTGGCGGTACTGATGGTGGTGGCCAGCTCGGGCATCGGCCAGGCCGACGATGCCTACCGCGCTGCGGTGGGGTCGGCCACCGGGCTCACCGCGGAGCAGCGCGCGCCCCTGGAGCAGGCCATCCGGGCCGGCCAGGGCCACCTGGAGAGCGCGCGCCTGTGGGTGCTGCTGCTGGGGGCCGGCGTGTTCGTGGTCTCGCTGGCGTCCTTCGTGCTGCTGCGCAGCGGCATCGTGCACCCGCTGAACCAGGCCATCCTGATCGCCGAGACGGTGGCGGCGGGCGACCTGAGCCAGGAGTTCTCGTCCGAGCTCGAAGGCGACTTCGGCCGCCTGCTCACGGCCCTGGGCACCATGGAAGACACGCTGACCGAGCTGGTCTCGGGCATCAAGCAGTCCACGGACTCGATCACCGAGGCCGCGGCGGACATCGATTCGGGCAACTCCGACCTGGCGCGCCGCACGGAAGACCAGGTGAGCTCCCTGGCCGACACGGCCGGCAGCATGGCCGAACTGACCTCCACCGTGCGCCAGAACGCCGAGCGCGCGCGCTCGGCCAGCAGCCTGGCCGTCAACGCCTCGCAGATCGCCGAGCGCGGTGGTGCCGTGGTGGGCGACGTGGTGCAGACCATGCAGGCCATCAGCGGCAGCTCGCGCAAGATCGTGGATATCATCCAGGTCATCGAAGGCATTGCCTTCCAGACCAACATCCTGGCGCTCAATGCCGCCGTGGAAGCGGCCCGTGCGGGCGAGCAGGGCCGCGGCTTTGCCGTGGTGGCCAGCGAGGTGCGCAACCTCGCGCAGCGCAGTGCCGTGGCGGCGCGCGAGATCAAGACCCTGATCAGCCAGTCGGTCGACCAGGTCGAGAGCGGTGCCGGTCACGTGGGCCGTGCCGGCAAGACCATGGAAGAAATCGTGGGCGCCGTCGGCCAGGTCACTGCGTTGCTGGGCGAGATTTCCGGTGCGCTGCATGCGCAGAGCTCGGGCATCGAGCAGGTGAACGGCGCCGTGGCCCAGATGGACAGCGCCACGCAGCAGAACGCGGCCCTGGTGCAGCAGGCGGCCAGCGCCGCCTCGGCCCTGTCCTCGCGCGCGCAGGAGCTGCAGCGCGCCGTGGGCGCCTTCAAATTGGACTAACACCCCCTGAGTCGCTTCGCGCCTTCACCCCTCTCTCGACCCGCTGCGCGAGTCGGGAGGGGGACGCCCCCGGTGCGGCGGGGCGGCCCTTGCACGGGGGCACTGGTCTTGGCCGCGTCAGTTCATGCGCCGCGAACAGTGGCAATGATGAGCGGTTGAAACGGCCCTACAGCCCCAGCGCTTGCAGGCTGCCGCGGCCTTCGCGCACCACTACGGGGTCGCCGCCGGTGCCCATGGGCGTCAGGTCGACCACCGTGGTGGGTTCCCGTGGGCAGGCCCCTGCATCCACGATGGCATCCACCAGCTTTTCATAGCGCTCGCGGATTTCCTCCGGGTCGTTCAGTGACTCGGTTTCGCCGGCGGGGATCAGCGTGGTGGCCAGCAAAGGCGCGCCATGCAGCTCCAGCAGCAGCTGCAGGCCCTTGCGGTCGGGCACGCGCAGGCCGATGGTCTTGCGCGAGGGGTGGCTCACGCGGCGCGGCACTTCCTTGGTGGCTTCGAGGATGAAGGTGTAGGGCCCGGGCGTGCCCAGCTTGAGCAGGCGGTACTGGCGGTTGTCCACGCGCGCGTAGTTGGCCAGCTCCGAGAGGTCGCGGCACAGCAGGGTCAGGTGGTGCTTTTCGTCCACCTGGCGGATGCGGCGCAGCCGGTCCACGGCATCCTTGTCATCGAGGTGGCAGACCAGCGCATAGCTCGAATCGGTGGGCACGGCCACGATGCCGCCTTTTTGCAGCAAGGTGGCGGCCTGCTTGAGCAGCCGGGGTTGGGGGTTGTCGGGGTGGACTTCGAAGTACTGGGCCATGGTGAAGGTCAGGCGGCGGCTGCCGGGCGGATGCGATCGGCCAGCAGTTCCCACACGGGGGTCAGCGTGCCGGGCAGCGGGGGCAGGGTGCCCAGGTCGGTGTGCGATTCGTCGGGGCTGTGGAAGTCGCTGCCACGCGAGGCGGCCAGGCCGAACTCCTGGGCCATGGCGGCATAGGTCAGGTACTCGGGCGGGCTGTGGCTGCCGGTCACCACCTCGACGCCACGCCCGCCGTGGGCCTTGAATTCGGAGAACAGCGCAAACTCCTCGTTGGCGCTGAACTTGTAACGGGCCGGGTGGGCGATCACGGCCATGCCGCCGGCCTCGGTGATCCAGCGCACGGCATCGCCCAGCCGGGCCCAGCGGTGCGGCACGTAGCCGGGCTTGCCTTCGGTGAGAAAGCGGCGGAACACCTCGGAGGTGTCCCTGCAGACACCCGATTCGACGAGAAAGCGCGCAAAGTGCGTGCGCGAGATCAGTGCCGGGTTGCCCACGAACTTCAGGGCGCCTTCGTAGGCCCCCTCGATGCCCACCTGGGCCAGCTGCTGCGCCATGTCCCGGGCCCGGTCACCGCGACCGCCGCGCGTGGCGACGAGGCCCTCGGCCAGGCGGGCGTCGTCCGGATCGAACCCCAGGCCGACGATGTGCACGGTGGTGTCGGCAAAGGTCACCGAGATCTCCACGCCCGTGAGGTAGGCCATGCCCTGTGCGCGGGCGGCCGCGGCGGCCCGGTGCTGGCCGCCGATTTCGTCGTGGTCGGTCAGCGCCCACAGCTCGACCCCGTTGGCCTTGGCGCGCGCGGCCAGGTCCTCGGGGGTCATGGTCCCGTCGGATACCACGGAATGGCAGTGCAGGTCGGCGTTGAGCAAGGTGGTCACCGACCCATTTTAGGGCTTGTACCGATAACGCGGGGTGCCGATTCCAGCAACACTGGTTACAAGGGCGCGGGCTCTGTTGCCGTCCGGCCTGTGGCCGTGACGGCGGCTGGTGGTTTGAAGACGGTTTCCTGAGGCAAAAACCCACAAAGCAGGGGCAGGTGATGCCCTTGCAAAGCACAAGAACCTGTTGCAAGGATCGACCATGAAATTCGACAACCTGCGCGTGGCCCACAAGATGTGGAGCGTGATCCTGGGCCTGCTGGCACTGATGCTGGTGACCGCCATCTGGACCCAGTGGTATGGGCGGCAGGTGACGGCCGAGACCGAGCGGTCGGTCGAGAAGTACGAGTCCGCCATCACCACGGCAGTGAGCTGGCGCGGGCTGGCCGAGGTGGCCGTCACCATGTCCATGGCCAGCTTCGTGACCACGGACGCAGCGCTCAAGGCTGACTTCGATACGCGCGTGGCGGCCCTCACGGCGCGCATCACGCCGGTGCAGGAAAAGATCGGCAAGAGCTCGGTGTCGGCCGATGACAAGGCCGCCCTGGCCCATGTCGCCGCCACCCGTGCCGACATCCGGGGGCAGACCGACAAGCTCAAGGAGCTGACCGACGCGGGCGACGCGGCGGCCAAGCAGGACTACCTGGCCAAGGTCTACCGCCCGAAGGCGGTGGCCTACCTGGAGGCCATCGACAAGTTCGTGGCAGTGCAGGAGCGCCAGCGCGACGCGGCGGTGCAGGCAGCCCGCGACTCGCGCGCCAGCCTGGTGGTGATCGGCGCGGTCGCCGCCATTGCCGTGGTGGTGCTGGGCATGTTGATGGCAGCCCTGCTGGTGCGCTCCATCACCCGCCCGCTCGATCGCGCCGTGTCGCTGGCCGAAGCCATCTCCGCCGGCGACCTCACGCAAAACATCCATGACGACCGCAAGGACGAACTCGGCGTGCTGACGCGTGCCCTGTCCGGCATGTCCACCCGCTTGCGCACCGTGGTGAGCGAGGTGCGCGTGGGCGTGGACTCGGTGTCCTCGGCCTCGGTGGAGATTGCCAATGGCAACCACGACCTGTCGGCGCGCACCGAGCAGACGGCCTCCAACCTCGAAGAGACGGCGGCCAGCATGGAGCAGCTCACGGCCACGGTGTCGCAATCGGCCGACACGGCGCGCCAGGCGAATCAACTGGCCGGTACCGCCGCCCAGGCGGCAGCACGCGGCGGCGAAGTCGTGGGCCAGGTGGTCAGCAGCATGCAGCAGATCACCGACAGCTCGCGCAAGATCGCCGACATCATCGGCACCATCGACGGCATCGCCTTCCAGACCAACATCCTGGCACTGAACGCCGCGGTGGAAGCAGCCCGTGCCGGCGAACAGGGCCGGGGCTTCGCCGTGGTGGCCAGCGAAGTGCGCAGCCTGGCGCAGCGCAGTGCCGAGGCGGCCAAGGAGATCAAGACCCTGATCGGTGCCAGCGTGGAGAACGTGGAATCGGGCTCGGCCCAGGTGGCGCAGGCCGGCCAGAGCATGGAAGAGATCGTCTCCAGCGTGCGCCGGGTGAGCGACCTGATCGGGGAGATCACGGCCTCATCAACCGAGCAGCGCGACGGCATTGCCCAGGTCAACCAGGCGGTGACGCACCTCGATCAGATGACGCAGCAGAACGCGGCGCTGGTGGAAGAGTCCACGGCGGCAGCCGCATCCATGCGCGACCAGGCACAGAAGCTGGCCGAGGTGGTGTCGATGTTCAACGTGGGAGCCATGCCGGCACGGGCGCCAGTGGCAGCACCGCCACGGCCTGCACCGGCTGCCAGCCGGCCGGTGGCCGCGCCAGTCCGCAAGGGCGTTGCCGGCAAAGCGCCCGCACCTGCCACCGCACGGCTCACGGCGTCGGCGCCCAAGCCGGCAGCGGCCCACAAGCCTGCTGCAGCCGGGCCAGCCCCCGCACCGGCCCCTCGGGCCACGGCCAAGGGCGGAGACGACGATTGGGAAAGCTTCTGAGGTCGTCCCCAGGGTTCCAGGCGCAGCGGCCTGGGGTGCATCGCCTTGACTGCCATTGGGCTGGTGGCGGCACCACGCCCGCCTGAATGTCTCTGGAGTGCTTCCTCCAAATTGGGGTTTTTCCCGGTGGGCTGAGGCATTTGCCGGCGCCCGGCTGTCGTAGGCTATGGGCTGTTGGATGTAATTAAATGTTTCTGCGGCCAGGTGCCCGCAGTCCATCGGGCATCCGGGCCAGATCCACAAGGGAAAGAGATCCATGCAATTCGACAATATCCGCGTCTCGCGCAAGCTCTGGGGTGCATTCCTGGGGCTGATGATCGCGATGCTGCTGCTCTCGAGCTTCGCCCAGAACCGCGGCAACAACGCCATGTCGTCGGCGATGGACGACATCATCGAGATCGAGGGGCGCATCTCCTCCGCCGTGCGCTGGCGCGGCGCCACCGAGACGGCCGTCAACATGGTGATGGGCGGCGCCGTGACCACCGATGCCGTGCTGGCCGAGCAGTACGGCGCCAAGGTCAAGGAGATCATCGGCGCCATCAACAAGGTGCAGGAGAAGATCGTCGCCTCGGCCACCGCGCCCGAGGAAAAGGCGGCGCTCGACAAGGTGCTCGATGCGCGCAAGGCCGTGCTGGCCGCCACCGCCAAGACCTGGGAGCTCAAGGGCGCGGGCGACGCCGTGGCCACGCAGCAGTTTGCGGACAGGGAGTTCGCACCCCTGGTCACGGTCTACCTCAAGGCCCAGGACGATTTTGTGGCGGTACTGGAAAAGCGCCGCGATGCGATCCGCGCCGACGCCACGGGCCGCCGCATCCAGAACGCCATTTCGGGGATCATCCTGTCCATGGTGCTGCTGGGGGTGGGCATCTTCCTGGCCTGGCGCCTGGTGCATTCCATCAGCGACCCGCTCGACCAGGCGGTCAAGACCATCGACGCCATCGCCGCGGGCGACCTCACGCGCGAGCTGCACGCCACGCGCAAGGACGAGTTCGGCCACATGCTGCGCTCGCTCTCGGCCATGTCGGCGCGCCTGCGCGGCGTGGTGACCGAAGTGCGCCACGGCGTGGACTCGGTGTCCTCGGCCTCGGTGGAGATCGCCAACGGCAACCACGACCTGTCGGCACGCACCGAGCAGACGGCCTCCAACCTCGAAGAGACGGCGGCCAGCATGGAGCAGCTCACGGCCACGGTGTCGCAATCGGCCGACACGGCGCGCCAGGCGAATCAACTGGCCGGTACCGCCGCCCAGGCGGCAGCACGCGGCGGCGAAGTCGTGGGCCAGGTGGTCAGCAGCATGCAGCAGATCACCGACAGCTCGCGCAAGATCGCCGACATCATCGGCACCATCGACGGCATCGCCTTCCAGACCAACATCCTGGCACTGAACGCCGCGGTGGAAGCAGCCCGTGCCGGCGAACAGGGCCGGGGCTTCGCCGTGGTGGCCAGCGAAGTGCGCAGCCTGGCGCAGCGCAGTGCCGAGGCGGCCAAGGAGATCAAGACCCTGATCGGTGCCAGCGTGGAGAACGTGGAATCGGGCTCGGCCCAGGTGGCGCAGGCCGGCCAGAGCATGGAAGAGATCGTCTCCAGCGTGCGCCGGGTGAGCGACCTGATCGGGGAGATCACGGCCTCATCAACCGAGCAGCGCGACGGCATTGCCCAGGTCAACCAGGCGGTGACGCACCTCGATCAGATGACGCAGCAGAACGCGGCGCTGGTGGAAGAGTCCACGGCGGCAGCCGCATCCATGCGCGACCAGGCACAGAAGCTGGCCGAGGTGGTGTCGATGTTCAACGTGGGAGCCATGCCGGCACGGGCGCCAGTGGCAGCACCGCCACGGCCTGCACCGGCTGCCAGCCGGCCGGTGGCCGCGCCAGTCCGCAAGGGCGTTGCCGGCAAAGCGCCCGCACCTGCCACCGCACGGCTCACTGCGTCCAAGCCGGCAGCCGCGGCCCACAAGCCCGCCCCCGCCGCAGCGGCCCCGCGTGCAACCGCCAAGGGTGGGGACGACGACTGGGAGAGCTTCTGACCCTGCGCCCGGAGCGCCAATACCCATGAAAGGGCAGCCCAGGCTGCCCTTTCTTCATGCAAGATCGGCCCCATCGCCATCGAAGAAAGGTCTGCCATGCCCCTGGTCAACATCCGCCTTGCCAACCGCGACATCCCCACCACCTCGGCCCAGAAGGCCGCGCTGATCGCCGGCGTCACCCGGCTCATGGTGGAGGTGCTCGACAAGAAGCCCGAGACCGTGACCGTCATCATCGACGAGGTCGATCCCGACAACTGGGGCGTGGGCGGCGAGCAGGTGACCGTGGTGCGCCAGCGCAGCAAGGGCCCGACCCAGGCCTGAGGAGGAGGGGGCACAGCCCCCCTCGCCTATACCCGACCAACTTCCTGACATATTTACTTACAGGTAGGATCGGCCGCACAAAGGCACACCCGTACGAAAGTCGGGGTCGCAAAGCTTCCGGTCTGAGACCTCGTGCGCGAGGGGGTATGGCAGCGGGGCCGCTGATTTCCGGATGACTTGCGTCCTCGGGTGACTTGCCGCCAGGCAGGGCGCCCCTTCAGGGCGCGCCACTGATCGCGTGCCCGCTTCTGCTCCCCGTGTGTCGACTGCCTTTGTGGCGCCCCTCCCGGGATGGACGGGGCTGGGCGCCCCTGTTCCAGTCCACACGATGAATCTCGGGGAAAAGCAATGAAGTTGAACGATATCCGGGTGGCCACCAAGATGTGGGGCACGATCCTGGGCCTGTTGGTGCTGATGCTGGGGGTGTTTGTCTTCACCCAGTACCGCTCCAGCCTGGCCATGGAAGCGGCGCTGGCCGACGTGCAGCGCTACGAATCCAACATCACCGCGGCGGTGCGCTGGCAGGGCCTGACCGAGACCAACACCGAGCGTTCGCTGGCCAGCATGGCGAGCTCCGACGAGGTGATCGAGAAATTCTTCGCCAGCCGCCAGGATGCGGGCTCGGCCCTCATCAGCGAGGTCCAGACGGGCGTGCGTGCCACGGCGGTGTCGGAGTCCGACAAGGCCGCGCTGGCCAAGGTGGGCGAAGCCCGCGGCACCCTGCTCGACACCCTCAAGAAGCTCCCCGCCGTCAAGGCATCGGCCGAGCCCGGCGCACGCAAGGAGTTTGCGCTCAAGGAATTCCTGCCGACCTCGGTGGCCTACGTCGATGCGCTCAAGGGCTTCGTCAAGGTGCAGGAGGCACAGCGCGACGCGGCCAAGATCGAGGCCCGGCATGCGCAGCGCAACGCCACGCTGCTCGGCCTGTCCAGCGCCGCCGTGGTGTTCGTGATCGGCATCGTGCTGGCCTCCCTGCTGGTGCGCTCGATCACGCGCCCGCTGGACCGCGCCGTGACCGTGGCCGGCGCGATTGCGGGCGGGGACCTGACCCAGCAGGTCCACTCCACGCGCAAGGACGAGTTCGGCCAGTTGCTGCAGGCCCTGTCGCTGATGGTGGGCAAGCTGCATGGCGTGGTGACGGAGGTGCGCCGCGGCGTGGATTCGGTGTCCACCGCCTCCAGCGAGATCGCCAACGGCAACCACGACCTGAGCAGCCGCACCGAGCAGACGGCCAGCAACCTGGAGGAGACGGCCGCCAGCATGGAACAGCTGACCGCCACGGTGTCCCAGTCCTCGGAAACGGCGCAGCAGGCCAACCAGCTGGCCGTGGGTGCGGCCCAGGCGGCCACCCATGGCGGCGAGGTGGTGGCCCAGGTGGTGGTCAGCATGCAGCAGATCAGCGATTCGTCCAGGAGGATCGCGGACATCATCGGCGTGATCGACGGCATCGCCTTCCAGACCAACATTTTGGCGTTGAACGCGGCGGTCGAGGCGGCCCGGGCGGGTGAGCAGGGCCGTGGCTTTGCGGTGGTGGCCGGCGAGGTGCGCAACCTCGCCCAGCGCAGCGCCCAGGCGGCCAAGGAGATCAAGACCCTGATCGGCGCCTCGGTGGAAACCGTGGAAAAGGGCTCGGCCCAGGTGAGCCAGGCGGGTCAGGCCATGGGCGAGATCGTGGGCGGCGTGCGCCGCATGACCGATTTGATCGCGGAGATCGCCGCGTCGGCGAGCGAGCAGCGCGATGGCATCGGGCAGGTGAACCAGGCGGTGACCAACCTGGACCAGATGACGCAGCAGAACGCCGCGCTGGTGGAGGAATCGGCCGCGGCAGCGGCGGCGCTGCGCGACCAGGCCCAGCACCTGGCCGAAGTGGTGTCGGTGTTCAACGTTGGCGCGGCGGCCGTGGGCTACGCCAGCACGCCTGCCGCAGCCCCGGTGCGCAAGTCCCCCGCAACTGCGCCGCAGCCCCCGAAGGCGGCGCCGGCCAAGGCGGCACTGCCGACCCGAAAGGGCGTTGCGCCGCGGCTCGCGGAAAAGGCCGCCAGCACCCAGGACGATGACCAGTGGGCGAGCTTCTGATGAACGCATTGAACCCGACCGCCGGCGTGCCGCTGGCCGCTGCAGGCCAGTACCTGAGCTTTCGCCTCGGCGAAGAAAACTACGG
The DNA here is from genome assembly GCF_059418305.1 of Acidovorax sp. GW821-FHT09B03. NCBI lineage: Bacteria > Pseudomonadati > Pseudomonadota > Betaproteobacteria > Burkholderiales > Comamonadaceae > Acidovorax > Acidovorax sp. GW821-FHT09B03. Next base: position 174,997 of record NZ_JBWKPP010000002.1, read on the forward strand.
CATCGACATCATGAAGGTGCAGGAGATCCGCTCCTACGAGCAGCCAACGCGCATGCCCAGCGCCGCAGGCTTCCTGCTGGGCGTGGTGAACCTGCGCGGCGTGGTGGTTCCCATCCTCGATCTGCGCGTGCGCCTGCACTGCGCGGACAGCGCGTTCACGCCCTCCACCGTGGTGATCGTGATCGACCTGGGAACCCGCGTCGTGGGCGTGGTGGTGGATGCCGTGAGCGACGTGGTGACGCTGGAGCCCGGCATGGTGCACGCGGCCCCGGGGCTGTCGGGCGCGCCGGATGCGGGCTGCATCAATGGCCTGGCACAGGTCGGCGAGCGCATGCTGATCCTGCTCGACATTGATGCCCTGCTCGGCGATACGCCGCCGGTGCAGGCCGGCGAAGGGCTGGTACCCGCTGCCTGAGCGCTGCGCCGCTGGCGGGCGCGGGGCCGTCAGAGCTCGGCGCCCTCCACCAGGAACTGCACCTTGCGCTCGCCGCGCCACTCGTTGACATCGAGGCGAAAGGCCAGCAGCACGCGGGCCGGCAGCTGCTCGGTGTGGCCGAACCAGATCGCGTCGACCGGGTTGCCCTGGTGCATGAGCTTGATGGACAGGTGGTTCTTGGCCTCGCCCACCAGCCGCTGGCTCACCACCTGCACCTCTTCGCTGAAGGTTGGCGGCGCAAAGCCCTGGCCCCAGACCTCCTGGTGCAGCGTGTCCACGACGTCGGCGCGGCAGTACTCGGGGGCCAGCGGGCCATCGGTCTCGATGCGGCGCGTGAGCGTCGAGGCGTCGAGCCATTCCTGCGCCACCTGGGCCAGGGCCTGTTCGAAGGTATCGAAAGCCTCCTCGGCCACGGTACAGCCGGCCGCCATGGCATGGCCACCGAACTTGAGCAGCACGCCCGGGTGGCGCTTGGCCACCAGGTCGAGCGCGTCGCGCAGATGGAAACCGGGGATGGAGCGGCCCGATCCCTTGAGTTCATGCTCCTTGCCCGGCGCGCTGCTGGCAGCGAAGACGAAGGTCGGGCGGTGCAGCTTGTCCTTGATGCGCGAGGCGACGATGCCCACCACGCCTTCGTGGAAGTCGGGGTCGAAGACGCTGATCGCGGGCGGCGGGTCTTCGCTCTCGTCGAACAGGTTCTCGGCCATCAGCATGGCCTGCTCGCGCATGCCGCCTTCGATCTCGCGGCGTTCGCGGTTGATGGTGTCCAGTTGGCCGGCCAGGTGGTTCGCGCGGCCCGCGTCGTCGGTGAGCAGGCATTCGATGCCCAGCGTCATGTCGGCCAGGCGGCCGGCGGCGTTGATGCGCGGGCCCAGCGCAAAGCCGAAGTCGAAGGTGGTGGCCACGGGCGCCTTGCGGCCGGCCGCCGTGAACAGCGCCGCCACGCCCGCCGGCATGGCCCCCGCGCGGATGCGTCGCAGGCCCTGGGCCACCAGGCGGCGGTTGTTGGCGTCCAGGCGCACCACGTCGGCCACGGTACCCAGCGCGACGAGGGTGAGCAGCGGGTCCAGCTTGGGCTGGTTGGCGGTGTCGAACACGCCCCGCTTGCGCAGCTCCGAGCGCAGCTCCATGAGCACGTAGAACATCACGCCCACGCCGGCCAGGGACTTGCTCTCGAAGCTGCAGCCAGGCTGGTTGGGGTTGACCATGGCGTCGGCCGCGGGCAGCTCGGGTCCGGGCAGGTGGTGGTCGGTGACCAGCACCAGGAGGCCCAGGGCCTTGGCCTCGGCCACACCCTCGACGCTGGCGATGCCGTTGTCCACAGTGATCAGCACGTCGGCGCCGCGCTCCTTCACGCGGCGCGCAATCGGTGGCGTCAGGCCGTAGCCGTCGGTCACGCGGTCGGGCACCAGGTAGTCCACATGCTTTGCGCCCAGCAGGCGCAGGCCGCGCACGGCCACGGCGCAGGCGGTGGCACCATCGCAGTCGTAGTCGGCCACCACGCACAGGCGCAGGTCCCGGGCCATGGCATCGGCCAGCAGGCGGGCGGCGTCCCCGATGCCCTTGAGCCCGGCGGGCGGCAGCAGGCGGGCCAGCCCGTCGTCGAGTTCGTCCTTGTCGCGCACGCCGCGCGCGGCGTACAGGCGCGCGAGCAGTGGGTGCACGCCTGCCTGCTCCAGCGCCCAGGCGGCACGTGGGGGAATGTCTCTGGCCGTGATTTTCATAATTGGGATGCCACCTGGGCAAAGCGGGTGGGCTGGAAGTAGGCCTTCATGCGCTGCACCAGGCCGCGTGGGGCGCTGTGGAAGGCCAGGGCGGCACGCTCGCCGCACAGGGTGAGGCGCACGGCGCCGCCCTGCTCGGCCTGGCGCAGCAATGCGGCCACAGGGCCTGCGTCCAGCGCCGTCCAGGCAGCCGCCCAGGCGCGCCAGTCCTCGCGCAGCGCCGCGTCGCGCAAGGCCAGCGGCATCGAGGGCGCCGGCCCGGTGGCCGTGGCGGGCAGGGCGCCTGCGCCATGCACCCAGAAGGAGTTGACCGGGGGCAGGCCGCGCTCGGCCCGCGCGTCGTTGAAGGCATGGGTATAGAGCAGCATCTGCATCTCGCTGTGCAGGCGGTGCAGGGTGCGGGCCCGGGCGGCATCGGGCATCCAGGCACGCACGTCGCGCAGCAGCACGCGGTCGAGCGACGCCGTGGCCAGGTCGGCGAACAAGGGGCCTTGGGCGAGCCAGCGCGTGGGCTGGTCGTAGTGCAGGTGGATGCCGTCCTCGGCGAACCAGGGCGAGACGATGGCCAGCAGGGCGCGCGAGGACGCTTCATCGAGGCCCAGGGCCTCGGGGTCGCGCAGGGTCACGTGGTCGGTGGTCACCTGCCACTGGCAGGGGGCCACGAAGGCCCAGGCCTGGCCGTCCGCGGGCTGGCCCTGCTGCTGGCGGTACCAGGCGGCCCAGGGCGTGCGCCCGTCGTCCGGGGGCAGGCCCAGGGCCTGGGCCAGGGCGCGCTCATGGGGTGCAGAGAAGCTGGTTTCCTCGGCGCTGCTGGAGCCAGCGGGATCGGCTGCGAGCCGCGCCAGCAGGCGATCGAGGTGCGGCAAAGGCAGGCTGGCCAGCGTTTGCCGGCACCCCTCGGAGGCGCTGGCAGCGTAAGGGATGAGCAAATGGGGGATGTCCGACATCCCCCTATTGTCCGGGATGCCACAATCGCCTGCGCCGAGTCCGGTCCTCCTTCCGGGCCCAGCCCCTTTTTTCAACATGCAACTTCCCTACGAACTGGCCCTGGGCCTGCGCTACACCCGATCGGGCCGGGCCACGCGGCGCAACGGCTTCATTTCCTTCATCTCCGGTGCGTCCATGCTCGGCATCGCCCTGGGCGTGGCGGCGCTGATCGTGGTGCTCAGCGTCATGAACGGCTTCCAGAAGGAAGTGCGCGAGCGCATGCTGGGCGTGGTGGCCCATATCGAGGTCTTCGCCCCCCAGGGCGCGGCCATGCCGGATGCAGCCCGCACCATCGCCGAGGTGCGCCAGAACCCGGCCGTCACCGGCGCCGCCCCCTATGTGGCCGCCCAGGCCCTGATTGCCCACGGCGACGACATGAAGGGGGCCCTGGTGCGCGGCATCGATCCGGCCCTGGAAGGCTCGGTGACCTCGCTGGCGGCCTCGAACGCCGAGGTGCTGGCCACCCTGCTGCCCGGGCAGTTCCGCGTGGTGCTGGGCAGCGAGCTGGCCAAATCGCTCGGGGTAAAGGCCGGCGACGCCGCGACTCTGGTGGTGCCTGCCGGCCAGGGCGGTAGCCAGAGCGGCCCGCGCTACCAGCCGCTCACCGTGGCCGGCACGGTGGATTCGGGGCATTTCCAGTACGACTCCACCCTGGTCTGGATGCACCAGGCCGACGCCATGGCCACCTTCGGCCTGCGCGGGCCCACGGGCATCGGCCTCAAGCTGCAGGACCTGGAGCAGGCCAATGCCGTCGCCTACCAGCTGGCGCGCAGCGTGAGCGGCGACCTGCTGCTGCGCGACTGGACGCAGCAGAACCGCACCTGGTTCGAGGCCGTGCGCCTGCAAAAGCGCATGATGTTCATCATCCTGGCGCTGATCGTCGCCGTGGCGGCCTTCAACCTCGTCTCCACGCTGGTGATGACGGTCAACGACAAGCGCGCCGACATCGCTATCCTGCGCACGCTGGGCGCCAGCCCGAAAAGCATCATGGGCGTTTTCGTGGTGCAGGGCGCCATGGTGGGGGTGATCGGCACGCTGGCCGGCCTGGCCCTGGGCCTGTCCATCGCCTACAACATCGACGTCATCGTGCCGGCCATCGAGAAGGCGCTGGGTGCCACCTTCCTGCCCAAGGACATTTACCTCATCGACCGCATGCCCAGCGAGCCGCAGGGCGCCGACATCGTGCCCATCGCCCTCATCTCGCTGGCGCTGGCCTTCGTGGCGACCCTGTACCCGAGCTGGCGCGCCAGCCGCGTGAACCCCGCAGAAGCGCTGCGCTATGAATGACGGCGGCCTGACCTAGCTATGCAAATTCCCTACGAACTGGCCCTGGGCTGGCGCTACACCCGCGCAGGGCGTGCCACGCGTCGCGATGGCTTCATCTCGTTCATCTCGGGCGTGTCCATGCTGGGCATCGCCCTTGGTGTGGCGGCGCTGATCATCGTGCTCTCGGTGATGAACGGCTTCCAGCGCGAGGTGCGCGACCGCATGCTCAGCGTGGTCTCGCACATCGAGATCCTGGCGCCCCAGGGTGCGCCGCTGCCGGACGTGGCCACCACCCTGGCCGAGGTCAGGCGCAACCCGAACGTGACGGGCGCCGCGCCCTTCGTCGCCGCCCAGGCGCTGCTCTCGCGCGGCCAGGACATGCGCGGCGCGCTGGTGCGCGGCATCGACCCGGCGCTCGAAAGCTCGGTGACGGACCTGGCCGCGGGCAACGAGAAGACGCTCAAGCTCCTGGTGCCCGGCGAGTTCCGCGTGGTGCTGGGTGGCGAACTGGCCCGGGCCATGGGCGTGCGTGCGGGCGATACCGTGACTTTGATCGCGCCCGCAGGCCAGGTCACCCCGGCCGGCGTGGTGCCGCGCCTCAAGCAGATGACGGTAGCCGGCACCTTCGACTCGGGCCACTACGAATACGACGCGGCCCTGGTGCTGCTGCACCATGAGGACGCCCAGCGCATCTTCCGCCTCGAATCTCCTACGGGCATACGCCTCAAGCTCAAGGACGTGCACCAGGCGCGCGCCGTGGCCGCCGAGCTGGCCGGCACGGTGAGCGGCGGCCTGGTGGTGCGCGACTGGACGCAGCAGAACCGCACCTGGTTCGCCGCCGTGCAGCTCGAAAAGCGCATGATGTTCATCATCCTCACCCTGATCGTGGCGGTGGCGGCCTTCAACCTCGTCTCCACCCTGGTGATGACGGTGACCGACAAGCGCGCCGACATCGCCATCCTGCGCACCCTGGGCGCCAGCCCGAAGAGCATCATGGGCGTCTTCGTGGTGCAGGGCGCCATGGTGGGGGTGATCGGCACGCTGGCCGGCCTGGCCCTGGGCCTGGTCGTCGCCTTCCACATCGACGTGATCGTGCCGGCCATCGAGCACGCGCTCAACGCGAGCTTTCTGCCCAAGGACATCTACCTCATCAGCAAGATGCCGAGCGATCCGCAGAGCTCGGACATCGTCCCCATCGCCCTGATTTCCCTGGTGCTGGCCTTCGTGGCCACCCTGTACCCCAGCTGGCGCGCCAGCCGTGTGAACCCCGCCGAGGCGCTTCGCTATGAATAAGAACATCGCTCCATCCGCCACATCCCTGCCAGCCGCACCGCCCGCCTGGGGCGAGGTGGTGCTGCAGGCCCAGGGCTTGACCAAGCGCTTCACCGAAGGCCGGCTCGACGTGACCGTGCTGCACGGCGTGGACCTGCAGGTGCATGCGGGCGAGACCCTGGCCATCGTCGGTGCCTCGGGCTCGGGCAAGAGCACCCTGCTGCACCTGCTGGGTGGCCTGGATGCGCCCACGGCCGGCAGCGTGCGCCTCAAGGGCCATCAGCTGTCGTCGCTGTCGCCCGAGCAGCAGGGCCAGTTGCGCAACCAGCACCTGGGCTTCATCTACCAGTTCCACCACCTGCTGCCCGAGTTCACCGCGCTGGACAACGTGGCCATGCCGCTGCGCATTCGCCGAATGCCCCAGGAGCAGTGCCATGAGGAGGCTGCGCGCGTGCTCACCTCGGTGGGCCTCAAGGAGCGCCTGCACCACCGCCCCGCCGAGCTGTCGGGCGGCGAGCGCCAGCGCGTGGCCATTGCCCGCGCCCTGGTCACGCGCCCGGCCTGCGTGCTGGCCGACGAGCCCACGGGCAACCTGGACCGCAACACCGCCGACGGCGTCTTCGCGCTCATGCTGCAGCTGGCGCGCGAGCAGGGCACGGCCTTCGTGATGGTCACGCACGACGAATCGCTGGCCGCGCGCTGCGACCGGGTGGTGCACCTGGTGCTGGGCAAGCTCGGCTGAGGCAAGTGCCCGCCCGGTGGTGGCCGGCGGGGTGCGGGAACTGCTGGTTACCATCGCATCGCGCTGCGGTGCCATGGAAGGGTTCGCTTTGGCGCGATCCCGTCTTAAGATGCTCGCAGTTGGCTTCAGGAGATTCGCCCGATGACGGTTCCGGCATCCATACCCTCCGATGAAGTGCGCAGGCTGGAGGCTTTGCGCGCCCTCATGGTGCTGGACTCCCCTGCCGAGCCTTTGTTCGACTCCATCGCCCGCATGGCGGCCGATGTCTGCGGCGTGCCGATCGCGCTCATCAGCCTGGTCGATGCCGAGCGCCAGTGGTTCAAGGCGAGCGTCGGCCTGCCCGGTGTCAACGAGACGCCGCGCGACGTGGCCTTCTGCGCCCATGCCATCCTGTCGGATGAGCTCATGGAGGTGCACGACGCCGCGCAGGACGCCCGCTTCGCGCGCAATCCCCTGGTCACCGAGGCGCCCGACATCCGCTTCTATGCCGGCGCGCCCCTGGTGGCCGGCGATGGCGGCGACCGCGTGGGCACGCTGTGCGTCATCGACCGCCAGGCGCGCGAGCTCACGCCGCAGCAGCGGGCCACGCTGCGATCGCTCTCGGCCATGGTGTCGCAGGCGCTGGACATGCGCCGCGACCTGATCGCGCGCGCCTTCTCGGTGCGCCAGGAGTACGAGAAAGCCCTGTCCGAAAGCGAGCTGCGCTACCGCACCATGGTCGAGGCGCAGACCGAGATGGTGTCGCTGGCCTGGCCGCATGGCGAGGTGTTCTACGTCAACCCGGCCTATGCGCGCCATTTCGGCCTCGCGCCGCGCGACATGGTGGGCAAGGACCTGTTCTCGTACGTCGATCTGGCCGACCGGGAGGCGGTGCGCTCGCGCATAGCCGAGGTCTTTCGCACCGAGGGCACCACCCAGGGTGAGAACCGCATGCTCAGCGCCGACGGGGTCGAGCGCTGGATGGCCTGGACCAACAGCTTCCTGCGCGACAGCGAGCACCGGCCTTACCTGCACTCCGTCGGGCGTGACATCACGGCCCAGAAGGCGGCCGAACGGGCGCTGCTGGCCAGCCAGCAATTGCTGGAGCGCACGGGCCATGTAGCCCGCGTGGGCGGCTGGGAGCTCGACCTGCGCAGCCGCCGCGTCTCCTGGTCTGCCGAGACGCGGCGCATCCACGAAGTGCCCGCGGACTTCACGCCCAGTGTGGACAACGCCCTCGATTTCTACACGCCCGATGCGCAGCGCACCATGTCGGCCGCCGTGCGCCAGGCCACCATGACAGGCGTCTCGTGGGACCTGGAGGTGCCCCTGGTGACGGCCACCGGGCGCCGCATCTGGGTGCGCTCGGTCGGTGAGGCCGAGTACGAAGGCAGCGCTGTGGTGCGCCTGTTCGGCGCGTTCCAGGACGTGACCGAGCGCCGGCGCATGGCGCAGCAGCTGGCCAACAGCGAGCGCTTCGTGCGCCTGGTCACCGACGGGCTGCCGATCCGCATCGGCTACGTGGACCGGGAGTTGCGCTTTCGCTTTGCCAACCAGGCCGCATGCCAGCGCTTTGGCCTGGGCCGCGAGGAGGTCATCGGGCGCACGCGCGAGGAACTGCTGGGCGAGCCTGCCTCGCCCGAGGTGGCGCAGCGCGTGCAGCAGGTGCTGGCAGGCATGCCCCAGCGCTACGAGGCCGACGAGCTGCGCGATGGCGTGGTGCACCGCATCGAAAGCCAGCTCGTGCCCGACGTCTCCGACGATGGGCGGGTGCGCGGCTTCTTTTCCACGGGCATCGACATCACGCAGCGGGCCGCGGCCGAGCGTGGCCTGCGCGTGCTCACGGCCATCCTCGAGCACACCTCCGATTTCGTGGTGCAGACCGACCTCAAGGGCCGGGTCAGCTACATGAACCCCGCGGCGCGGAGGGCGCTCGGCTTTGCACCCGACGAGGACGTGGGCACCCACATGTTCACGGAGTTCAACACCCCCGAGACCAATGCGCTGTACGTGCAGGCCATCCTCCCGGCCGTCCGGGCCCACGGCATGTGGGTCGGTGAGACCACGGTGTACGCGGCCCGGCAGCGCGTGGTGCCGGTGAGCCACATGGTGATTGCCCACCGCGATGGGGAGGGGCGCATCCAGCACTTCTCGGCCATCATGCGCGACATCTCGGAGGCGGCGCAGGCGCGCGCGGCCCTGCTCAAGCAGACGGCCACCCTGCGCTCCATCACCGAGGCGCTGCCCTCGCTGGTGGCGGTGGTCGGGCCGGACGAGCGCTACCAGTTCGTCAACAGCGCCTTCGAGCGCTGGCACCGCGTGCCGCGCGAGCAGATCCTGGGCCGCAGCATGGAGGAATTCCTGGGTGCGGCAGAGTACCCGCGCACCCGGCCCCTGGTGCAGAAGGTGCTCGGTGGCGAGACCCTGACCTTCGACCAGGACCATCCCCAGCGCGTGCCGGCCAGCCACGTCACCATTCACTTCATTCCGCTGTGGTCCGAGCCAGGCGCGGTCGACGGCTTCGTCTCGATGGCGCAGGACGTCACCAGCTACCACCAGGAGGCCGGCCGGCTGCTGGAGCTGGCGCAGCACGACCCGCTCACCGGCCTGCTCAACCGGGCGGGCCTGCAGGCCTACGTGGGCCAGAAGGACCTGGCGGCGGAAGGCGCGCAGCTGGCCCTGCTCTACATCGACCTGGACCACTTCAAGCCGGTGAACGACGAGCACGGCCATCCCGTGGGGGACCTGCTGTTGCAGGCCTTCGCCCAGCGCCTGCTGGCCCTGGTGCGGCCCAGCGACGCGGTGGCCCGGCTGGGCGGTGACGAGTTCGCCGTGGTGCTGGCCGGCGTGCGCGAGCCGGCCCATGCCGAGGCCGTGGCCGGCAAGATCCTGGAGGCGGCGCACGCGCCGTTCGAGATCGGCGAACTGCGGCTGTCGGTCGGGGCCAGTGCGGGATTGGCGCTGGGCACCGATGCAGCCAGAGGCTGGGCCGATCTCATGGCCCGCGCCGATGAAAAGCTCTACCTGGCCAAGCGGTCCGGCCGGGGCCAGTTCCAGGGCGGCTGATGCCCTACATCACCCGCCCGTACCACCAGACCGACAGGCCGGCCGCGAGCAGCGCCAGTGCCGCACCGACCAGCGCGAACAGCGCCGAGATCTCGGTCTCCTTCTTCTCCACCGTGAGGCGCGAGCTCAGCGTCTCGTAGACCTTCTTGAGGTCCGCCGCCGTGGCGGCGTGGAAGTATTCGGCCGCGGTGCGGGTGGCGACGGCCTTCAGGGTCTCCTCATCCAGGCGCACGCGCATGGACCAGCCCTCGAAGCCGATGGTCTCGCCCTGCAGCGTGCCCACGCCCACGGTGTAGACGCGCACGCCGCGGTCGGCTGCCCACTTGGCGGCCTCGAGCGGGTCCACACCGGTGGTGCGCTGCCCGTCGGTCAGCATGATGATGGCGGCCGAGTTGTAGGAGCCCGGCGCCACCGGCGTGAAGGGCTTGGCGGGGTCCTGCTTGTTGAGCTCGTCCAGGGGGCGCGGCTTCATCGCCTGGCGCCCGCCCAGGGCCGAGATGTCGATGCCGGCATCGGGGAAGATGGTGGCCAGCGACAGCATGATGCCGTTGCCCGTGGCCGTGCCGCGCTGCAGCTGGAAGCTGTCGATAGCCTTGACCAGGTCCTCGCGGCTCTGCGTGGGCAGTTGCGCCAGCTGGGCGCTGCCGGCAAAGGCCACGATGCCCACGCGCACATGGCGCGGCAGCTCGGCGATGAAGGCCTTGGCCGCGTCCTGCGCGGCGGTGATGCGGTCGGGCTGCACGTCGGTGGCGCGCATGCTGCCCGAGACGTCCATGGCCAGCATGATGGTCTGGTCCTGCGAGGGCAGGGTGATCACCGCCAGCGGCCGGGCCGCGGCCAGCAGCAGGGCCACCAGCGCCAGCAGGAAAAGAAAGGGCGGGATGTGCCGGCGCAGGTGCTGGGCCGGGCCCATGGCCTCGCGCACCAGTGCCAGGCTGGAGTAGCTCAGCGCCGTTTTCTTGCGCCGGTGCAGCAGCCACCAGTACAGCAGTACCAGGAGCGGCACGGCCAGCAGCATCCAGAGCAGGGTGGGCCAGAGAAAGACCATGGTGGCGTGTCCTGTGTTGTCAGGCGGCGGCCTGCGGGGCCGTCCATTGGAACGAGGGGTGCGATGGCGGCCGCACGCGGTGCTGGCGCAGGTCCATGAAGCGCAGCAGCGCATCCACCAGGTCGTCGTCGGTGCGCAGCTCCAGCGTATCGGCCCCGGCCCTGGCCAGGCCGTCGCGCAGCACGGCCTCGCGCTGGGCCGCCAGGCGCGCAAAGCGGTGGCGAAAGCCGCTGTCGTGCGTGTCCACCTGCAGCTGCTCGCCGCTTTCGGCATCGCGCAGCGTGACCAGGCCCACGTCGGGCAGTTCCAGCTCCAGCGGATCGAGCAGGCGCACGCTCACCACGTCGTGCCGCCTGGCGAGCTGGGCCAGCGGCTTCTCCCAGCCGGGGGCGCTGATGAAGTCCGACACCACGAACACCGTGGAACGCCGGCGCAAGGTCCCCAAAGCGCCCTGCAGCAGCAGGTGCAGCTCGGTGCTGCCCGATTGCAGCTTGGGCGCGGGCTTGAGCAGCTGGTGCACCAGGTGCAGCACATGGGCACGGCTGCTGCGCGGGGGCAGCACGGTGTCCACGGCCCGTGCTGGCGCGCCGCCGGCACCGTAGAGCATGGCACCCACCCGGTTGCCATGGCGCGTGAGCAGGCGCGAGAGCACGGCCACGAATCCGGTCAGGATGTCGCGCTTGGCGTTGCCTTGGGGCCCGAAGTTGACCGAGGGGCTCAGGTCCAGCAGGAACCAGGCCGACATCTCGCGGTCCTCGGTGAACACACGCACGTGGGGCAGGTTCAGCCGGGCCGTCACGTTCCAGTCGATGTGGCGCACGTCGTCGTGCGGCTGGTACTCGCGCAGGTCCGCCAGGTCCAGCCCGGCGCCGCGCATCAGCGTGCGGTAGTCGCCCTGCAGCAGCCCGTCGAGCCGGCGGATGACGCTCCACTCCAGCTGCCGCAGCAGGCGGTCGGCCTGGCCGGGCAGGGTGGGGAGCGCGCGCGGCGGCGCAGCCCCTGTTGTGTCAGGCGGCTTTTTGCTCATGGTGCAGTGGCTTGGCAGGGGCGGGCACCTTGGCCATGATGCGCGCGATCAGCGCGTCGGCATCCAGGCCTTCGGCCAGGGCTTCGTAGGACAGGGACAGGCGGTGGCGCAGCACGTCGGCCGCCAGGTCGGTCATGTCCTCGGGCAACACATAGCTGCGCCCGCGCAGCATGGCCAGGGCCTGGGCGCCTTCGGCCAGGCAGATGGTGGCGCGCGGGCTGGCGCCGCAGGCAATGAAGCCGGCCAGGTCCTTGAGGTCGTGGCGCGCCGGTGCGCGGGTGGCGGCCACCAGCTTCACGGCGTACTGCAGCAGCGAGGGGTCGACGTAGACCTCCCGGCACTCGGCCTGCAGCGCGGCCAGCTGGGCGGTGGTGGCCACGGGCAGCACCTGCACCGGCTTGTCCAGCGCGCGCTGGGCGATCACGAATTCCTCTTCCTCGGTCGGGTAGTCGATCAGCACCTTCATCATGAAGCGGTCCACCTGGGCCTCGGGCAGGGCGTAGGTGCCCTCGGTCTCGATCGGGTTCTGCGTGGCCATCACCAGGAAGGGCGAGGGCACCTTGTGCGTTTCGCCGGCGATCGTCACCTGGCGCTCCTGCATCACCTCGAGCAGCGCGCTCTGCACCTTGGCGGGGGCGCGGTTGATTTCGTCGGCCAGCAGCAGGTGGGTGAACACCGGGCCCAGCGAGGTGCTGAACTCGCCCGTCTTCTGGTTGTACATGCGGGTGCCGACCAGGTCGGCGGGCACCAGGTCGGGCGTGAACTGGATGCGCTTGAAGCTGCCCTGGATGGTGCTTGCCAGGGTTTTCACGGTCAGGGTCTTGGCCAGGCCCGGCACGCCCTCGACCAGCAGGTGGCCCTGGGCCAGCATGGCCACCATCACGCGTTCCAGGAAGCGGTCCTGCCCCACCACGACGCGCTTGACTTCGTAGAGCACCTGCTCCATCAGTGTGGCGGTGGCGGCATTCGAGGCAGAGGGCAGCGGGGTCGATTCCATGGGACTCCTTGCGATGGGTGAAAGTAGAGTTCAGAAAGGCGACATGCCCACGGCCGAGGCCGCGTTCTCGATGGGCACGGCAAAGCCGATGCCGATGAAGGTGCGTGCCGGCGTGGGGTTCAGGATGGCGGTGACGATGCCGACCACCTCGCCGTCCATGGTGACCAGCGGCCCCCCCGAGTTGCCGGGGTTGGCCGCCGCGTCGAACTGGATCAGGTTGCCCAGCTCGCGCTTGCCCTCGGGCGAGGTGAACTGGCGCCCCAGGCCCGAAATCACGCCCGCCGAGGCCGACGGCCCGATACCGAAGGGAAAGCCCACCACGGCGACCTGGTCGCCCGGGCGCAGGTCGTTGGTGGAGCGCAGGGAGGCGGCTTCCAGGTCGTCGGGCACCTTGTGGGCCTGGAGCACGGCCAGGTCGTTCTCGGGCTGCACGCCAGTGATGGTGGCCGTGGTCTGCAGCCCGTCGTGGAAGGTCAGCTGGATGCGGTCGGACCCCTGCACCACGTGCAGGTTGGTGAGGATCACGCCCTTGTCGACGATCACCACGCCCGTGCCCACGCCGCGTTCCACCTCTTCCTTGCCGCTCTTGCTGCGCCCGAAGCCGACCACGCGCACCACCGAGGGCGCGATGGTTTCCACGGCGCGCGCCGCGGCCGAGGGCAGAGTGGTGGTTTCCAGCGTGCGCAGCACCGCCTTGTCGATGTCTTCCTGGGTGAGCTTGCGGGGCACGGTGCGCTGGCTCTGCCAGACGCTTGTGAGCAGCAGGGCGGCCAGCAGCAGCACGGCCGCCCACAGGGCGTAGAGGTTGCGGCGCGACAGGGTGACCGCCTGGGGCCTGCCAGCGGGCTGGCTGGGGGCGGGCGCCGCAGCAGAAGCCGCCGCCTCGGGCACAGCGCTGCTCGGGGCCGCGGCCCCGGAAGGGCGGCGGGCGGGGCGGGAGCTGCTGTAGACAGTGGGTCTGGGCATCCTGTCACCTTCCGGTACACCTGGGCGCGGTGCATGGTTTCACAGTAGCACGGATCGCGCCCTTGTGCATCCCCCGGGGTTTCATGGTGCATCATGTTTCCATGAGCTTCTGGATAGATACCCATTGCCACCTCGATGCCCCCGAGCTGGCGCCCGATGTGGATGCCGTGCGTGCACGGGCCCGTGCGGCGGGCGTGGCGCACTGCGTACTGCCGGCGGTGCAGCGCTCCAACTGGGACGATGTGCGCACGCTCGCGCACCAGCATGGGGACAGCTATGCCCTGGGAATCCACCCCCTGTGCACCGGCAGTGCCGCGGATGAAGACCTGGAATGGCTGGCGCAGGCGTTGGCGCAGCATCGGAACGACCCGCGCCTGGTCGCCGTGGGCGAGATCGGGCTGGATTACTTCGTGCCGGGGCTCGACCCGGACCGGCAGGAGCACTTCTACCGCGAGCAGCTCAAGCTGGCGCGGCGTTTCGAACTGCCCGTGATCCTGCACGTGCGCCGCTCGGCCGATCGGCTGCTCAAGGGCCTGCGCGAGGTGAAGGGCCTGTCGGGCATCGCCCACGCCTTCAATGGCAGCGCGCAGCAGGCCCAGGCCTTCTTGGACCTGGGGTTCAAGCTGGGGTTTGGCGGAGCGGTCACCTATGACCGGGCCCTGCAGCTGCGCCGCCTGGCCACCGAGTTGCCGCTCGGCTGCCTGGTGATGGAGACCGATTCCCCCGACATCCCGCCGCACTGGCTCTACACCACCGCTGCCGAGCGCGAGGCAGGCCGGCCCCAGGGGCGCAACACCCCGGGCGAGCTGCCGCGCATCGGCGAGGAGGTGGCCGAACTGCGCGGCATGCCGGTGCAGGCGCTGGCCGAGGCCTCCACCGCCAACGCGCTGGCGGCCCTGCCGCGCCTGGCGCCCCTGCTCCAAGGCCGGCCGCAAGCGTCACCGTCTTTTACCGATTCTTGACAGTCGGTTGGGGTTTTTAGCTATATATTTGATAGTGATCGGATGCCTGTGCATCCGGCCTTCCACGCCGCATGCCTTCCACCTCCACCACGTTGCCGCCCAACGATGCCGCCCCCCGCCTGGCCGGACTGCCCGCCGTGGTATCCGCCAGCACCGTCGTGCTGGTGCTGGGCAGCTTCCCCGGCGCGGCCTCGCTGCGTGCGCAGCAGTACTATGGGCACCCGCAGAACCACTTCTGGCGCATCCTGCAGGCGCTCTGGCCGCAGCACCCCCTGCCGGGGCCTGCTGGGCCTGCCAGCTATGCCGAGCGCTGCGAATGGCTGCTGGCGCGGGGCCTGGGTTTGTGGGACGTGTATGCCAGCTGCGAGCGCGAGGGCAGCCTGGACGCCGACATCCGCCATGCCGTGGTGAACGATTTTGCTGCGCTGCGCGATGTGGCGCCGCGCCTGGCCGCCATCGCCCACAATGGGGGCGAAAGCTACAAGCACGCAGCGCGCACCGCGGCCCTGGGCGTGCCGGTGCACAAACTGCCCTCCACCAGCCCGGCCAACGCCTCCTGGAGCTTTGAGCGCAAACTGAACGCGTGGGCCGAACTGATGGCCCGCTACCGACTGACCTGAATGACCCGCAAGAAGACCAGCACCGCCGAACTGCCTGAAGTCAGCGTCTCCGACGATGGCGAAGTGCGCCACCTGCACCTGGGCACGCCCTGGATCCAGGGCTCCATGCGCGTGGACGAACCGTTCGCGCTGGAGCTCGAATACGTGCAGCGCATGATGGCCTGGCTGCTCTTCGTCGAGCCCGCCTCGGTGAGCAAGCGCCACGCCATGCAGTTGGGCCTGGGGGCGGGCGCCATCACCAAGTTCTGCCACAAGAAGCTGCGCCTGTGCGCCACGGCCATCGAGCTCAACCCGCAGGTGGTGGCCGTGTGCCGCCAGTGGTTCAAGCTGCCGCCCGACGGCCCCAAGCTGCGCGTGGTGCTGGCCGATGCGGCCAGGGAGATCCAGAACCCCATGTGGCTGGGCACCGTCGATGCGCTCGCCGTGGACCTGTACGACCACGACGCGGCCGCGCCCGTGCTCGACAGCCCCGACTTCTACGCCGACTGCCGGGCCCTGCTGTCCGAGGATGGCAGCATGACCGTGAACCTGTTCGGCCGCTCCTCCAGCTACGAGAAGAGCCTCCAAAGCATGGCCAGCGCCTTTGGCGAGGACGCGCTGTGGGCCTTCAAGCCCACGCGCGAAGGCAATACCGTGGTGCTGGCCCAGCGCACGCCCACCCGCCCCAAGCGCGCCGAACTGGCCGCCCGGGCCGAGGCCATCCAGGCCCGCTGGGACCTGCCCACGGCGAAGTGGATGCGCGTTTTCAAGCCGGTGGCTTGAACATGCGGGTCCCCATTTATTCGTCCTGCCCCGTCCATCCCCTCTGAGAGGCCCGCAGACATGAGCACCACCCTCACCCCTCCCGTCCCCGCTGCCAAGGCGGCCATCAAACCGGTCAACCACATCGGGCCCGTGGACTGGCGCCGCATGGTCGAGTGGCTGAGCGCCGACGGCGTGATCTCCCAGGAGGAGGCGCAGCGCACCATTGCCCGCTGCTCTCAGGCCGAAAGCTCGCAGCCGGCCCTGGTCCGCCTGGCCGCGGTGGCCATGACGCGCGCCTCCGATGGCAAGCCACTGGACATCGAGCTGCTCACCGAGTACCTGGCGCAGCGCTCCGGCCTGCCGTACATGCGCATCGACCCGCTCAGGGTCGACGTGGGCCGCGTGGCCGACACCATGAGCGCCACCTATGCCGAGCGCCACAAGGTGCTGCCCGTGCAGGTGACGGCCAAGGAGGTGGTGGTGGCCACGGCCGAGCCCTTCGTCGACGACTGGGTGGCCGAGGTCGAGCGCCAGGCGCGCCGCACGGTGCGCCGCGTGGTGGCCAACCCGCAGGACATCCACCGTTTCACGGCCGAGTTCTTCGCCCTCGCCAAATCCGTGCGCGCGGCGCAGAAGGCCGGGGGGGCATCGGGCGGCAGCAGCTTCGAGCAACTGGTCGAGCTCGGGCGCAGCAACAAGCAGCTCGACGCCAATGACCAGGGTGTGGTCAAGGTGGTGGACTGGCTCTGGCAATACGCCTTCGACCAGCGTGCGAGCGATATCCACCTGGAGCCGCGACGCGAGCAGGGCGTGATCCGCTTTCGCATCGACGGCGTGCTGCACCCGGTTTACCAGATGCCCATGGGCGTGCACAACGCGATGATCTCGCGCATCAAGCTGCTCGGGCGCATCGACGTGGTGGAAAAGCGCCGCCCGCAGGACGGCCGCATTAAGACCCGCAACCAGCGCGGCGACGAGGTCGAAATGCGCCTGTCCACGCTGCCCACCGCCTTCGGCGAGAAGATGGTGATGCGCATCTTCGATCCTGACAACACCGTCAAGGACCTCGATGCGCTGGGCTTTGCGCAGCACGACGCGACGCGCTGGGAGACGCTGGTCAAGCGCCCGCACGGCATCATCCTGGTGACCGGGCCCACGGGCTCGGGCAAGACCACCACACTGTATTCCACGCTCAAGCGCGTGGCCACCGAAGAGGTCAACGTGAGCACGGTGGAGGACCCGATCGAAATGATCGAGCCGAGCTTCAACCAGACGCAGGTGCAGCCGCAGCTCGACTTCAACTTCGCCGAGGGCCTGCGCGCGCTGATGCGCCAGGACCCGGACATCATCATGGTCGGCGAAATCCGCGACCTGGAGACGGCCGAGATGGCCATCCAGGCGGCGCTCACGGGCCACCTGGTGTTCTCCACGCTGCACACCAACGACGCGCCCTCGGCCATCACCCGCATGATGGAGCTCGGGGTGCCGTCCTACCTCATCAACGCCACGCTGCTGGGCGTGCTCGCGCAGCGCCTGGTGCGCACCTTCTGCAAGCAGTGCAAGCAAAAGGACGAGTCGGCCGACCGCGAGGCGCTCAGCGCCTTCATCAAGCCCTGGAAGCTCAGTGGCGCCTACCAGCCCTACAAGGCCGTGGGCTGCGTGGACTGCCGCATGACCGGTTTCCAGGGCCGCATGGGGCTCTATGAACTGCTCACCGTGAGCGAGGCGCTCAAGGACAAGATCACCACCGCGCCATCGATGGAGGCGCTGCGCCGGCAGGCCATCGCCGACGGCATGCGGCCCCTGCGCCTGGCCGGTGCGCTGCGCGTGGCCGAGGGCGTCACCACCCTCGAAGAGGTGATGTCCGCAACGCCGCCCATGGACTGATTTGCATGCTGCGTACATAGGGAAAACGCGCAGTCCCGAGTGTTACCGGGTGTAGGTGGAATCCACATCCGGCGAGCCTCCTGTTGCCAGCACAATCGCACGGTTGTGAAATCCGCATAGGAGACAAATCGTGCAAATCAAAAGTCAGAAAGACTTTTTTTCCGGCCTCATGTTCATGGGTGTCGGGGTCGCGTTTGCGTGGGGAGCCACCACGTACAACGTCGGCAACGGCGCCCGCATGGGCCCCGGCTACTTCCCCCTGCTGCTCGGTATCCTGCTGGCCATCATCGGCGCCGTGATCACCTTCAAGGCCACCACGGTCGAGACGGTGGACGGTGACAAGATCGGCAAGTGGGCCTGGAAGCCGCTGTTCTTCATCCTGGCTGCCAACTTCGCCTTCGGCATCCTGCTGGGCGGCCTGCCCAGCCTGGGGATCCCGGCGATGGGCCTGATCGTCGGCATCTATGCGCTGACCTTCATCTCCAGCCTGGCCGGCAACGAGTTCAAGGCGCGCGACGTGTTCGTGCTCGCCACCGTGCTGGCCGTGGGCAGCTACGTGGCATTCGTCTGGGCGCTGAAGCTTCAGTTCCCGGTGTGGCCCAGTTTCATTTCCGGTTAAGCCAGGAGCATCCACACCATGGAATTGATCAACAACCTGTCGCTGGGCTTCGGCGTAGCGTTCACGTTCCAGAACCTCATCTACTGCTTCATCGGCTGCCTGTTGGGAACGCTGATCGGCGTGCTGCCTGGCATCGGCCCCGTGGCCACCATCGCCATGCTGCTGCCCGCCACCTATGCTCTGCCTCCCGTGGCAGCGCTGATCATGCTGGCCGGTATCTACTACGGTGCGCAGTACGGTGGTTCCACCACCGCCATCCTGGTCAACCTGCCCGGTGAATCGTCCTCGGTGGTGACTGTGATCGATGGCTACCAGATGGCGCGCAAGGGTCGAGCGGGGCCGGCGCTAGCGGCGGCCGGGCTTGGCTCGTTCTTTGCAGGCTGCGTGGGTACGCTGATCCTGGCGGCCTTCGCGCCTCCGCTGACCGAAGTGGCCTTCAAGTTCGGTCCTGCCGAGTACTTCTCGCTGATGGTGCTGGGCCTGATCGGTGCCGTGGTGCTGGCCTCGGGCTCGCTGCTCAAGGCCGTGGCCATGATCGTGCTGGGCCTGCTGATGGGCCTGGTGGGTACCGACGTGAACTCGGGCGTGGCCCGCTTCAGCTTCGACATCCCTGAACTGACCGACGGCATCGGCTTCGTGACCATCGCCATGGGCGTGTTCGGCTACGGTGAAATCATTGCCAACCTCTCGCGTCCCGACGACGAACGCGAAGTGTTCACTGCCAAGGTCGAGGGCCTGTTCCCCACCAAGGAAGACTTCAAGCGCATGGTTCCTGCCGTGCTGCGCGGTACGGCCCTGGGCGCTGCCCTCGGTATCCTGCCCGGTGGCGGTGCGCTGCTGGCTGCCTTCGCTGCCTACACGATCGAGAAGAAAACCAAGCTCAAGCCCGGTGAAGTGCCGTTCGGCCAAGGCAACATCCGCGGCGTGGCATCGCCCGAGTCGGCCAACAACGCCGGTTCGCAGACCTCCTTCATCCCGCTGCTGACGCTGGGCATCCCTCCCAACGCCGTGATGGCGCTGATGGTCGGTGCCATGACCATCCACAACATCCAGCCTGGTCCCCAGGTGATGACCAGCAACCCCGAGCTGTTCTGGGGCCTGATCGCCTCGATGTGGATCGGCAATGCGATGCTGGTGATCCTGAACCTGCCGCTGATCGGCATCTGGATCAAGCTGCTGACCGTGCCTTACCGCTGGCTGTACCCTTCCATCGTGCTGTTCTGCGCGGTCGGCGTGTACTCCACGAACAACAACACCTTCGACATCTGGATGGTGGGTGCCTTCGGTCTGGTGGGCTACATCTTCCACAAGCTGGGCACGGAGCCTGCGCCCCTGCTGCTGGGCTTCATCCTGGGCCCGATGATGGAAGAAAACCTGCGCCGTGCCCTGCTGCTGTCGCGCGGCGACTGGAGCGTGTTCGTCACGCGTCCGCTGTCGGCCGGCCTGCTGGCGGCTGCCGCCCTGCTGCTGGTGATCGTGCTGCTGCCTGCTGTGAAGAGCAAGCGCGAAGAGGCTTTCGTCGAGGACTGATCTCCCCGGCCTGCTTCGACAGCCAACGCAACGGCGCCTTCGGGCGCCGTTGTTTTTTGGCGAGTCCACCCCATGGGGCCCGGGGCACCCCGTGGACAATGGCGTGAACACCTTCCCAGAGCCCTGCATGCCTGCCCCTACCAGCCTCCAGCAGCACCCGCACCGGGCCCTGCTGCACAACGAGATCCATGCCCGCCCGCCCGAGGCCATGGCGGCGCCGCTGGCGATTGCCCACATCGTGATGCTGGCCGACGCTGCCGGACGCGAAGCCAGCCGGGCCCATGTGGCCGCGCTGCTGCGCAACCACCACCTGGCCCTGCCCGATGCGCACACCACCCACCTGCGCATGGACCTGGGTGCGTTTCGCATGCGCTGGGAAATGCACACGGAGTTCGTCACCTGGACCTTCATGGTGCCGGCGCAGGTCGACGCCTTCGGCGACCGCGACCCCGTGGGCGCCACAGAGGCCGTGCCCCACGAATGGCTGGCGGCCCTGCCCGGCCAGTGTCTGTGCAGCCTGAACCTGTGGGTGCTGCCCACGCACACCTTCGGCTCGGGCTCGCTGGTCAAGCATGTGCTGCACGAGGACACGCTGGTCGCCTCCACCGTGGCCGATGGCCATGGCGAGGTGTACACCGACTTTGCGATCCACGCCGACGGCTTCTCGCGCATGGTGCTGCTGGCCGGCGGCATGACGCCGCGCCGCCTGGGCCGGCTGGTGCAGCGCCTGCTGGAGATCGAGACCTACCGCATGGCCGCGCTGCTGGGCCTGCCCGCTGCGCGCGAGGCCGCCAGCGTGCTGGCCTTTGCCGAGCGCGAGCTGGCCGAGCTGGCCGATGCCATCCGCACCGCCAACCGCGATGCCGAGCCCGCGCTGCTCGATCGCCTGACGCGGCTGGCCGGCCAGGTGGAGAGCCAGTACGCGGCCACGCATTCGCGGTTTTCGGCCAGCAGCGCCTACTTCGAGTTGCTGGACAAGCGCATCCAGGACGTGGCCGAGTCGCGCCTGGCGGGCATGCAGACCATCCGCGAGTTCATGGACCGGCGCCTGACCCCCGCCCGCAGCACCTGCGAGTGGGCCGCCCGGCGCCAGGACGCGCTGTCGCAGCGCGTCTCGCGCATGAGCAACCTGCTGCGCACGCGCGTGGAGATCGAGCAGCAGCAAAGCAGCCAGGCCCTGCTGGCCACCATGAACCACCGCCAGGACCTGCAGCTCAAGATGCAGTCCACCGTGGAAGGACTGTCGGTGGCGGCCATCACCTACTACATCGTGGGCCTGGTGAGCTATCTGGCCAAGGGCGCGCAGAAGATCGGCTGGCCGCTGTCGGCCGAGACCACGGCGGCCCTGGCGATCCCGCTGGTGGCCGTGGGCGTGTGGTGGTCGCTGCGCCGGCTGCACCACACCATCTTCCGCAAGCACTGATCCCGGAGCCTGCCCGGCGGAGGGCGGCCATCGCCGATGGCGCTGGCCCACGCACGCAGGGCCGATGGCGCGGGTTATTGCTCCCGTGCCACACTGGCAGGCTGCTCGAAGGCGCCTGCAGACCGCAGGCGCCCGACCGTTGACGCGAGAGAAGCCTTTGTCGAACCCCCAGCCCCCCTCGGCCGCCAAGGCCGGCAGCCAACACCTCGCCTCGGGCTTCCTGCTGGCCCTGTTCGGCTCGATCGCCTTCAGCGGCAAGGCCATCATCGTCAAGCTGGCCTACCGCCACGGGGTGGATGCGGTCACGCTGATCATGTACCGCATGCTGTTCGCGCTGCCCATCTTCGCCGCCATGGGCTGGTGGGCCAGCCGCGGCAAGCCGCCGCTCTCGGGCAAGGACTGGCTGGGCATCGTCGGCCTGGGCATCACCGGCTACTACCTGGCCAGCTTCCTGGACTTCGCCGGGCTGGCCTACATCAGCGCCAGCCTGGAGCGCCTCATCCTGTACCTCAACCCCACGCTGGTGATGATGCTCGGCTGGCTGCTGTACCGCCGCGGCATCCGCTGGGGCCAGGCCCTGGGCATGCTCGTGAGCTACTGCGGCGTGGTGCTGGTCTTCGGCCACGAGGCCAACCTGCAGGGCAGCAACACGGTCCTGGGCGCGCTGCTGGTGTTCCTGAGTGCAGTGAGCTATGCCATCTACCTGGTCTACAGCGGCGAGATGGTCCAGCGCATCGGCGCGCTGCGGCTGGTGGGCCTGGCGACCACCGTGGCCTGCCTGTGCTGCCTGCTGCAGTTCGTGGTGCTGCGGCCGCTCTCCGCCGCCGTGGTCGCGCCCGAGGTGGTCTGGCTGTCGGTGCTCAATGCCACGCTGTGCACGGCGGTGCCGGTGCTCATGGTGATGATGGCCATCGAGCGCATCGGCGCCGGCATGGCCGCGCAGATCGGCATGGTGGGGCCGCTGTCCACCATCCTCATGGGCATCTGGATCCTCGGGGAGCCCTTCACGGTGTGGGTGGCCTGCGGCACGGCGCTGGTGGTCGCGGGCATCTTCGTCTTCACCCGTCCGGCCCGCAGGCCGGCCTCCTGAGCGCACGGTGCGGGCAGTGCCCCGCGGCGGGCAGGGCTGCCCAAGTCCACTTATGATTTGGTGAACGGGGTGCGGTGTGCACTTTCCGATGAATCACGGAGTTGGACATGGATCTGGGTATTGCAGGCAAGTGGGCGTTGGTGTGTGGTGCGAGCAAGGGCCTGGGCTTTGGCTGCGCCCAGGCGCTGGTGAACGAGGGCGTGCACGTCGTCATCAATGCCCGCAATGCCGATGTGCTGGCCCAGGCCGCATCGCGCCTGCAGGCGCAGGGCGCGGCCGGCAAGGTGCAGGTGCTGGCCGTGGCAGCCGACATCACCACGCCCGAGGGCCGCGCCGCGGTGTTCTCGGCGGCCGGCGGCCCCGGGCAGGGCTTCGACATCGTGGTCACGAATGCCGGTGGACCGCCTCCCGGCGACTTCCGCAACTGGGACCGCGACGCCTGGATCAAGGCCGTGGATGCCAACATGCTCACTCCCATCGAGCTCATCAAGGCCACGGTGGACGGCATGGCCGAGCGCGGCTTTGGCCGCATCGTCAACATCACCTCCAGCGCCGTGAAGGCGCCCATCGACATCCTGGGTCTGTCCAATGGCGCGCGCAGCGGGCTCACGGGCTTTGTGGCCGGTGTCGCGCGCAGCAAGCTCGCGGCAGGCGGCGTGACCATCAACAACCTGCTGCCGGGCAAGTTCGACACCGACCGGCTGGCCACCACCATCGGCGGCGCGGCGGCCAAGTCGGGCACCAGCGTGGAAGAGTTCCGCCGGGTGCAGCAGGCCCAGATCCCGGCGGGCCGCTATGGCACGGCCGAAGAGTTCGGCGCCATCTGCGCCTTCCTGTGCAGCGTGCAGGCCGGCTACATGACGGGCCAGAACGTGTTGGCCGACGGGGGGGCCTACCAGGGCACGTTCTGAGGGCCGTGCGGCACGGCTGCCTTGTGCGGTGCCAGGGCCTGGCGGCGCCTTGATGTCCGTCAAGGCATGTGGAAAGAGGGGCACCCCAGGTGTTGCAAGGGGTGCTTTTCCGCGTGTTTTCCCGGTATCCAGCCGGGGTTGCGAAGGCACAATGGGCTGATGGACCTGCCGGGGTCCGTTGTGTTTTGCGCACATTTTTCCCATACTTTGGGAATCTAGGACGAACAATAAGGCCGGAGATACCATCGCCATGAACCTGTCCCGTGTCCTGACGAGCCGATTCGCCACGCTGGCCCTGCTGGTTGCCGGAGTGTGGGCGTGCGGCAACGGTGCGGCCTGGGCCCAGGCCGCCGGGGCCGGACCGGGCGCCAAGACCCCAGCGCCGTACAAGCTGCGCATCGTCGGGGGGCTGGCCGGCATCAACCAGTACACACGCCAGGAGGAGCCCTTCTGGAGCAAGGAGCTGGCGCGCCTGAGCGGCGGCAAGTTCGATGCCGAGATCGTGCCCTTCGACCGTGCCGGCGTGCCCGGTGGCGAGATGCTGCGCCTGCTGCAGCTCGGGGTGGTGCCCTTCGGCACCACGCTCATGAGCTCCTTCTCGGCCCAGTACCCGGAGTACACGGCGCCCGACCTCGCGGGGCTCAACCCCGACATCGCCACCCTCAAGAGCACGGTGGCGGCGTTTCGCCCCTACCTGGAAAAGGCCCTGCGCGACCAGCACGGGGTCGAGGCCCTGGCCATCTACGTCTACCCGGCCCAGGTGGTCTTCTGCAAGAAGCCCTTGCGCAACCTGGCCGACCTGTCGGGCCGGCGCATCCGCGTCTCCTCGTCGAGCCAGGCCGATTTCGTCGGGGCGCTGGGCGGCATTCCCGTGCTCACGGGCTTTGCGCAGATCGTGACCAGCCTGTCGGCCGGCAACACCGAGTGCGCGATCACCGGCACCATGTCGGGCAACACCCTGGGCCTGCACACCATGACCTCCCACCTGCATGCGCTGCCGGTGAACTGGGGCCTGGCCGTGTTTGCCGCCAACCAGGCCGCCTGGGAGGCTTTACCGCCCGATCTGCGGGCGCTGTTGCGCCGCGAGCTGCCCCGGCTGGAAGCCGGCATCTGGGAGGAGGCCGAGCGCGAGACCGCCGACGGCATGGCCTGCAACCGCGGGGCGGCCAACTGCACCGGTGGGCGCAAGGGCAACATGGTCGTCGTGCCGGTCTCGGAGCAGGACGAGAAGAGCCGCCGCGAGATCCTGGCCTCCACGGTGCTGCCACGCTGGGTGCAGCGCTGCGGCCCGCGCTGCGCCGATATCTGGAACCGAACCATCGGGCCCGTGCGTGGCCTGGCCGCGGCGCCTGGCAAATGAACCCATCCTCGCCTGCCCGCATCAAGATCTACGTCTCGGGGGCGGTTGCCTTCTTCCTCGCGTCGGTGGCCCTGGTGGCGGCCACGCTGGTCTGGAATGCGCGCCAGGTGGCGCTGGCCGACAGCGCCACGCAGGCCACGCGTTTCGTGGCCGGTGCCGAGGCGGCGCTCAACCGCTCGCTGCTGTCGGTCGACGTGCTGCTGGCCAGCATGGACGAACTGCTGGGCCTGTCGACCGCCATGGTGGAGTGGATCGACTCCGACGGCGCCAGCCAGCGCCTGCGCAGCTCGGCCCGCCAGAACCTCATGGTGCGCTACGTGGCGCTGGTGGATGCCCAGGGCAAGGTGGTCGCCTCCTCCGACGCGGCAGGCAGCCGGCTGGCGCTGGACCTGCCGGCGGGTTTCCTCGACGAGGTGCTGAACCAGTCGGTCTCGACCCTCATGGTCAGCCAGCCGGTGGTGAGCTTCGCCAGCGCCGAGAAGGTGCTGTACTTTGCGCGCCACCTCAAGATGGCCGACAGCTCGCGCGTGGTGGCGCTGGCCGAACTGCCCGTGGCCTCGCTCAGTTCGGTGCTGGTGCAGGGCGTGGACATCAGCGGCCTGCAGGTCACACTGGAGCGCGCGGGCGGGCAGATGCTGCTGAGCGTGCCGGGCCGCGAGGACGTCGTCACCCACACCCTGTCCCCCCCGCTCGATACCCTGGACGAAAGCGGCCCGCACTGGCGCGCCCCGGCGCGCCTGAGCGGTGAGGTCGCGCTGGTGGTGTACCGCCCCATCCTGTACCAGGACCTGCGCATCTCGGCCAGCATCCCGCAGCGCGATGCCCTGGCCTCCTGGCGCACCGAGCGCAATGCCGTGGGCCTCACCGCGCTGGCCTTCCTGGCCATGATCCTGGCGGCCGGGGTGTTCGCGCTGCGCTACATCGACCGCATGATGCAGGCCCGCCTGGCCATTGCCCAGAGCAAGGCCACGCTGGACCAGGCGCTCGAATCCATGGTCAGCGGCTTCGTGCTGCTCGATGGCCTGCAGCGCGTGGTGCAATGGAACCGGCGCTTCGAGGAGATCTTTCCCTGGCTCCAGCCCATCCTGGCGCCCCAGGTGCCGTTTCGCAGGGTGCTCGAGGAAAAGGCCCGGCACCACCTGCCGCACGCCTC
The DNA here is from genome assembly GCF_059418305.1 of Acidovorax sp. GW821-FHT09B03. Lineage (NCBI taxonomy): Bacteria > Pseudomonadati > Pseudomonadota > Betaproteobacteria > Burkholderiales > Comamonadaceae > Acidovorax > Acidovorax sp. GW821-FHT09B03. The sequence continues at coordinate 200,806 of NZ_JBWKPP010000002.1, forward strand.
CGATTCGGAGCGTGCCCTGTGGATCGAGCACCGCCTGGCGCTGCAACTGCAGCCCCAGGGGCCGCACGAGCAGTCCCTGCCCGATGGCCGCGTGATCCAGATCACCGAGCGGGTGACACCGGAATCGGGGCTGGTGATCACCTACCACGACGTGACCGAGCTGCGCCAGGCCAGTGCCGAGATCGAGAGCCTGGCCTTCTTCGACCCGCTGACCAACCTGCCCAACCGGCGCCTGCTCATGGACCGCATGCAGCAGGCCACGGCCGCCAGCGTGCGCAGCGGCCAGCACGGTGCGCTGCTGTTCCTGGACCTGGACCACTTCAAGACCCTGAACGACACCCTGGGCCACGAGGTCGGCGACATGCTGCTGCGCCAGGTGGCGCAGCGCCTGAAGACCTGCGTGCGGCGCGAGGACACGGTGGCCCGCCTGGGCGGCGACGAGTTCGTGGTGATGCTCAGCGACCTCTCGGAGCACAGCAGCGAGGCCGCAGCCTATGCCCGCCGCGTGGGCCAGAAGATCCTGCGCAAGCTCAACCAGCCCTACACGCTCGGGACCCACACCTACCACAGCACCCCGAGCATCGGCGCCACCTTGATGGGCGGTGCCATGCAGCCCTCGGTGGACCTGCTCAAGCAGGCCGACATCGCGATGTACCAGGTCAAGTCCCAGGGCCGCAATGCGCTGTGCTTCTTCGATCCGCAGATGCAGATCGCGATCAGCCAGCGTGCGCAGCTCGAGAGCGACCTGCAGGCGGCCCTGACCGGCCGCCAGTTCGTGCTGCACTACCAGCCCCAGTTCCACCTGGACGGCCGCATCGTAGGGGCCGAGGCGCTGATCCGCTGGCGCCACCCCGAACGCGGGCTGATCACGCCGGGCCACTTCATCGGCGTGGCCGAGGAGAGCGAGCTCATCGTGCCCATGGGCCACTGGGTGCTGCGCACGGCCTGCGAGCAGCTGGCGGCCTGGCAGGGCGACCCGCGCTACCGACATGTGCAGCTGTCGGTCAACGTCAGTGCGCGGCAGTTCCGCCAGCGCGATTTCGTGGCCCGGGTGGTCGAGGTGCTGCGCGAGACCGGGGCCCGGCCGCACCTGCTCAAGCTCGAGCTCACCGAGTCCCTGGTGCTCGACAACGTGGACGACACCATCGCCAAGATGGGCCTGCTCAAGACCAAGGGCGTGCGCTTCTCGGTGGACGATTTCGGCACCGGCTACTCCTCGCTGGCCTACCTCACGCGGCTGCCACTGGACCAGCTCAAGATCGACCAGTCCTTCGTGCGCAACCTGGGCGTCAAGCACACCGACGACGTGATCGTGCAGACCATCATCGGCATGGCGCGCAACCTGGAGCTCGACGTGATCGCCGAAGGCGTGGAGACCCAGGCGCAGAAGGACTTCCTGGCCCTGCACGGCTGCCAGTTCTTCCAGGGCTACCTGATGGGCCGCCCCGTGCCCGTGGCCGACCTGGAAAGCCTGCTCGGTGCCAGCAGCGCGGCACTGGCCTGAAGCGCGGGCCGTCAGCGCCGCGAGGACACCACGATCCCGCCGACGATGAGGGCGAACGCCACGCCGTGGAACAGCTGCGGCGTATCGCCCAGGAAGGCCGCCGACAGCATCGCGGCGAACAGCGGCGTGAGGTTCACGAAGAAGCTCGCCAGCGCCGGCCCGGCACGCTGCACCCCCACGCCCCAGAAGCGGTAGGCCAGCACGGCCGGCCCCACCGCGATGAAGGCCAGCGCGGCAACCAAGGGCCCGCCCCATTCGATGTGCGTGCGCCCGCTGGCCCACTCCAGCCCGGCAAAACTGCCCGACCAGGCCAGGCCGAACACCATCTGCGCCATCAGGAAGGCCGCCCAGTCGCCGCGGATGGTGGCCGGCTCGCGCGTGCCCGAGAGCATCCAGCTGTAGAACGCCCAGGAGATGGTGGCCAGCACCATGAACAGGTCGCCCGGCACCAGGCGCAGGGCCAACAGCTGGCTCCATTCGCCGCGCGAGAGCACCAGCAGCACGCCGCACATCGACAGGAAGGCACCTGCCACCTGGCGGCGCGTGACCGGTGCCTTGAAGAACATGGCCCCCACGGCCAGCATCCAGACCGGCATGCTCGATCCCACCAGCGTGGCGTTGATCGGGGTGGAGGTCTGCAGCGCCATGTACTGCAGCGCGTTGTACAGGCCCACGCCCAGGAGGCCCAGCAGCGCATAGCGGCGCCAGTGGGGCCACAGGGGGCTGTCCCTGCGCAGTACATGGTGCGCCAGCGGCAGCAGGATGCCGAAGGCCAACACCCAGCGGATGAAGTTCAGGGTGAGGGGCGGGATCAGGTCGTGCACCAGCCGGCCCACCACGGCATTGCCGGCCCACAGCATCGGCGGCACCACCAGCATCGCCGCCGTGCCGGGCGAGAGTCTTTGCGTCATGGCGCTAATGTATCGACCCGCGTCGGGCAAGCCTTGCAGATTCATGGCAGGATGGCCGCCGTTCCCAGCCACCAGGAGACCGATCCCATGAGCCTCGCCGTCCAGATCCGCCAGCATGGCGGCCCCGAAGAACTCCACCTCGTCGACGTCACCGTGGGCGAGCCCGGCCCGGGTGAGATCCGCATCCGCCACCATGCCATCGGGCTGAACTTCATCGACGTGTACCACCGCACGGGCCTGTACCCCCTGAACATGCCGGCCACCATCGGCATGGAGGCCGCTGGCGTGGTCGAGGCCGTGGGCGAGGGCGTCACGCACCTGAAGGTGGGCGACCGCGCCGCCTACGCCAGCCAGCCGCCCGGCAGCTACTGCGAGCTGCGCGTGCTGCCGGCCAAGTGCGTCTGCAAGCTGCCCGATGTCATCAGCTTCGAGACCGGCGCGGCCATGATGCTCAAGGGCCTCACCGCGCAATACCTGCTCAAGAAGACGCTGCCCGTGCAGGGCCTCGTGGCCGGCGACCATGTGCTGTTCCACGCCGCTGCCGGCGGCGTGGGCCTGATCGCCAGCCAGTGGGCCAAGGCCCTGGGCCTGCAGCTCATCGGCACCGCCGGCACCGATGCGAAGTGCCAGCTGGCGCTGGCCAATGGCGCGGCCCATGCCATCAACTACAACACCGAGGACTTCGCGGCGCGCGTCAAGGAAATCACCGGCGGCCAGGGCGTGAAGGTGGTGTACGACTCGGTGGGCAAGGACACCTGGGACAAGTCGCTCGAATGCCTGCGCCCCTTCGGCCTCATGGCCAGCTTCGGCAATGCCTCGGGTCCCGTGCCGCCGTTCGCACCGGGCTCGCTCGGTGCCAAGGGCTCGCTGTACGTCACGCGCCAAACCCTGTTCACCCACATCGCCACGCGCGAGAGCACGCAGGCCATGGCCGACGACCTGTTCGCCGTGGTGGCCAGCGGCCAGGTGAAGATCCACATCGACCAGCGCTACCCGCTGGCCGAGGTGCAGCAGGCGCACCGCGACCTCGAAGGCCGCAAAACCACCGGCTGTACCATCCTCACGCTGTGAGCACGTCCGCGCAGACCATTGCCGGGTGGCTGGCGGCGGCACGGGTCGCTGCCCGGCAACCGCCGGCGCAGGCCCGGTTGCCGCTGCAGGTGGCCGGACAGGTGGTGGGCTCGGTGGCCGAAGGCGTGCTGGACATGGTGGCGCCCGCGCTGGAGGGCGGCCACCGCCTGCACAGGGCGGCAGGTGGCTGGCACCTGGATGGCCCGGCCACCGCCGGCCTCAATGCCATCGCCGCCGTGCTGCGCGCCCGGGGCCAGTGCGGCCCGTGGCGCAATGAGCAATTGGCCGTGCCCAACGCCCAGGGCGAGGTGATCGCCACCGTGGAGCGTGGTGCCGTGCGCGTGCTGGGCATCGCCACGCGGGCCGTGCACCTGGTGGGCCTGGCGCCCGACGGGCGCATGTGGGTGCAGCTGCGCTCGCGCACCAAGCCCAACAACCCGGGCATGTGGGACACCCTGATGGGCGGCATGGTCGCGGCCGTGGACACGCTCGACCAGGCCCTGGCGCGCGAGACCTGGGAAGAAGCGGGCCTCGCCACGGCGGATCTGGCCGATGTCGCGCAGGGCGGCCATGTGCTGTTCTCGCGTCCCAGCCGCGAGGGCGGCGGCATCGGCTACATGGTCGAGCGCATCGACTGGTTCCGCGCCACGGTGCCCGCGGGCATGGAGCCCGCCAACCAGGACGGCGAGGTCGAGCGCTTCGAGCTGCTCGGCCTGGATGAAGTGCAGCAGCGGGTGGCCCGCAGCGAGTTCACGCAGGAGGCCGGGCTGGTGATCGGCGCCTACCTCGATTCCACCACCGCTGGCGCGTAGCGGCGCGCCTTACTCTGTCGTCACGGCGGCGCGCAGCCGGCTCGGCGCCAGCGCGCCCGCCGATTCCAGGATCGGGTAGGCCACCGAGCACAGCAGCGAGTTGATGCGCTTGAGCTCGCTGATCAGGTCGATGTGCAGCGAGCTGGTCTCGATGCTCTGCACCGTGTTGTCCGACAGGCGCACCAGGTGGGTGGCCGAGTAGGCGCGCTCCAGGTCGCGAAAGCGCGCCTTTTCCTCGAGCAGCTTCTGCGCGTCGCGCACGTTGCCGTTGAGGAACACGCTCATCGCCAGGCGCAGGTTGTCCAGCAGGCGGGCGTGCAGCTCGTTGATCTCTTCCATGCCGGCCTCGGAGAAGTGGCGGCCCTTCTTGATCTTCTTGTCCTCGATGTCGATCAGCACGCGCTCGATGATGTCGCCGATCTGCTCCATGTTGATGGTGAAGCTGATGATGTCGGCCCAGCGCCGGCCTTCGCGCTCGTCCAGGGCCTCGCGCGAGATCTTGGTCAGGTAGTACTTGATGGCCGAGTACAGGCCGTCCACCTCGTCGTCGAGCTTGCGCAGATCCTGCGCCAGCTTGAGGTCGTCGGTGCGGATCACGGTGTGCAGGCCGATCATCATGGATTCGACCACGTCGGCCTGGTGCAGGGCCTCGCGTGCCGCGCAGGAGATGGCCAGCGACGGGGTCGCCAGGGCCGAGGGGTCCAGGTGCCGCGGGCGCGTGCCGGCCGACGAGGCCTGCGCATCGGGCTGCGGCAGCAGCCGCTGCACGGCACGCGCCACGGTGCCCGTGAGGCCGATGCAGATGATGCCCACCACCAAGTTGAAGGCCAGGTGGAACAGCACCACCAGCGTGGCCGTGTCGGGGACATGCGGGCGCACGTGCTGCAGCCACAGGCCGGTGAGCGGCGTCATGATGGCCACGCCGATGATCTTGAAGAACAGGTTGCCCAGGGGCACCTGGCGCGTCTGCACATTGGCCTTCATGGTGGTCAGCACGGCCAGCAGGCCGCTGCCCAGGTTGGCGCCGATCACCAGGCCCAGCGCCACGTCCACCGGGATGCCGCCCGAGCCGGCCAGGGTGGCGGTCAGCAGCACCGTGGCCAGGCTCGAATAGGCCACCACGGCCAGCACTGCGCCGGTGAAGATCTCCAGCAGCAGGTCGCTGGTGAGCGCGCCCAGCAAGGTGCGCACCGTGGGTGACTGCGTCAGCACGGTGGTGGATTCGGTGATCAGCCGCAGCGCCAGCAGCATCAGGCCCAGGCCGATCAGCACGCGGCCCACGCGGCCGGCGGCCGTGTCCTTGCGGGTGATGAACAGCACCACCCCGACGAAGATGAACAGTGGCGACAGCCACGAGAGGTCCATGGAGAACACCACGGCCATCACGCTGGTGCCCACGTCGGCCCCGAGCATCACGGCCAGGGCCGCGGGCAGGGTCACCAGGCCTTGGCCGACGAAGGAGGACACGATGAGCGCGGTGGCCGTGCTCGACTGCACCAGCGCCGTGACCCCGATGCCCGACAGCACGGCGGTGATGCGGGTGCTGACGCTGTGCGCGATCAGCTGGCGCAGGTTGGCGCCGAACACGCGCAGGATGCCGGTGCGCACCAGGTGCGTGCCCCAGATCAGCAGCGCGACGGCGGCCAGGAGATTCAGGAGATGCTTCATGAGTAAACGCTAACTTTTCTTATTTTTGACCTGCACTGTGAAGCACGTGCCATGCCCGCTGCAGCTGCCTTGGGGGCAGCCGGGGCCCACCAGCGGTGGCGCCGCGGGGCAGGCTGCTGTTGCCCGGAACGGGCGCGAGAAGGGTTTGCGAAGCCCGCAAACCATGGGAGCGCCCGTTTTAGTCACAAAACTGTCACATTACGGACGCTCTAGCATACTCCTGAATCCATAGCACAGGAACCATGTCCATGACACGGCAAGGTGTGTTGCGCCGGCCGGGCCGGTAAAAAGGCGGGCGGCACCCCGTACCGCCACCGCTTCAATCGATCAGTTGCCCACCGTCGTGGAAGGGGTAGGGCCCCTCGTACACGCCGCTGGCCACGGCATGGCTCACCAGGCGACCCCCCTCGGGAAGGGCATGCAGGCCGAAGCCGGGCGGCTCCAGCGTCCAGGCCGAGGCCGCATCGGGCGCCAGGTCCAGGCAGACCTGGTGGGCCGGGGAGGGGACGGTCATGGCGATCGAACCGCCAAAGCGCACCTGGATGCTGCGGTGCAGGTGGCCGCAGACGATGCGCTCCACGTTCGGGTGGCGTGCCACCAGCGCTTCGAGTTCCGCCGCGCCGCTGAGCAGACCGATGGCGTCCATGTGGCCGATCAGGGTCTGGAACGGTGGGTGGTGCATGGCGATCACCACGGGGCGGTGGCGGTGGGCGTCGAGCGCACCGGCCAGCCAGGCCAGGCGTTCGCCGCACAGGCTGCCCTCGCTGGCCCCGGGCACCACGGTGTCCAGCGCGATCAAGGTCAGGCCGCCCACGGGCACGCAGTACTGCACGAAGCCATCGGTACCCAGGTAGCCGTGCTCCGGAAAGCTCTGGCGCAGCTGGGCGCGTTCGTCGTGGTTGCCCGGCAGCAGGTAGGTGGGCAAGGGCCCGAGCGGCGCCAGCAGCGCGCGCAGGTGCGCGTACTCGGCCGCGCGGCCGAAGTCGGTCAGGTCGCCGGTGATCACCAGCGCGTCGGGCCGCTGCGGCAGGCGCAGCATGGTCTGCACTGCCTGCGCGAGGTAGGGCGCGGTGTTGATGCGGCCATAGGCCAGGCGGCCGGGTTCGCGGATATGCAGGTCGGACAGTTGCAGCAGCAGGGTGGTCATGGAAGTGCGTGGCAGTGGTCAGGAAGCCCCGTGGCTGGGCATGAGGTGCTCGGGCCGGATGCGGATGGCCACCTGCTGGCCCTGGCGGGCCGGGTGGTCGCGGGGCACGTCGGCCTGCAATGGGGCCTGGCCCGCCAGGGCCAGGGTGAGCTGCACACGCTCGCCCAGGAAGCTGCGGCGCGCCACGTCGGCGCGGGCCCAGCCATCGCCTTCTGCGGGGCCTGGCTGCACCTCGATGTCCTCGGGCCGCACCAGCAGCACGGTGTCGGCGGCGCAGGCCGTAGGGCAGGGCATATCGATCCCGCCCAGGGGCAGCACCTGGCGCTGGCGCGCCGCCTCGTCGCGCTGCAGCCGGTTCACCCTGCCCAGGAAGGCCGCCACGAAGGGGTGGGCCGGCGTGCGGTACAGCGTCTCGCCATCGCCGACCTGCACGATGCGGCCGGCCTGCATCACCGCCAGGCGGTCGGCAATGGCCAGCGCTTCCTGCTGGTCATGCGTGACGTGGATGGCCGTGATGTGCAGGCGGCGCAGCAGCTCGGCCAGCTCGTCGCGCAGCGACTCCTTGAGCTTGGCGTCCAGCGCGGTCAGGGGCTCGTCGAGCAGCAGCACGCGCGGCCGCACGGCCACCGCGCGCGCCAGGGCCACGCGCTGGCGCTGGCCACCCGACAGCTCGGCGGGGCGCTTGCCCTCCAGCCCGTTCAGGCGCACCAGGTCCACCAGCTCGCCGACCACGCGGCGCTGCTCGGCGGCATCGGCACCGCGGATGCGCAGGCCGTAGCCGATGTTGGCGGCCACCGTCATCTGCGGGAACAGTGCGTAGTGCTGGAACACCATGCCGATGCCGCGCTGCTCGATGGGCAGCTGCGTCACGTCCGTGCCGCCAAAGGCGATGCGGCTGCCCGCGTCGGGCGACTCCAGCCCGGCGATCAGGCGCAGCAGGGTGGTCTTGCCGCAGCCCGAGGGGCCCAGCAGGGCCAGCACCTCGCCGGGCTCCACCGTGAGGTCGGTGGGTTGCAGGCCGCGTGTGCCGTCGGCATAGGTCTTGGCGCAGTGGACCACGTCCACGCGCGTGCGTTCAAGTTCCATGGTGTTTCTCGATGAGGCTGCCGAGGGCCTGCAGGCCCCACAGCACGGGCAGGATGACGATCAGGAAGACCAGCGTGTAGGCCGAGCCGATCTCGATGCGCATGGAGGCATAGCTGTCGGCCAGGCCCACGGGCAGGGTGCGCGTGAGCGGGGTGTGCAGCATCCAGGTGAGGTTGAATTCGCCCACCGACAGCGTGAACACCATCAGGCTGCCCGCCACGATGGCCGGCAGCACGGCGGGCACCAGCACCCCGAGGAAGCGCTGCGTGAAGCTGGCGCCCAGCGAGCGCGCAGCTTCTTCGAGCGAGCGCAGTTCGTCCTTCTGAAAGGCCGCGCCCACGGTGCGCACCATGAAGGGCAGGGTGAACACCATGTGCCCGACGAGGATGAAGGCGAAGCTCTGGCGAAAGCCCGAGAGCGTGCCGTAGGCCAGGATCAGCGCCAGCGCGCTGGCCAGCCCCGGCACGGCCACGGGCAGGGTCAGCAATTCCTCGAACAGCCGCGCCCAGCGCGAGCGGCTGCGCGCCAGGGCATAGGCGCAGGGCACGCCGATCAGCAGGTTGCCCGCCACGCACAGCAGCGCCAGCAGCAGCGAGGCGCCCACGGTGCCGCCATAGTTCTCCCAGACCTCGCCGAGCCAGCGCAGCGTGAGGCCGCTTTGGAGGCCCGCGCTGTAGTTGTTCACCAGCCCGGCCAGGACCGACAGCGCAATCGGCGCCAGCATGAACAGGGCCACCAGCGCGGTGAGCGCCACCAGGGACCAGGGGGCTTGTCGTGCGTTTCTCATCATGGATGCTTCAGAAGGCCGAGGTGCCGGATGCGCGGCGCGCCGCCCAGAGCACCAGCCAGGTGATCAGCCCCAGCGTGATCGACAGGCTGGCCGCCAACGCGAAGTTGGCGTAGTTGGTGAACTCGTTGTAGATGGTGATGGGCAGCACCTCGAACTTGCTGGCCAGGGTGAAGGCCGTGCCGAAGGCCCCCATGGCGGTGGCGAAGACGATGGCGCCGCAGCCCAGCGTGGTGGCGGCCAGCTCGGGCAGCCACACGTCGCGCGCCACGCGCCAGCGCGAGGCACCAAGCGAGCGGGCGGCCTCCTCCAGCGCGGCGTCCATGGCGCCCGCCGCCGCGGTGTAGGTGGCGATGGCGCGCGGCAGCGAGAAATACAGGTAGGCCAGGAACAGGCCCGTGAGGCCATAGGCGAAGGTGGTGCGGCCCGCGCCCAGCGCGTCCGACAGGTCGGCCACCAGCCCCTGGCGTCCGCCCAGCAGGATCATGAAGAAACCCACGATGACGCCCGGGAAGGACAGCGGCAGCGTGAGCAGCGACAGCAGCAGCTGCCGCCCGCGAAAGCGCTGGCGCGCCAGCGTGATGCCCACCAGCGCCCCCAGCACCAGCGTGGCCAGCGTGACGGTGAGCGACAGGCCCAGCGTCTGCAGCAGGCTCTGCAGGTAGCGGGCATTGGTGAGCACCGCGAAATAGGTGGCCCAGCCCTTGCCGGCCGGCAAGGCCAGCAGCAGGGCCACGGGCAGCAGCCAGAAGGCCGCGAAGAAGGCCACGGCCGGCGCGGCGCAGGCAAGCAGCAGCGTGCGCGAGGGTGCGAAGCCGTGGCGCATGGCGCTTACTTCACTTCAGCGAGGTAGCGATCGGAGAAGGCCTTCTGCACGGCAGCCATGCGGCCGTAGTCCACCGTCTTGGCACGCGCGTACTCGCTCGCTGGCAGGAAGCGCGCCTGCACTTCCTTGGGCATGGCGCTGGCGCGCACCGGGCGCAGGTAGGCATTGGCCCACAGCGCCTGGCCTTCGTCGGAGAGCACGAAGTCCAGCACCTTTTTGCCATCGGCGGCATGGGGGGCGCCGGCCACCAGGCCCATCACGTAGGGCACCACCAGCGTGCCTTCTGCGGGGATCACGAACTGCACGTTGGCCTTGTCCTTGTACTTGGCGCGGTAGGCGTTGAAGTCGTAGTCCAAAAGGATCGCGATCTCGCCCGAGAGCACGCGCGCATACGAGGTCTGCTTGGGCACGATGGGCTCGTTCTTCTGCAGGGCCTTGAAGTAGTCGATGCCAGGGGCGAAGTTCTCCAGCGTGCCGCCGCGCGCCTGGTTGGCGGCCACGGCGCCCACGTAGCCCACGAAGGCCGAGGCCGGGTCCAGGTAGCCGATCAGGCCCTTGTAGTCGGGCTTGAGCAGGTCGGCCCACGATTGCGGCACGGGCTTGCCCTTGAGCGCATCCACGTTGACCATGAAGCCGAGGGTGCCCGAATGGATGCTGAACCAGTGGCCAGCCGGGTCCTTGAGGCCATCGGGGATGTCCTTCCAGGCGGCCGGTTGGTAGGGCGCGATCAGGCCGTCCTTGTGCGCCTGGATCGCAAAGGTCACGCCCAGGTAGGTCACGTCGGCCACGGGGCTGGCCTTCTCGGCCGCGAGCTGCGCCAGCGACTGGCCCGAGTTCTTGTTGTCCGGTGGCACGGTGATGCCGGTCTTGGCCTTGATGGCCTTGATCTGGCTGCCCCAGTCGGCCCATTCGGGCGGGCAGTTGTAGCAGATGGCCGTCTGTGCCATGGCTGCGCCGCTGGCGGCCAGGCCCAGGGCGAGCGCGGCGGCACGCATGAAATGGGTGAGCGGAAGGGTCATCGGGAACTCCTGTGGAGAGAGGTGGCGGGGGAGGTGGACGAAAGAGGGATCAGGCAGGGGCGCAGGACTCACCGGTGCGAAAGTGGTGTGCCAGGGTCAGCCCGGCGTCGGGTGCCAGCGGCGTGCCGCTGGCCATGGCCTGCACCAGCAGCTGCACGCTGCAGCGGCCGATATCTGCGTTGGGCTGGGCCACGGTGCTCAGCATGGGGGTCAGGTCTTCGCCCAGGGCGATGCCGTCGAAACCCGCCACGCTCAGGTCGCGCGGCACGGCCAGGCCGGCCAGGTGGGCGGCGCGGATGCTGCGGATGGCCAGCAGGTCGTTGGAGCAGACCAGGGCCGTGGGGCGACCAGGGCCTTGCAGCAGGGCCGTGACATCCTGCACCGCGGTTTCGATGAAGGGCACCTCGCGCACCGGCCCTGCGGGCAGGCCGGCGGCGGCCATGCCGAGGTGAAAGCCCCGGCTGCGCTGCTGCGCCCGGTCCGATGCGGCGAGCTGGCCGCTGACCATGGTGATGCGCCGGTGCCCGAGAGATGCCAGGTGCGCCACCAGTTCGGCCACGGCCTGCTCGCCATCCACCGAGACGCAGGGGTGGTCGGGGTGCCGGTTGTAGGCCAGCACGTAGGGCAGGCCGGCTTCGGCCAGACGCTGCAGTGCGCTCGACGTGGCCGGGTTGGAGACCACGAGGACCATGCCGTCCACGTTGCCGGCCAGGAGCAGGTGCACGGCCCGGTCTTCCTGGGCGATCTGGTACTCGGTGGCAAACGGCAGGATGGCGTAACCGGCGGCGACGGCCGCTTGCGCAAGGCCCTGCAGGCATTCGGCGAACACCGGGTTGAGCAGGGTGGGCAGCACCACGCCGATCACGCGGCTGCGCTGGGTGCGCAAGGTGCGCGCGCTGGCGTTGGGCAGGTAGCCCAGGGCCTGGGCCACCTGCTGCACATGCTCGCGCGTGGCCGGCGTCACCTTGTCGGGCAGGTTGAAGACCCGCGACACGGTGGCGACCGACACCCCCGCCTGGCGGGCAACGTCCTGGATGCTCATGGAACCTCGTTGCAATGTAAACGTTTACATTGGAGCGAAGCCGTGTGACGCGCGTGTGACCGGGTGCCAGGGCCGGGCCATGCAAAACGGCCCTCGAGAGGGCCGTTCAGGAATGCGGGAGCAGGGGGGCGGCTACTTCGCTTTCTTCATCCGCAGCAGCTCGTCGAGCACCAAGCACACCGCGCCCACGGTGATGGCCGAGTCCGCCAGATTGAAGGCCGGGAAGTGCCAGCCGCGTGCGTAGAAGTCCAGGAAGTCGACCACGTAGCCGTGCATCAGCCGGTCCACCACGTTGCCCACGGCACCGCCCAGGATGCTCGACAGCGCAAAGCAGAACAGCTTCTGTTCCGGATGCGCACGCAGCTGCCACACGATGAACAGGGTGGCGGCCACGCCGATGCCGGTGAAGGCCCAGCGCTGCCAGCCCCCGGCATCGGCCAGGAAGGAGAAGGCCGCGCCGGTGTTGTGCGCGCGCACGATATTGAAGAAGCTGGTGATCGGGGTCGCATCGCCCAGGCGGTAGGCGTCCAGGATCAGCGACTTGGTGATCTGGTCGGCGACCAGGATCACCAGCGCCCAGGCCAGCCAGGGCCACATGCGGCCCAGGGCCGAGGTGGGGGTGCTGCTTGCTGCTGCCATCACGCGTGCACCCGGCTTTCGCCGGCGCCATACAGGTTGCTCGTGCAGCGGCCGCAGATCGTCGGGTGGGCGGCATCCTGGCCCACGTCGGCGCGGTAGTGCCAGCAGCGGTCGCACTTGGCGTCGGCGCTGGGCTTGACGCTGATCTGCAGGGCATCGCCGGCCACCAGTTCGACGGCCGAGGTGATGAACACGAAGCGCAGGTCCTCGCCCAGGCTGGCCAGCAGGGAGTGGTCCTCGGGCGCCGCGGTGAGCACCACGCTGGCCTGCAGCGACGAGCCCACCTGGCCGTCGGCGCGCAGCACCTCGATCTGCTTGTTCACCCCATCGCGGATCTCGCGCAGGCGCGCCCACTTGGCCAGCAGGCCTTCGTCGGCACCGGCGATGGAGCCGTAGGTCTCCACGAAGATGGAGTCGGACGCGCCGAACACTTTCCACGCCTCTTCGGCCGTGAACGACAGGAACGGCGCCATCCAGCGCAGCATGGCGTGCGTGATCTGGTAGAGCGCGGTCTGCGCGCTGCGGCGTGCCAGGCTCTTGGGCGCCGTGGTGTACAGGCGGTCCTTGAGCACATCCAGGTAGAAGCCGCCCAGGTCTTCCGAGCAGTACAGCTGCAGCTTGGCCACCACGGGGTGGAACTCGTAGACCTTGTAGTGCGCGAGCACCGTGGCCTGGAACTCGGCCGCGCGCGTCAGCGCATAGCGGTCGATCTCCAGCATCTGGTCGAAAGGCACGGTGTCGGTGGCAGGGTCGAAATCGCTCACGTTGGCCAGCAGGAAGCGCAGCGTGTTGCGGATGCGGCGGTAGGCGTCGACCACACGCGCCAGGATCTTCTCATCGCCCGCGATGTCGCCCGAGTAGTCGCTCGCGGCGACCCACAGGCGGATGATTTCGGCGCCCAGCTTCTTGTTGATCTCCTGCGGATCGATGCCGTTGCCCAGCGACTTGCTCATCTTGCGGCCCTGGCTGTCCACGGTGAAACCGTGCGTCAGCAGGCCGCGGTAGGGCGCGCGGCCTTCGAGCGCGCTGGCCAGCAGCAGCGAGCTGTGGAACCAGCCGCGGTGCTGGTCATGGCCTTCCAGGTACAGGTCGGCCTCGGGGCCGGTGTCGTGGTGCACGCCAGGGTGCGTGCCGCGCAGCACGTGGAAGAAGGTCGAACCCGAGTCGAACCACACCTCCAGGATGTCGGTGCTCTTGGTGTAGCAGGCTGCATCCTCGGCGCCCAGGATCTCCTCGGGCGTCACACGGCTCCAGGCCTCGATGCCGCCCTTCTCGACGATGTCGGCCGCCTGGTCCATGATTTCCATGGTGCGCGGGTGCAGCTCGCCCGAGTCCTTGTGCAGGAAGAACGGGATGGGCACGCCCCAGCTGCGCTGGCGCGAGATGCACCAGTCGGGCCGCCCGGCGATCATGTCGTGCAGGCGGGTCTTGCCGTTCTCGGGGTAGAAGCTGGTGTGCTCGATGGCGTCCAGCGCGATCTGGCGCAGCGTCTTGGCGGGCTTTTCACCGGCCTTGGTGAACACGCCTTCGCCTTCGTCCATGCGGATGAACCACTGCGCGGCCGCGCGGTAGATCACCGGCGTCTTGTGGCGCCAGCAGTGCGGGTAGCTGTGGGTGATGTCCTTGGTGGCCATCAGGCGGCCGGCGTCGCGCAGCGCCTCGATGACGACCGGCACGGCTTTCCAGATGTGCTGGCCGCCGAACAGCGGGAAGTCCGGCGCATAGGTGCCGTTGCCCTGCACGGGGTTCAGGATGTCGTCGAGCGCCAGCCCGTGGGACACGCAGGAGTTGAAATCCTCCAGCCCATAGGCGGGCGAGGAGTGCACGATACCGGTACCGTCATCGGCCGTGGCGTAGTCGGCCAGGTACACGGGCGACAGGCGGCGGTAGCCGGCATCGACGTCGTACAGCGGGTGCTCGAACTCCAGGCCTCCGAGCTTTTCACCCAGGGCCGTGGCCAGCACCTGGCCGGTCAGGCCGTAGCGTGCCATGCAGTCTTCCACCAGCGACTCGGCCAGCACCAGCAGGCCGCGCTCGGTGTCCACCAGCGCATAGGTCAGCGCCGGGTTCAGGTTCAGCGCCTGGTTGGCGGGGATGGTCCAGGCGGTGGTGGTCCAGATCACCACGAAGGCATCCTTGGCCAGCGCCGGCAGGCCGAAGGCGGCCGCCAGCTTGGCGGGCTCGTGCGCCTTGAAGGCCACATCCAGCGTGGTGCTCTTCTTGTCGGCGTATTCGATCTCGAACTCGGCCAGCGAGCTGCCGCAGTCGAAGCACCAGTACACGGGCTTGAGGCCGCGGTAGACGAAGCCGCGCTCCATCACGCGCTTGAAGGCCCGGATCTCGCCCGCTTCGTTGGCGAAGTTCATGGTCTTGTAGGGGTTGTCCCATTCGCCGAGCACGCCCAGGCGCTGGAAGTCGCCCATCTGCTGCGCGATCTGTTCCGTGGCGTAGGCGCGGCTCTTGGCCTGCATGTCGTCGCGACTCAGGTTGCGGCCGTGCTTCTTCTCGATGGCGTTCTCGATCGGCAGGCCATGGCAGTCCCAGCCGGGCACGTACAGCGCGTCGAAGCCCTCGAGCTGGCGCGCCTTGGTGATCATGTCCTTGAGGATCTTGTTGACCGCGTGGCCCATGTGGATCTGGCCGTTGGCATAGGGCGGGCCGTCGTGCAGGATGAACTTGGGCGCACCGCAGCGCGCGTCGCGCAGGCGCTTGTACAGGCCCTTGTCCTCCCACTCCTTGACCCAGCCCGGCTCGCGCTTGGGCAGGTCGCCGCGCATGGGGAAGGGGGTGTCGGGCAGGTTCAGGGTGCTGCGGTAATCCGGGGCGGTGGATTCGGTGGTACTGGCGTTGTCGGACATGGGGGAGCCTTAAAACGGGGCATTCCGGGGCAGGCCCGGAGCAAAAGCGGGAAGAAAGAAGGGGTGTGGGGAGGTATCCGGCCTGCAGGGCAGGCGCTGCGCAGGCAGCCCCCTCAAATTCGGTCGCGCGTGGTCTGGCGCCGGGTCTCGGTGTGGTTGGTGGGTGCGTGGGCCGACGCGAAATAGGCGCGCGCATCAGCACAGTCCTTGGCAATGCCCGTCGTCAGGGCATCCAGACCGTCGTACTTGAGCTCGTCGTGCAGTTTGTGCAGCAGTTCCACCCGCACGATTTTACCGTACGCCCCTTCGGCCCCCAGATCGGCGGGCCATTGCAGGCAATGCGTCTCCAGCAGCACGCGCCCGCCGTTCACGTCGTCGGGGTCCAGCGAGGGGCGCACGCCCAGGTTGGCCACGCCCGGCAGCGGGGTCTCGCCCAGGCCGTGCACGAGCACGGCGAAGATGCCGCTGGCGGCGGGTTTCCAGTGGGCAAAGCGCAGGTTCAGCGTGCGAAAACCGTCGCCCGCACCCTCGGCCGTGGCACCCAGTTCGCGCCCGAGCTTGCGGCCATGCACCACGTGGCCCGAGATGGAGTACGGCCGGCCCAGCAACCGGGCGGCGGCCTCCATGTCGCCCTGGCCCAGCGCCTGGCGCACGGCCGAGCTCGACACGCGCAGCCCGTGCACCTCGTAGCTGTTCATGCGTGCCACGTCGAAGCCCCGGGTCTGGCCCGTGGCGTCCAGCAGCGCGTAGTCGCCCGCGCGCTGGGCGCCGAAGCGGAAGTCGTCGCCCACCAGCACATAGCGCGCGCCCAGACCCCGGACCAGCACCTCGTCGATGAAGGCCTGGGGCGACTGGGCTGCCAGCCGCGCGTCGAAGGGCAGCACCACCGTCTGCTGCACGCCACAGCGTGCCAGCTCGGTGAGCTTGTCGCGCAGGGTGCCCACGCGCGCCGGTGCCAGCTCGGGCTTGTGCAGGGCCCCGGCAAAGTAGTCGCGCGGGTGGGGCTCGAAGGTCAGCACGCAGCTCTCCACCCCGCGATGGGCGGCCTCGCTGTTGAGCAGGGCCAGCATGGCCTGGTGGCCGCGGTGCACGCCATCGAAGTTGCCGATGGTCAGCGCGCAGGCGGGGGCGATGCCGGGGTGGTGGAATCCGCGGAAGATCTTCATTGATTTGTTATCTTTTTGATAGCAGCTTGGGCCGATGGGTAAAGCACCAGACGCCAATCTGTCACGAAAACAGAGTATATTGTGTACCACGGACTTCACAGCGCAGTGGGGTCCGCGAGACATCCGCGTTCCGATTCCTTGTGTTCATTCTTGTTCCAGGAGGCGTGTTTTGAAGGTCTTGAAGCTGTCAGCCCAGGGGCTGCCCCAGTCGTGGATATCGCTGGAGCAGGCCGTCACCCATTACGCAGCCGGCGAAGTGCGCTGGGAGTCCGGCGGCGAGGTCGCGCTTTTTCGCGGCGGCTACAACGCCGTCACGGGCGAGCAGTCGGTGATCGCCGTCAACAGCATCATCGGCACCAAGGGCGTACCCAGCATCAACCCCTTCGACCTCAAGCCGGGCCTGACCAACAGCAAGCTCTTCATCCGCGACCGCAACGTGTGCGCCTACTGCGGCGGGCATTTCCACGAAGACAACCTCACGCGCGAACACATCGTGCCCTTCGCGCGTAACGGACAGGACCACTGGATGAATGTGGTCACGGCCTGCCGCCCCTGCAACCACCGCAAGGGGCCGCGCACCCCGGAGCAGGCGCACATGCCGCTGCTCTATGCGCCCTATGTGCCCAGCCTGTGGGAAGACTTCATCCTGCGCAACAGAAGAATTCTTGCAGATCAGATGGAATTCTTGATGGCCCACGTCCCCAAATCTTCGCGTCTTCTCGCCTAGCGGGTGGAGCGGCCAATACGACCCTTCTGGCGTCGTTGTTCCGTCTTGCCGTACTAGCGTACTGCCTGCGACGAAACGCCTAGCCATAAGGGCCGTCTTGACCACTCTTGGGGTGGAGCGGCGCAAATACAAAGCCTGGGTATTTGTTCTTAGTAGGTGAGTTCCAGAAACACCAGATGTCCGTTGGCAGCCGGCCAGGTCTGTCCCACCACCCGCTCGCCATTGAACTGCGCGGCCACGCTGCGCTGGGCCGCCCCTTCGGGCTTGATCTTGGCCGAGGCCGCGCCGGCGCCGGCCGGCACGCCCACGGGGGGCACACCGTCGAACAGCATCTGGTCGCGCTCCGGGTCCAGGTAGCCGCGGGGGCGCGTCATGCTGACCACGCTGGCGGCGGTCTTGTCGGCATCGGCGATACGCTCGGCGCGCAGGTGCACGATGGTGCTGCTGCGCGGAAAGCCGCTGCGGTAGATGTGGGTGGTGGCGTAGCCGGGTGCGGTGATGGCGAATTCCAGCGGTGCGCCGGTGGGCACCACCAGGGGGCCCCACTGGCCATCGGCCGCCACGGTGGTGCGCAGCAGGGCATTGCCGCTGCGGGCACCCGTGGCCGGGTCGGTGGCATAGACCTCCAGCTGGGCGCCGGGCAGGGGCAGGTTGTTGCTGAAATTGCCGGTCTTGGCATCGAGCGGGTCCACGCCCAGGCCGGTGACCTTGCCCGACAGGGCCACACGCGCCTCATTGGCAATGGCGGCTGCCGCAGGTGCCTTGCCGGTAATGAACTGGTAGGCGGCTGCAAACGCGGCCTGCGAGTACGAGGTCTCGCGGTGGTCGATGCGCGGGAGCACCACGTTGGTCGCGCCCTTGAGCTCGGGGCCGGCCGCCGTGACATTCGTGGCCGTGCCCTTCTGGCCGATCCACAGGCCGTCGGGCTGGGCGAACTTGTCGTTGCCGTCCGAGCGCACGGTCAACCAGCGCACGGGGCCAGTGACCTCATCGCCTGCGGCGTTCTTGGGCGCGTTCAGGCCCTTGAGGAAGGGGCCGGTGCCCGCGAACTCGTTGTCTTCGCGAAAGCCCGGGATCGCCCAGACGCCATGGTTGGGCGTGCCGCCCAGAATGGCATGGCTCACGGTCTGGTCGCCGCCGCCGTTCTGGATGTAGTTGCGGATCGCATTGCCGCCACGCGAGTTGCCGATCAGCACCACCTTGCTGGCGCCCGTGGCCTGGCGCACCTTGTCCACCTCGGCCTTGAGGTAGGCCATGTGCTCGGCCGCCGAGGTGCGGCCGGGCTGGGCTTTGCCGTCGTCGTCACGGTTGAGCGGGTAGGGCACGTCGATGGCGTGCAGGCGCTCGCGCGGCCAGCCGTTGGACTCGAAGCGCCACGCCGTGGTCTGCCACAACGCCGCCGTGTCGCCGTTGCCATGCACGAAAACGATGGGCGGTAAGGCCTCTTGTGACGAGCCGGAGGTGGCGCAACCCGTGAGGGCCAGCGCGGCAGTGGCTGTGGCGATCAGTGCCAAGCGGCGGTGCAGGGAAATCATCGTCGTCATCGTGTTCTTCTCCAGAAATGAAAAATGCCCGTGGACCGGGTGATCCACGAGCATGTCATGCGGGTGTTACGTGCCTGCGTCAGGCAAACACGCCAGCCGTGTCCTGCATGCGGGCCGACACCTCGCCCAGGTGGTGCAGCGTGTCGCCAAAGGCCATTTCCAGCTGCGTGAGTTTCTTGAAGTAGTGGCTGCCGATGTACTCGTCGGTCACGCCGATGCCGCCGTGCAGCTGCACAGATTGCTGGCCCACGAAGCGCATGGACTGGCCCAGCTGCACCTTGGCGCGGGCCATGGCGGCGCGGCGCTCGGCGGCGGGGGCACCCAGCTTGAGGCTGGCGTAGTAGCTCATCGAGCGGGCCAGCTCGAGCTGCATCTTCATGTCGGCCACGCGGTGGCGCAGGGCCTGGAAGCTAGAGATCAGCACGCCGAACTGCTTGCGCTGGTTCATGTACTCGACCGTGGCGGCCACGGTCTTGTCCATCACGCCCACGGCTTCGGCGCAGGTGGCGGCAATGCCGGTGTCCACGGCCAGTTCCAGCGCGGCCAGGCCGTCGGTGGTGACCAGGGTGGCGGGGGCATTGGCCAGTTGCACTTCGGCGGCGCGGCTGCCGTCCTGCGTGACGTAGCCCTTCGTGGCCACGCCGCTGGCCGAGCGCTCCACCAGGAACAGCGCGATCTTGCCGTCCAGCTGGGCCGGTACGAGGAAGGCGTCGGCCTGGTCGCCCGCGGCGACGATGCTCTTGGTACCGGTCACGCTGTGGCCACCGGCGGCTGCCGTGGCCTTGGCATCGCACACATCCAGGCGGTAGCGCGCCTTGCGCTCCTGCTGGGCCAGCACCACCAGGGCTTCGCCGCTGGCCACGCGGGGCAGCCAGGCGCCCTGCACCTCGGCCGGTGCGTACTGCGAGAGCACGGCACTGGCAATGAAAGCCTGCGCCAGGGGCTCGAGCACCATGCCGCGTCCCAGTTCCTCGGCCACCACCATCGCATCGATGGCGGTCTGGCCCAGGCCGCCGTTGTCCTCAGGCACGGTCAGTGCCGTCAAGCCGAGCTCGGCCAGTTCATTCCAGGCGTCGCGCGAGAAGCCACCGGCCTCCACCGCCGCACGGCGGCGCTCGAAGCTGTAGCCCTTGTCCACCCACTTGCGCACGGCGTCGCGCAGTTGTTCCTGGTCGTCGGAAAAATCGAAATCCATGCTCTTGTCTCCTTAGCCCAGAACCGTCTGCGCAACGATGTTGCGCTGCACTTCGTTCGAGCCGCCGTAAATGGTGGTCTTGCGCAGGTTGAAGTAGGTCGATGCCAGGGGCGCATTGGCCACCTCGCCGCCAGGGAAGTCGCCTTGCCAGCCGGCTTCCATGGCCTCTTCGATGAAGGGCAGGGCGAAGGGGCCGGCCGCCAGCATCATCAGCTCGGCATAGCGCTGCTGGATCTCGCTGCCGCGGATCTTGAGCAGGCCGGCGATGTCGAGCGAGTTCTTGCCCGACTTTTCGGCCGACAGCACGCGCAGCACCAGCATTTCGAGGGCCACGATGTCCACTTCGAGCAGGGCCACCTGGTCGCGAAAGCGCGTGTCATCCCACAGGCCTTCGGCCTTGGCGATGCGCTTGAGGCGCTCCAGCTCGCGCTTGCTGCGGTTCACGTCGGCGATGTTGGTGCGCTCGTGGCTCAAGAGGTGCTTGGCGTAGGTCCAGCCCTTGTTTTCTTCGCCGATCAGGTTCTCGGCCGGCACTTCGACGTTGTCGAAGAACACCTCGTTGACCTCGCACTCGCCGTCCAGCAGCTTGATCGGGCGCACGGTCACGCCGGGCGACTTCATGTCCAGCAGCAGGAAGGAGATGCCCGTCTGCGGCTTGCCCTCGGTGCTGGTGCGCACCAGATTGAACATCCAGTCGCCGTACTGGCCCAGCGTGGTCCAGGTCTTCTGGCCGTTGACGATGTACTTGTCGCCCACGCGCTCGGCGCGGGTCTTGACCGAGGCCAGGTCCGAGCCCGAGCCCGGTTCGCTGTAGCCCTGGCTCCACCAGACTTCGCCGCTGGCGATGCCGGGCAGAAAGCGCTTTTGCTGCTCGGCATTGCCGAAGGCCATGATCACCGGGGCCACCATCACGGGGCCGAAGGGGATGATGCGCGGTGCGCCGGCGAGGGCGCACTCTTCTTCGAACAGGTGCTTTTGCACGGCGGTCCAGCCGGGGCCGCCGAATTCCTTGGGCCAGCCAAAGCCGAGCCAGCCCTTCTTGCCCAGTATCTTGGCCCAGCCCTGCAGGTCGTCGCGGGTCAGGCGCAAGGCGTTGTGCACCTTGTGGGAAATGGCGGGGGGCAGATTGCTGCGGACCCATGCGCGAACTTCGTCGCGGAAGGCCTGTTCTTCGGGGGTGAATGCGAGATCCATGCGGCTTGTCTCCTGAGAAGTCCTGTTTGTAGCACGGTCGTTCGTTTTATTCCTGTCCGGGTGGCGACATCGCCTGCGCCGCCGGGGCGATGCCCAGCTCGGCGCACAGCCGCTCGACCGTGGCGCGCAGGCCGGCCACCTCGGTCTCCAGCGCCTGGACACGGGCCTGCAGCGCGGTCGTTGCGCCGCCGCCAGGGGTGGGCGCGCCGGCACTGCTGCTGGTGTCCACTGCCCCGCACAGCAAGTGCGCCCAGCGCTGCTCGCGCGCCCCGGGGGCCCGCGGCAGCAGCACCACCAGCGGGCCGCCCTTTTCGGCGCTGCGCTCCTGCAGTTCGTCCAGGAAGGCCTCGACCGATGAAATGTCGGCAAACCGGTACCAGCGCTCGGCGTTGATGCGCAGCTCGCCCGCCGTCTGGGGCCCGCGCAGCATGAGCAGGCCCAGCAGCACGGCCGATTGTTCGGGCACGCCTACGCCGCGCTGGAAATTGTGCTCCCAGCGCGTGGTGCGGTTGCCGCTGGTCTCGAACGCCAGGGTGAGCTGGCGCAGGGAGTCGAGCGCCTCCTGCGCCTCGGCGTCGCTCAGGTTCATCACCGGCTCGCGGCTGGTCTTCTGGTTGCAGCCCGTGAGCAGGCCGTTGAGCGACATCGGGTAGCTGTCGGGCACGGTGCGGGCCTTTTCCATCAGCGTGGCCAGCACGCGGGCCTCGTTCGCGGTCAGGGGGCGGTTTGCGGGTTCGAAGGGCATGGCAGGGATAATCCGGGGTTGAGCGTCGTCGTGCAATTTATGAAGAACATCGTGATTTTGATCTCCGGCAGCGGTTCCAACATGGCTGCCATCGTGCGTACCGCGCAACAGGAAGACTGGGCCCGGCGCCACGGCGCCCGCGTGGCCGCCGTGCTGAGCAACAAGGCCGATGCCGCGGGGCTGACGTTTGCACGCGGCGAAGGCATTGCCACCGAGGCGCTCGACCATAAGGCCTTCGAGAGTCGGGAGGCATTCGATGCCGCGCTGGCGCAGGCCATCGACCAGTACCAACCCGCGCTGGTGGTGCTGGCCGGCTTCATGCGCATTCTCACCCCGGGCTTTGTGGCGCGCTATGCCGGCCGGCTGATCAACATCCACCCCTCGCTGCTGCCGGCGTTCACAGGGCTGAACACCCACCAGCGGGCCATCGACGCCGGCTGCAAGGTCGCCGGGGTCACCGTGCACCAGGTCACCGATGAGCTGGACGTGGGCCCCATCCTGGACCAGGCGGTGGTTCCCGTGCTGCCGTATGACACGGCCGAGGTGCTGGCGGCCCGAGTGCAGGCCCAGGAGCATGTGATCTACCCGCGCGCCGTGCGGGCGTTCGTGGCAGCCCTGGCCTGATCGCGTTTCAGAGGGTGCGCACCACCTGGGCCTCGCTGCTTTCCAGCAGATCCTGGGCCAGGGCGGTCTGGTGCGAGTCGGTCGGGTGCGCCACCACCACCCATTGTCGCTTGCGCAGGGCGGACCGCACCCGGACGATGACCCAGATGCGGTCGGGCCGCAGCGCGGCCAGTGCGCCCAGCATGAGACCGAAGGTGCTGCCGAAACCCACGATGGCCATGAAGGCCAGCAGGGGGTTGCTGAGCACCGCGGGTTCGTTGGTGGCCACCAGGTAGGCAAATGTCAGCAGGCCCAGCACTGCACCGGTGAGCCCGGCGATGGCGTGCGCGCGGACCAGGGTGGTGAACAGGCCACGGGGCTGTGGCTCCAGGGCTTCGCTGAGCAGGTCCTGGGCGCGCAGGTCGGCATGCTCGGGGCCCAGCAGCCGGATTTGCTCCCGCTGCATGCCGGGCAGCCGCAGCAGTCGGCGAACGGCGATGTCCGCCTCCGTTTCGCGGGCAAACAGCCCGACGACCTTGGTCAGCGATTTTTCGCCGAACATTCCTTGCAGAAGATAGTCCATGGTGTGCTCCGGGTCGTGTGCACACGGCGATGCGGCGCATGCAATGCCCCTGTCCGGGGCTGGCGGTAGGGTCCCGCGGTCAGCCGGTGGCGGCATGGGGCAAGTAGGTCATGGCTTTGAAGATAGCCCGGAGCGGGTGCCCGGGCTGTAGGACTTTGCGGCGTGGCGGCGCAAGTGCAGGCCCTGCAAGCCGCCCCACGTGCCTGCCGTCAGGCCAGTGCGCTCAGCGTGCTGCCCGAGGGCGACCAGGCGCCAGCGGCGGCCTCGTACTGGCTGCGCGCCAGCTGGGCCAGCTTCACCAGGTCCGTCTTTTGCCCGCCCTCCGGCGACTGGCTGCTGGCGCTGGCGTTGCTGAACTGGCGGGTCAGCTGGTCGACGAAGGCCTGGGCCTCCTCGCTGCCGATGCTGTTGTCGCCATCGGTGTCGATGGCCTTGAACAGCGCCGCGACCGCATCCGTCTGGGCCGCACCCGCCGCCTGCTCGGCGGCAGAGACCACGCCATCCTCGTTGGTATCGAGCGGGTCGTAGGTCGTGCTGTTGCTGGCGGAGGCCCCGGCAGGCCCCCCGGGGCCGCCCGGCGGTGGCGGCGGCATGCCGCCCACGGCGCCCGCGCCGGCCCCGCCCGAAGGCCGCCCCGCGTCGAATTCGGCCTCCGAGAGGCTGCCGTCGCCATCCGCATCGAGGTGGCTGAACAGCTCGTCGCTGCTGACACCGGTCTTGCTGGCCGTGCCGCCGGACATCTTCTCGAGCAAGGCTTGCAGCTCGGTCTGGCTCACGCCGCCGTCGCCATCGGTGTCCACCTTGCCGAACAGGTCGTCTCCCGCCTGGCCCGTGGCCCCCGTGCCGCCGGTGTCGCTGCGCGACTGGGCAAAGGCCATGGTCGAGGGGGGCGGGGGCATGGCGCTCTGCAGCGTCTTGCCCAGTTCGTCGGCGTTGAGGCTGCCGTCGCCGTCGCTGTCGTACTGCTTGACCAGGTCGGCAGCACTGGCCTGGCTGCTGACACCGGTCTTCTTGGCGACATCGTCCAGCAGTCCCTGCAGTTCGGTGTCGCTCACGCCGCCGCTGCCGTCTGCGTCTATCTTGGCCAGCAGCCGCTCCGGCGAGGGCGCCGGGCGTTGCGCCCGCTGCACGCTTGCACTGGACCAGGCACTGCTGACGCTGCTTGTGATGCTCGTCATCGTCGTTCCTTCCAAGGGTTGCGGGCCGCGGCCCGTGCTCCCCGGGGTGGCGAACAACGCCGGCCATGGCCCAGGTCCATTCTTCAAAGGCCAGGTCAAGGCGGTTTGTACGGTTTGTGTCCATGGGGACACAATGGAGGGCGTGATCGGCCGAACTGGCGGGTCAATGCCTGCCAGTTCGGCGGTTTGGCCCCGGTGGTCGGTGCAGGTCGCCGGTTCAGGGGTGGGCCGGGGGCGGGGAAAGGCCATCGTCGGCGCATTTTTCGAAGCGCGGGCGCATGCGGCCATCGATCAGCACTGCTTCGGCGAACATGGCCGCCGGGCGCACCCACAGGCCGCGCTGGCCGTACAGCGCGCGGTACAGCGTCATGGGCTCCAGGGTCTCGCTGTGGCGCACGGTGTCGATCACCTCGTAGAGCATGCCCTTGTAGTGGCGGTACAGACCGGGCGGGGTGGGGGTGAATTGGGGCAGGTCGTCGTCGGTCATTTAGGATGGCAGGTGGTCAAAAAACAAGGTTGAGGGGGAAATCCAGTGGATCAGGCAGATTTTGTGCACCTGGTGCGCATGAGCGAGCATGACAGCGCAGACAACAGCCGCCGGTACCGGCTTGGCGTGGCTGCGTTCGCCGCGCTGGGCTATGCCTGGGTGCTCGGTTGCCTGGCCGTGGGCGCCGGTCTGATCGCCTGGGTCCTGCCGCAGCTGCTCAATGGCCGGTTCCGGCTGGTGCTGGTGTTCGTTCTGCTGGGTGCGGCCAGCCTGCTGTGGGTGAGTATCCGCGCCCTCTGGGTGCGCGTGGACGAGCCCAAGGGCATGGAGATCACAGCGCTGGAGGCGCCCGAGCTGTTCGAGGCCCTGGAGCGCATGCGCCGCAAGATCAAGGGCCCGCCCATCCACCATGTGTACCTGAACGACGAATTCAACGCCAGCATCCAGCAGTTGCCGCGCTATGGGCTGCTGGGCGGCGCCGTGAACTACCTGACCATCGGCCTGCCGCTGCTGCTGGCGCTGGACCGGCCGCGCTTTCTGGCCGTGCTGGCGCACGAGTACGGCCACCTGCGCGGCGACCATGGCCGGTTTGCGGCCTGGATCTACCGCACCCGGCTGTCCTGGATGCGCCTGAACAGCAGCCTGGAGGACGACGAAGGCGCCGTGGCCGTGGCCACCCAGGCCTTCATGCGCTGGTATTTCCCCCGTTTTGTGGCCAAGACCTTCGCACTGGCGCGCCAGGACGAATACGAGGCCGACCGCATCGCCGGCAAGCTGCTGGGGCGCGACGTTGCCGCCGCCGCGCTGATCGAGATCGAGGTGCGCGGCGAGTGGCTGCACGACAATTTCTGGGGCGGTCACTGGAGCGAGGCTGCTGGCAATCCCTTGCCCGTGGGGCCCTACCGGGCCATGCGCAAGCGCCTGTCCGAAGTGCCGGAGGCCGCGTTTGCCAACGATGCGCTGCGCCAGGCGCTCAAGCGCATCAGCAATGTGGACGACACGCACCCGGGCCTGCGCGATCGCCTGGAAGCGCTGGACGCCGTGCCCACCCTGCCGGCCGAGTGGTCGCGCGGAGGGGCCCTGGCCCTGCTGGGCTCCGAGGCCAAGCGCTGGGTGGCGCATTTCGACAAGCAATGGTGCCGCGACAACGCGGGCGAGTGGAAGCGCCACCACGGCTGGCTGGGCAGGGTGCGCGACCGTGCCCAGGTCCTGCAGGCCGGCATGCCCCAGGCCAGTGCCGCGGAACTGGTGGAGCTGGCGCGCCTGCAACGCCACCTGGACCCTCGGGCCGATGTGCGCGGCGTTTACGAGACCGCGCTGGCGCGCAGCACCGACTACCCAGGTGCGCTGCGCGGGCTGGTGCAGTGCCTGGCGCCCGAGGACCGCGAGGGCAAGATGGCCCTGCTGCACCGCCTGTGGGAGGCCGGCAGCGGCGACCGCTACTGGACCGCGCGCACCGCGCTGGCCGAGCTGGAAACCCCGCGCCTGGGCCACGACCACGATGCCGCCGCCTTCAAGCAGTGGCGCAAACGGCTCGAGCGCGCCCAGGAGTCCGAGGAGCGTGCCTGGGAGGAACTCTCGGGCGCCTCTTTCTTCAGCCAGACCACGCGCCACGACCTGAGCCCCTTCGAGCTCGAGGAATTGCAGGCCGAGCTGGTGCGCTATTCCGATGTGGAGCGTTGCTGGCTGGTGCGCAAGAACCTGCGAGAACACCCCCAGCGCCGCGCCTACCTGGTCTTCGTGGACCTGCCCGACCTGGACGATGGCAGCCGCTACCAGCTGTGCCGCGCCATGGAGCGCCAGCTCAGCCTGCCCGGCCCGGCCCTGGTGCTGTGGGCCGGCGAATCGCCCACGCTGAAAGAGATCCAGCGTTCTGCTTTCGATCCGGTATTCACCCGTTGAAAGGGCCGGCGAAAGCAAAAATCAAGGGTTTACAGGCCAGAGTGGGACAATAGAGGGGATATGCATCCCAAAGTTCTTCTCGACGCCTGTGCCGAACTCGTCAGGCTGACCCTCACTTTCGAACACCCCGCCGATGCGGTGGTGTCGCGCTTTTTCCGTGACAACCGGGGCCTGGGGCCGCGCGAGCGTGCCACGCTGGCCGAAACGGTCTACACCGTGCTGCGCAAGAAGCTGCTGTTCGACCACATGGCGCCCTCGGGCTCCGGTCCCCGGGAGCGCCGCCTGGCCATCCTGGGTTTCTACGGCCCGCGCGATTTCCTTCTGGGCGCCCTGACCGATCAGGAAAGGAAGTGGCTCGAACAGTGCGATGGCGTGACCGCCGGCGACCTCATGGAGCGCCACCGCCACAACCTGCCCGAGTGGCTGGTGCAGCCGCTCAAGGACCAGCTGGGCGCGGGCTTCTGGCCGCTGGTGGAAAGCCTGTCGAACGCCGCACCGCTGGACCTGCGCGTGAATGCCCTGCAGGACAAGCGCGCCGATGTGCAAAAGGAACTCGCCAAGGCGGGCATCAAGG
The DNA here is from genome assembly GCF_059418305.1 of Acidovorax sp. GW821-FHT09B03. Classification (NCBI taxonomy): domain Bacteria; kingdom Pseudomonadati; phylum Pseudomonadota; class Betaproteobacteria; order Burkholderiales; family Comamonadaceae; genus Acidovorax; species Acidovorax sp. GW821-FHT09B03. Next base: position 228,074 of record NZ_JBWKPP010000002.1, read on the forward strand.
CCGTGCCCACGCCGTACTCCCCCTGGGGCCTGCGCATCGATGGCAAGCCGGCGCTGGCCAAGCTCGACGTGTTCACGCGCGGCGCCGTGGAAGTGCAGGACGAAGGCTCGCAGCTGCTGGCCCTGCTGCTGGACGCCAAGCGCGGTGAGATGGTGGTCGACTTCTGCGCCGGCGCGGGCGGCAAGACCCTGGCCATCGGCGCCACCATGCGCAACACCGGGCGCCTGTACGCCTTCGACGTGTCGGGCCACCGGCTCGACGCCCTGAAGCCGCGCCTGGCGCGCAGCGGGCTGTCCAACGTGCACCCGGCCGCCATTGCGCACGAGCGCGACGATCGCATCAAGCGCCTGGCCGGCAAGATCGACCGGGTGCTGGTCGATGCGCCCTGCTCGGGCCTCGGTACCCTGCGCCGCAACCCCGATCTCAAGTGGCGCCAGTCGCCCCAGTCGGTCGAGGAACTGGTCGCCAAGCAGACCGCCATCCTGGCCAGCGCAGCACGCCTGCTCAAGTCGGGTGGCCGGCTGGTGTATGCCACCTGCAGCATCCTGCCGCAGGAAAACGAGGCGATTGCGGACGCCTTCACGGCCGCCCACCCCGATTTCGTGCCGCTGGATGCGGGCGAAGCGCTCACCCAGCTCAAGGTGGAAGGTGCCGAAAAATTGTGCAGCGGCGGCGCCTCGGGCACTGGTTATCTGCGCCTGTGGCCCCATATCCACCAGACCGACGGGTTCTTTGCTGCGGGCTGGACAAGGAAGTAAGCACCCCCTGAGTCGCTTCGCGCCTTCCCCCTCTCTCCTATTGCTTCGCAATCTGGGAGGGGGACGCCCCCAGCGCGGCGGGGCGGCCCTTGCGCGGGGGCGCTGGCTTGGGGCGCGCCAGTTGCGTCGGATGTCGGTGCGTGCGCGTTCTGGCACAGGGGTTGCATGGCTTTGTCATGCAGGCGACGCAGGAGCCAATCCACTCTGGATACTGTGGATAACCTCTAATCGAAAAGGGGGTCTGCCCTTTAAAATTGGCCTGCCCGCCATCGCTGGTGGTCGGGTATCTTGTACAAGGTTTTTCTGAATATGCTGTTACCCGACTGGGTTGTACTGAACGCGGCCATCGACTGGCTGGGCCACGGACTGTGGAACCTCGCCTGGTGGCAGATCGTGCTGTACACGCTGGCGACGACCCACATCACGATCGCGGCCGTCACCATCTTCTTGCACCGCTCGCAAGCCCACCGTTCGGTGGACCTGCATGCGATTCCTTCGCATTTCTTCCGTTTCTGGCTGTGGGTCGGCACCGGCATGGTGACCAAGGAGTGGGTCGCCATCCACCGCAAGCACCACGCCAAGTGCGAGACCGCGGATGACCCGCACAGCCCGCAGACGCGTGGCCTGGATACCGTGATGTGGCGCGGCGCCGAGCTGTACCGTGCGGAATCGAAGAACCTCGAGACCATGAAGAAGTTCGGCCACGGCACGCCCGATGACTGGATGGAGCGCAATGTCTACACCCGCTTCGGCTGGCAGGGCGTGGGCCTGATGCTGGTGCTCGACCTGGCGCTGTTCGGTGCTGCAGGCGCGGCCGTCTGGGCCGTGCAGATGCTCTGGATCCCGTTCTGGGCCGCGGGCGTGGTCAACGGCGTGGGCCACTACTGGGGCTACCGCAACTTCGAGGCGACGGACGCCAGCACCAACCTCTCGCCCTGGGGCCTGGTCATCGGTGGCGAAGAGCTGCACAACAACCACCACACCTACCCGACCTCGGCCAAGTTCTCGGTCAAGCCCTATGAGTTCGACATCGGCTGGGCCTACATCAGCCTGATGAAGAAGCTTGGCTGGGCCACGGTCAAGAAGGTCCCGCCCAAGCTGCTGCGCGGCGACGTGAAACCCGTGGCCGACGAAAAAACGCTGGAGGCCCTGATCGCCAACCGCTACGAGGTCATGGCCGGCTATGCCCGCGGCGTGCGCCAGGCCTGCAAGGACGAGATCGCCGCGCTGCAGGCGCGCCAGGCCGACGCCTCGGTGCTCAAGGCCGCCAAGCGCTGGCTGCACCGCGACGCCGAAAAGGTGCCCGCGAATGCCCAGTCCCAGCTGGCCCAGGCGCGCGCTGCCCACCCGGCCCTGGACAAGATGGTGACCATGCGCGAGGAACTGCGCCAGATGTGGCTCAACACCACGCAGTCGCGCGAGCAGCTCACGGCCGACCTGCAGGCCTGGTGCCGCCGCGCCGAAGAGAGCGGCATTGCCGCCCTGCGCGATTTCTCCGTCAACCTGCGGGCCGCGCGCGCCTGACGGTGTCTTTGCAGGGCTTGCGCAAGGCAAGGCCATGCAGGGTCTGCGTTCCGCAGGGGACCTCCGGCACCCTGTGACCACTGCCTGGTCCCATCGATGGATGTAGACGCCCTGCACACCCACGCCGCCTTTGCGGCACTCATCGCACTGCTCCAGTGGGTGGGGTTCACACCCTTGTTGTGGCCCTGGCTGGCCACTACGGCGGTCGGGCGGCAACTGGGTTTTCTGCCGACCCTGTGTGTGGGGGTGGGCATTGGCTTGCTGGCAAACTTCCAGGTCTTTTTCGCTGCGGTGGCGGCAGGCCAGGGAGGATGGCCTGCCTGGGTGCTGCCGGCCGGCGCTGCCGCGCTCACGCTGCTGGCCTGGGGCGGGCTCGTGCGCTGTTTTCGGCACGTGCAACCTGCGGTGCAATCTCTTCCTGTCACGAACCCCTGGTATCGGGACGCCATCGGCATGGCCGCTGTCGCCGTGGCCCTCACCCTGTACGTCCAGGATGTGGCCCTTTCCCATCCGGGCGTCTTCGATGCCTGGGACACCATCAGCAGCTGGAACCGCTGGGCGATGGAGTGGCATCGCCAGACCCTGCCGACGAATACCTCGGGCTACCCACAACTGCTGCCAACGGCCTTGGCCGGTTTGTATCGATGGGTCGACCCGCGGGCCGCAGAGCCGGTGGCGCGGCTGTTCCTGCTGTTGTTCCCTGCATTGCCCTGCCTGCTGTTCGTGGATGGATACCGGCGCTGGCGTGACGACGCCTTTCTCTGGGGATGTGCGGCCTGGCTTGTTTTGCTGCGCTTCGCGTTCCGGGGCATGGCCGATTCTGGCTATGCCGATGTGCCGGTGGCCTGCTTCGTTGCGGTGACTGCCTATCTGCTGTTGCTGGGCTGCCGTGGTGGAGTGAACCTCCGCATGGCCTTGGCGCTGGCCGCCATCTGTGCCGCTGCAGCGCTGCTGACCAAACAGCCCGGCGGTATCGCATGGTTGCTGTGGCTGGTCATGGCGGCCGTCCTGTTGCTGCGCCGACAGCTGTCCTGGACGTCGGTACTTGCCAAGGCGTCGCTTTTTCTGCTGCTCGCCGCGCCCTGGTATCTGTGGGTAGCCTGGTGGATCTGGACGGGGGTCGATATCACGAACATCGACTACCTTGTCGGCTCCATCCACGCGGGTCGGAGCTGGGGCCAGCGCATCGGCCACGCTCTGCAGGGGCAGCTCCTGGGCGCGCTCGCCGGTTTTGGCTCGGCTGCCGTGGCTGCCAGTGCCGTCGGTGCACTGCTGGCTGCGGCGTGCAAAAGTCCGGGCGGCAGGCGGCTGGTGTTCGGCCTGTGCCTGCCCTACCTGCTGCTGTGGGCCAGCCTGTTTTCCTACGACATCCGCAACTTCCTGCCCGTGGTGGTGCCGGTCGCCTGGGCTTTGGGTATTGGTGTGCGCAATATCCTCGGTGCATTCTCCAGAAAGCGGCCACCGGCCGCTGCGGGCGACGTTGCCTTGGTGGTTTCGATCCATCCCGGGCTGCGCCGATGGGGGCCCGCCGGTGCCCTGGCTGCCTTCGCCATGCTGGCATGGGTGGCGCCCTGGAGCACCGAGGACTTGCGGCTGCGCCAGTCGGCGTTGCAGCGGGAGACCGGTGATCCAGTGCTGAACCGCTATCTGATCGACTACGAGCGCAACCCAGGCTTCGACGGGGTGCTGATGGGGACCTATTCATCCATGCTGATCATCGAAGAGTTGAGGCGCCATACGGTCATGCTCACGAGCGATCCCAACGTGCTGCCCCGCGCGTTGCATCAAGCGTTGGAGCGGGGCCGGCCCTGGTGCGAATTGGTCGCCATCGCGCCGCGGTTCGCGCCGGTTCGCTACCTGCTGCTGCACCGCTTCATTCTGTCGCCCACGATCGAATCCTCCCTGGCCGAAGGTTCGTTGCACGTCATCCACGAGCAAGGGGATTTGCGCTTCATGCGTGTCAGCTGCCCACCTCTCCCTGGCCTGTGAGTGACTGGCCTGTACCAGGATGGGCGTTGGTGCGTTCCCTGGGGCCGTGTATCGCAATGGCGCTGTCAGCCGCAGGGTGCGCGCTCTTGGTGAACAGCCGCCGCAGGCCGTCCCGAAGCCGCTGCAAGGCCTGGTGCCCTGGGCGACTTGTTTCATGGGCGCTGCCTTGCTGCGGCATCTCGGGCGGCGTCAGCAGGAGCGTGGCGGGCGAAGACATCCCGGCCTGCATGCCCACCCAGGCGCCTTGTGCGCTGCGCCATGCCATGTGGGGCAGCAGGTGGATCGGGAAGGGGACGCCAGGGTGGTGCGCCGGAGCGCTGTTCAGGACGGCAGTGCCCGAGAGGCAGCGCAACTCGCTGCTCGCATCCAGCCAGACGAGCTGGCCCTGGCCCGGCTGCAGGCGCAGCGTCCGGCCAGCGCCGTCCTGGGCTCTGACAGGTTGCACAGGGGCTTCAGGGCAGGAGGCGCCACTGGCCGTGAAGGATGGGGTAGGGTGCTGCTGTTTCATGCCTTGAGCGTAGAACCGTAGACTGCATCGCAACAGGCACAGGGATGCGTGGCGCGGTGCGAAGCAGCGGAAGGATTTCTGCTCTGTTTCGGTTGGATTTCGGCAACCCTGTATCTGTTCTGGTTGCCGGTTCGAGCGCATCATCGACCCGCCATGCCTGTATCTTCTGAAGAAAACCTCCCCCTGTACCGCCAACTGGCCGACCACTACAAGCAGGCGGTGGCCCAGGGCGTGCTGCTGCCCGGCGCGCGCATGCCGTCGGTGCGCGAGCTGATGCAGCGCCATGGCGTGAGCCTGTCGACCGCGCTGCAGGCGCTGCGCACCTTGGAGGAGCAGGGCAGCGTGCAGGCGCGTCCCCGGGTCGGCTATTTCGTGCAGGACCACCGGGTGCACCTGCTGGACCACAGCAGCGAACCCGACCCCCGCTGCCCGGTGCAGCAGATCGACGGGGCCCAGTTCGCGGGCATCAATGAGCGCATCTCGCTGTGGCTGGAGCAGGGGCGCCGGGCCCAGGTGCGCGTGGACCTGGGGGCGGCCATGCCCGCGCCCGAGCTGTTCGACCACCTCACCCTCAACCGGGTCGGCGCGGCACTGCTGCGCGAGTTTCCCGAGGTGCTGGTGCAGGGCAATTCACGGCCCGGCACCCACCCCCTGTTCCAGGCCGCCATGGCCCGGCAGGCGCTGGAAGTCGGCGTGAACGTGGCACCGCAGGAGGTGATGGCCACCCTGGGCAATTCGGATGCGGTGAACCTGGCGCTCGCCGCAGTGACCGAGCGCGGCGACGTGGTGGCCGTGGAGTCGCCCACCTTCTATGGCGTGCTGCAGGCGGTGGAGACCCAGAACCTGCGCGCGCTGGAGATCCCCAGCAGCTCGCGCACCGGCATCTCGCTCGACGCCCTGGAGCTGGCCGTGCAGAGCGAACCGCGCCTGAAGGCCGTGGTGGTGGTGCCGCACCTGCAGATGCCCAATGGCGCGCTCATGCCCGACAGCCACAAGGAGCGGCTGGTGGCCTTCTGCCGGCGCCACCAGCTGGCGCTGATCGAGGACGACATCTACCGCGAGCTGGTCGATGCGCCCGTGCTGCAGCGCCCGCTCAAGGCCTGGGACGAGACGGGGCAGGTGATCTACTGCGTGTCCTTCAACAAGACGCTGGCGCCGGGCCTGCGCCAGGGGTGGATGAACGGCGGGCGCTGGCACGAGCGCATCCAGATCCTGAAGTTTGCCCGCACCCGCAACATGCAGGTATGGGCCCAGTTGCTGGCGGCGCGCACGGTGGGCACACCCGCGCACGAGCGCCACCTGCGCCGCTTTCGCAGTGCGCTCAGGGTGCAGCGCGAGCGCAGCGTGCAGATGGTGGCGCGGCATTTTCCGCAGGGCACGCGCCTGTCGGTGCCGCCCGGCGGGCTCAGCCTGTGGATCGAGCTGCCGGCCGGTGTCTCTTCATCCCTGCTGTTCGAGCAGGCCCTGGCCTTGGGCATCCGCGTGGCGCCAGGGCCGATCTTCTCCAATTCGGGGCGCTACGAGGGCTTTTTGCGCCTGAGCTGCGGCCTGCCGTTCTCGCCCGAGGTGGAGTGGGCCTATGGTGAGCTGGGGCGCCTGCTGCATGAGCAGGCGGGCGCGGTGCGGCGGGCCGCTTGATCTCTGCCTTCGTTCGTGTGCAGCGGCCAAAGAAAAAGCCGCCCGGCGGGTGCCGGGCGGCTTTTTTCTGGGGTAAACCAAGGCTGAATTACTTCAGCTTGATTTCCTTGTATTCCACATGCTTGCGTGCCTTGGGATCAAATTTCATGATCAGCATCTTTTCGGGCATGGTCTTCTTGTTCTTCGTCGTCGTGTAGAAGTGACCGGTACCCGCAGTGGATTCCAGCTTGATCTTGTCGCGTCCGCCTTTGCTTGCCATGGTGTTTCTCCTTAAGCCTGGCCACGTGCGCGCAGGTCTGCGAGCACAGAGTCAATACCGTTCTTGTCGATCAAACGCAGGGCGGCGCTCGAAACGCGCAGGCGAACCCAGCGGTTTTCGGTCTCGACCCAGAAACGGCGGTATTGCAGGTTCGGCAGGAACCGGCGCTTGGTTTTGTTGTTGGCGTGGGAAACGTTGTTCCCGACCATGGGCTTCTTGCCCGTTACGTCGCAGACGCGTGCCATGAGGACACTCCGATACTGTTCAACGGCCGTTCGCCCGGTGCTCCTGGGGGATCTCCCAAGGGCTGGCTTGCGGCCTCACCTCGCCAGAAAGGGTGGCGGTAACCCCGGGCATCCCAGAAAAAGAGGCCCGATTTGGATTTTTTGCCTGCAAGAAAACGGGTAGCAGATACCCGCCTGAATTCAGGAAAGCCTTGGATTATAGCGGCCCGCGCGCAGTGGCGTCAAATGGCGTCCCGGCGCGGCGGTTTTCACTCCTGCTCGAGGAAGCGCTGGGCGTCCAGTGCGGCCATGCAGCCCGTGCCGGCGCTGGTGATGGCCTGGCGGTACACGTGGTCCGCCACGTCGCCGGCCGCGAACACGCCGGGCACGCTGGTCTGCGTGGCAAAGCCCTTGAGCCCGCCCTGGGTGATGAGGTAGCCGCCTTCCATCTCCAGCTGGCCCTTGAAGATATCGGTGTTGGGCGAGTGGCCGATGGCGATGAAGCAGCCATGCAGCGTGATGTCCTCGGTGCTGCCGTCCTTGGTGCTCTTGATGCGGATGCCGGTCACGCCGGTGGCGTCGCCCAGCACCTCGTCCAGGGTGTTGAACAGCTTGAGCTCGATCTTGCCGGCGGCGACCTTCTCGTTGAGCTTGTCCACCAGGATGGGCTCGGCCTTGAACTTGTCGCGGCGGTGCACCATGGTGACCTTGCTGGCGATGTTGGAGAGATACAACGCCTCTTCGACGGCCGTGTTGCCGCCGCCGACCACGGCCACGGGCTTGTCGCGGTAGAAGAAACCGTCGCAGGTGGCGCATCCCGAGACGCCCCGGCCCATGAAGGCCTCCTCGGAGGGCAGGCCCAGGTACTTGGCCGATGCCCCGGTCGCCAGGATCAGCGCGTCGCAGGTGTAGGTGCCGCTGTCACCGGTGAGGGTGAAGGGGCGCTTGCTGAAGTCGACCTTGTTGATGTGGTCGAAGATGACCTGGGTCTTGAAGCGCTCGGCGTGCTCCAGGAAACGCTGCATCAGCTCCGGCCCCTGCACGCCGTTCACGTCGGCCGGCCAGTTGTCGACTTCCGTCGTGGTCATCAGCTGGCCACCCTGGGACATGCCGGTGATCAGCACCGGATTGAGGTTGGCGCGGGCTGCATAGACCGCTGCGGTGTAGCCGGCAGGACCGGAGCCGAGGATCAGAACTTTCGCGTGTTGGGTGGTAGACATGGTAAAAGCCTGTGTTTTGCGCCCGCTACACGGGGCGCTGTTGGGAAAGCTGGGGGGCGGGGCGCCAAGTATCAACCGCGCTCGGTCGCCACACGCAGCCCCAATTTCAATCACGGCGATTGTAAGAACCCATCAGGGCGCGCGAGGATGCGCCCTGAATAACCCGCTGCGGCACCGGTGGAGCCGCGCCTTTAGAGAGGAGAAGTTTCCATGTCAACGATGTTGTCCAACCTGGACCTGCTGCGCCGGGTACCGCTGTTTTCGCTGCTCACCGTGGCCCAGGCCGAGGTGATCAGTGGTGCCGTGGTCAAGAAGCGCTTCAAGCGCGGCGAGGCGCTGGTCGAGCAGGGGCAAAAATCCAACGCGCTGTTCATCCTGCTCACCGGGCGGGCGCGCGTGCTCACGACCGACAGCCGGGGCCGCGAGGTGATCCTGGCCAACCTGGCGCAGGGGGACTACCTGGGCGAGATGAGCATCATCGACAACGAACCCCATTCGGCCACCGTGCGCGCCGAGGTGCAGACCGACGTGCTGATGCTCGGGCGCACCGAATTCGCACGCTGCCTGACGGAAAACGCCTCGATGTCGCTGGTGGTCATGCGCGGGCTGGTCAAGCGCTTGCGCCATGCCGACCGCAAGATCGAATCCCTGGCCCTGCTCGATGTGTACGGCCGCGTGGCCCATGCGCTGCTGGATTTTGCGACCACCGACGCGCAGGGCCAGCGCATCATCCGCGACAAGATCTCGCGCCAGGACCTGGCCAAGATGGTCGGTGCCTCGCGCGAGATGGTCAGTCGCGTCATGAAGGACCTGGAGGAGCGCGGTTTCATCGAGGTGCTGCCCACCGGTGCCACGGTGCTCAAGGACCGTCTGGACGCGCTGGGCTGAGACGGCTTCTGCGCAGCGGCGCGCAGGTGTCCATAGGGTAAGCTTGTCGCGGCACGCTTATGACCTACTCACTCAATACATTGAACGCATCGTCCGCCGTGAAGTCGCCGCCCCGCTCGGGCGCGGCCCGCTTCGGGCATGAAATCGGCCTGGTGCTGGGGCTCCTGGCCCTGGTCTTCTGGCTGCTGGCGCTGGTCAGCTACTCCGCGCAGGATGCCGCCTGGTCGTCCTCCGGCCCCTCGGATTCGCGTGCCGTGCTCAACTGGGCCGGGCGCTTGGGTGCCTGGCTGGCCGATGGCAGCTACTTTGCCCTCGGTTTCTCGGTCTGGTGGTGCGTGGCGGCGGGCGTGCGCTCGTGGCTGTCGTCGCTGGCGCGCTGGATGCGCGGCGGTGAGGTGCTGCCCGGTGCCGTGAGCCCCATGGCGCGTCGCGGCCTGTTCTGGGGCGGGCTGGTGGTGCTGATGTGTGCCAGCACCGCGCTCGAATGGTCGCGCCTGTACCGCTTCGAATCGCTGCTGCCCGGCCATGCCGGCGGCGTGCTCGGCTACCTCACGGGGCCGGCCAGCGTCAAATGGCTGGGCTTCACCGGCTCGGCCCTGTTGTGCATCGTGCTCGCCGTGCTGGGCGCGGCCCTGGTGTTCCGTTTTTCCTGGGGCCATGTGGCCGAGGTGCTGGGCGGGCGCATCGATGCGCTGGTGCAGTCGCGCCGTACGCAGCGCGAGGTGGCCAAGGATGTGGCCGTGGGCCGCAAGGCCGCGCGCGAGCGCGCCGTGGTGGTGCTGGAAGAAAAGACCGAGAGCGAGGAACACCACCCGCAGCCGGTGCAGATCATCGAGCCCGTGCTGGTCGACCTGCCGCTGAGCACCCGTGTGGTCAAGGAGCGGCAAAAGCCCCTGTTCACCGAGATGCCCGACAGCAAGCTGCCGCTGGTGGACCTGCTCGACGGCCCGCAGCAGCGCCAGGAGACCGTGGCGCCCGAGACGCTGGAGATGACCAGCCGCCTGATCGAGAAGAAGCTCAAGGATTTTGGCGTGGAAGTGCGCGTGGTCGCGGCCATGCCCGGCCCGGTGATCACACGCTACGAGATCGAGCCCGCCACGGGCGTGAAGGGCTCGCAGATCGTGGGCCTGGCCAAGGACCTGGCGCGCTCGCTGAGCCTGGTCTCCATCCGCGTGGTGGAAACCATCCCCGGCAAGAACTTCATGGCGCTGGAGTTGCCCAACGCCAAGCGCCAGTCGATCCGGTTGTCCGAGATCCTCGGCTCGCAGGTCTACCACGAGGCCAAGAGCATGCTCACCATGGGCCTGGGCAAGGACATCGTGGGCAACCCGGTGGTGGCCGACCTGGCCAAGATGCCGCACGTGCTGGTGGCCGGTACCACGGGCTCGGGCAAGTCGGTGGGGATCAACGCCATGATCCTCTCGCTGCTCTACAAGGCCGAGGCGCGCGACGTGCGCCTGCTGATGATCGACCCGAAGATGCTGGAAATGTCGGTCTACGAAGGCATTCCGCACCTGCTGGCGCCCGTGGTCACCGACATGAAACAGGCCGCCCACGGCCTGAACTGGTGCGTGGCCGAGATGGAGCGCCGCTACAAGCTCATGAGCAAGCTCGGCGTGCGCAACCTGGCTGGCTACAACACCAAGATCGACGAGGCCAAGGCGCGCGAGGAGTTCCTCTACAACCCCTTCAGCCTCACGCCCGAGGAGCCCGAGCCGCTGCAGCGCCTGCCGCACATCGTGGTCGTCATCGACGAACTGGCCGACCTGATGATGGTGGTGGGCAAGAAGATCGAAGAGCTGATCGCGCGCCTGGCGCAGAAGGCGCGCGCCGCCGGTATCCACCTGATCCTGGCCACCCAGCGCCCCAGCGTGGACGTGATCACTGGCCTGATCAAGGCCAACATCCCGACCCGCATCGCCTTCCAGGTGAGCAGCAAGATCGACAGCCGCACCATCCTCGACCAGATGGGCGCCGAAGCCCTGCTGGGCATGGGCGACATGCTCTACATGGCCAGCGGCACCGGACTGCCGATCCGCGTGCACGGCGCCTTCGTGTCGGACGAAGAAGTGCACCGTGTCGTCCATTACCTCAAGGAACAAGGGGAGCCGGACTACATAGAGGGCGTGCTCGAAGGCGGAACTGTGGACGGCGACGGGGATCTGTCAGGGGAGGGCGGTGGCGGTGAAGGGGGTGAAAAAGACCCCATGTACGACCAGGCCGTGGAAGTGGTCCTCAAGGACCGCAAGGCCAGCATCTCCTACGTCCAGCGCAAGCTGCGCATCGGCTACAACCGCTCGGCGCGCCTGCTGGAGGACATGGAGAAGGCGGGCCTAGTCAGCGGCCTCACCGCCAGCGGCCAGCGCGAAGTGCTGGTGCCTGCTCGCCCTGAATGAGGCGTTGCGGGCCCGGCGCCCACCACCCAAGGAGTCTATTTTTGAAAAAAGTTGTGACAGCCATCGTGATCGCGGCCAGTGCCCAGTGGGCCAGCGCGGACGGGCTCAAGAGCCTCGAATCCTTCATGAAGAGCACCCAGACGGGCCGCGCCGAGTTCACCCAGGTGGTGACCTCGCCGCCCAAGGAGGGGCAGACGGCGCGCACCAAGAGCTCCAGCGGATCGTTCGAGTTCCAGCGCCCGGGGCGCTTCAAGTTCGTCTACAAGAAGCCCTTCGAGCAGACCATCGTGGCCGATGGCCAGACCCTGTGGCTGCACGACGTGGACCTGAACCAGGTCACGCAGCGCGCCCAGGCCCAGGCCCTGGGCACCACACCGGCGGCCCTGCTGGCCTCGGCCCCCGACCTGTCGGCGCTCAAGGCCGACTTCACGCTCGAGGCGGCGCCCGAGGCCGACGGCCTGCAATGGGTGCTGGCGCGCCCCAAGGCCAAGGACGGGCAACTGCAGAGCGTGCGCGTGGGCTTCGCGGGTGAGCAGCTGGCGGCCCTGGACATCCTGGACAGCTTCGGCCAGCGCTCGGCCATCCGCTTCAGCGGCATGCAGGCCAACCCGCCGCTGCCGGCCGGCACCTTCCAGTTCAAGCCGCCTGCCGGGGCGGACGTGGTCAAGCAGTAGGCGGACGCTGCGGCCTATTTCTTCTGGATGACGCCGCGCGCATAGCCGCCGTGCGCCGAGGGCAGCACCATGCAGATCATGGCGCGGCCCTGCTGCTTTTCGAGCTGCTGGACCACGGTGCGCTGCTCGTCGTAGTCCTCGCCGGCACGCAGGTCTGCCGCGGTCTTCTTGATGCGCTTGAGCAGCTCCTGCACCTTGTCGTCGTTGATGCCGAGGTTGGGGCAGTTCTTGGCCGCGAAATCGGCCGACGCGAGGGCCGAGCCCAGCTGGGCCTCGATGGCCTCGGCTTCGGTCACGTCGGCATGGGCGGCTGCTGCCAGCAGGGTCAGGGAAACGCTGAGCAGCAGGCTGGAAAGGGAGCGTTTGGTGGGATGGGTCATGGTGTGCGTGATCGAATGGGAGGAGGCCGGGGGCAGCGGCCTCACCAGAGGTAGGCCTCGGGCAACTGGCCCGAGTGCCGGCGGTGGCGGGTCGGTTGGGTCTTTCCTTCGTGGATGACCATTTCCGGCCCCTCGAAGGATATCTGTGCGCGCCGGGTCAGGGTGCGCCCGCGCACGGTAAACACCATCTCGATGCCCGTCGGATCGCTCGCCACCTTCCAGGTGCCGTCCAGGCTGCGCAGTGCATCGATCTCGCCTTTCTTGAGGTAGAGCCGCACCGTGCCATCGGGCAGGAACTGCACGATGTTGGAGGAGGGCGAGTACTCCTCCCACCAGCCGACCAGGGCCGTGGCCGTGTCCTGCACGACCGCGCTCGCGGCGGGGCGCGTGCTCTGTGCGTGGGCCTGCAGCGCAGGCAGGGCGAAGCTGGAGAAGGCCAGGGCGGCCAGCGCGAGCGGGCGCAGCCAATGCCGAAGTGGGTGCGAATGTGCCATGGCGAGGAAAATAGGGCAGTTGTCTGCCCGCTTTATAGGCCAGGCCCGGGCAGGTTCATGCCAGGGGCCGCAGGATTCTGTGACATTGTTGGCGTTTCGGGTGCGGGCCTGTGTTGGAATCGGGCATGCCGTCCGCTTGCAGTGGGCTGCCGAACCTCCATCTGGATGCTGTGCCCGCCATGGCATCCACCCTTCCACGATGGCCCCTTTCATGAGTTCCTCGCGCAGTTCTTCGTCCTCTCCTGCCTCCGGCGCCACCCACCAGCCGCTGGCCGAGCGCCTGCGCCCGCGCACGCTCGGCGAAGTGATCGGGCAGCAGCAGGTGCTCGGGCCCGGCATGCCGCTGCGCCTGGCCTTCGAGTCGGGCCGCCCGCACAGCTGCATCCTGTGGGGCCCACCGGGCGTGGGCAAGACCACCATCGCGCGCCTGATGGCCGACGCCTTCGACGCGCAGTTCATCAGCATCAGTGCCGTGCTGGGCGGGGTCAAGGACATCCGCGAGGCGGTGGAACGCGCCGAACTCGCGCGCGATGGCCTCATGCAGCAGCGCACCATCGTCTTCGTGGACGAGGTGCACCGCTTCAACAAGAGCCAGCAGGACGCCTTCCTGCCGCACGTGGAAAGCGGCCTGTTCACCTTCATCGGCGCGACCACCGAGAACCCCTCGTTCGAGGTCAATTCTGCGCTGCTGTCGCGCGCTGCGGTCTATGTGCTGCAGCCCCTGTCGGCCGAGGATCTGCAGCAGCTCGTGGCACTGGCCCAGCAGCAGGGCGCCCTGCCGGCCATCGAGCAGGACGCCATCGACCGGCTCGTGGCCTATGCCGACGGCGATGCCCGGCGCCTGCTCAACACGCTGGAAACCCTGGCCATGGCGGCCACGCAGGAGCAACTGGCCGAGATCTCGGATGCGTGGCTGCTCAAGGTGCTGGGCGAGCGCATGCGCCGCTACGACAAGGGCGGCGAGCAGTTCTACGACACCATCAGCGCGCTGCACAAATCCGTGCGCGGCTCCGACCCCGATGCGGCGCTGTACTGGCTGGTGCGCATGCTCGATGGCGGGGCCGACCCGCGCTACATGGCGCGGCGCTTGGTGCGCATGGCCAGCGAGGACATCGGCCTGGCCGACCCGCGCGCGCTGCGCCTGGCGCTCGATGCCGCCGAGGTCTATGAGCGCCTGGGCACGCCCGAGGGCGAGCTGGCGCTGGCCGAGTGCGTCGTCTACCTGGCCGTTGCGCCCAAGTCGAATGCCGTCTACAAGGCCTACAACGCGGCGCGCGCCTGGGTCAAGCAAGATGGCACGCGCCCGGTGCCCATGCACCTGCGCAATGCACCGACCAGGCTCATGAAGCAGCTCGATTACGGCAAGGGCTACCGCTACGCGCACGACGAGGAGGGCGGTTTCGCGGCGGGCGAAAACTACCTGCCCGAGGGCATGCAAGCGCCCGGCTTCTACCAGCCGGTGGAGCGCGGACTTGAAATCAAGATCGCACAGAAATTGCGTGAGCTGCGTGATCGCAACAGCACGGCCGAAGGCGCAGCGCTACCCGAGGACTGAAGGGCAGCAGGACAAATTGCGTTGAATCCGGCGTTATGCCGATTTTGCATGAGTGCGGTAATAAGTTTGCGCAGCAATATTCTTGCGTGTATCAAAATTACTTATGTACCCGGGCGGTCGCTGATGGACTTGCGAACCCGAGGGAAAACCCCGCCAATCCTGGAGGGGGGCTCCTGACACTACTGGCTACAATCCCGTCCACAAACCCGCACAGCTGCATTTCTGGCGGGTTTTTTGCTAGATGGCAGTCGGGCCCACAAGGCTGTACCGATTCCGGTGCCTGCGCTTGGGGTGCGTTACAAACGAAGGACTTCTCTTATGGACATTTTGCTGCAACAGATCATCAACGGTCTGGTTCTCGGCAGCATGTACGCCTTGATAGCCTTGGGCTATACGATGGTGTACGGCATTATTCAACTGATCAACTTCGCCCACGGCGAGGTGCTCATGATCGGTGCACTCACCAGTTGGAGCTGTATCGGCCTGATGCAAGGGGCCATGCCCGGCGCACCCGGATGGCTGATCCTGCTGCTGGCGACCATCATTGCCTGCGTGGTCGCTGCCACCCTGAACTTCGTGATTGAAAAAGTCGCCTACCGGCCGCTGCGCAGCAGCCCGCGCCTGGCCCCCCTGATCACCGCGATCGGCATGTCCATCCTGCTGCAGACGCTGGCCATGATCATCTGGAAGCCCAACTACAAGCCCTATCCGACGATGCTCCCGAGCTCGCCGTTCCAGATCGGCGGCGCCTTCATCACCCCCACCCAGATCCTGATCCTGGGCGTGACCGCGATCGCCCTGGCCTCGCTGGTCTACCTGGTGAACCACACCAACCTGGGCCGCGCGATGCGCGCCACGGCAGAGAATCCCCGCGTGGCCTCGCTGATGGGTGTCAAGCCCGACATGGTGATCTCGGCCACCTTCATCATCGGTGCCATCCTGGCGGCCATTGCCGGCATCATGTACGCCTCCAACTACGGCACGGCGCAGCACACCATGGGCTTCCTGCCGGGCCTCAAGGCCTTCACGGCCGCCGTGTTCGGCGGCATCGGCAACCTGGCCGGCGCAGTGGTCGGCGGCATCCTGCTGGGCCTGATCGAAGCCATCGGCTCGGGCTACATCGGCGCCCTCACAGGCGGCCTGCTGGGCAGCCACTACACCGACATCTTTGCTTTCATCGTGCTGATCATCATTCTCACGCTGCGTCCTTCGGGTCTGCTGGGTGAGCGTGTGGCGGATCGAGCCTGAGGACCCTCGCCATGAAGAACAACAACCTTGCCAAATGGGTCGTCGGCGGCATCGCGCTGCTGATCCTCCCGCTGATCCTGCAATTCTTCGGCAACGCCTGGGTGCGCATCGCCGACCTGGCCCTGCTGTACGTGATGCTGGCCCTGGGCCTGAACATCGTGGTCGGCTACGCCGGCCTGCTCGACCTGGGCTACGTGGCCTTCTATGCCGTGGGTGCCTACCTGTTCGCGCTGATGGCGTCGCCCCACCTGGCCGATACCTTCACAGCCTTTGCGGCCATGTTCCCCAACGGCCTGCACACCTCGCTGTGGCTGGTGATACCGTTGGCGGCGCTGGTCGCGGCGCTGTTCGGGGCCTTGCTCGGGGCGCCCACGCTCAAGCTGCGCGGCGACTACCTGGCCATCGTGACGCTGGGCTTCGGTGAAATCATCCGCATCTTCCTGAACAACCTGGACCACCCGGTCAACCTGACCAACGGCCCCAAGGGCCTGGGGCAGATCGACTCGGTCAAGATCTTCGGTCTGGACCTGGGCAAGCGCCTGGAGCTGTTCGGCTTCGACATCAACTCCGTCACGCTGTACTACTACCTGTTCCTGGTGCTGGTGATCATCAGCATCGTCATCTGCTACCGCCTGCAGGATTCGCGCATCGGCCGTGCCTGGATGGCCATCCGCGAAGACGAGATCGCCGCCAAGGCCATGGGCATCAACACCCGCAACCTCAAGCTGCTGGCCTTTGGCATGGGCGCCTCGTTCGGTGGCGTCTCGGGTGCCATGTTCGGTGCCTTCCAGGGCTTTGTCTCGCCCGAATCCTTCAGCCTGATGGAGTCGGTCATGATCGTCGCCATGGTGGTGCTGGGTGGCATCGGCCACATCCCCGGCGTGATCCTGGGTGCCGTGCTG
This sequence comes from Acidovorax sp. GW821-FHT09B03, assembly GCF_059418305.1. Lineage (NCBI taxonomy): Bacteria > Pseudomonadati > Pseudomonadota > Betaproteobacteria > Burkholderiales > Comamonadaceae > Acidovorax > Acidovorax sp. GW821-FHT09B03. The sequence continues at coordinate 244,731 of NZ_JBWKPP010000002.1, forward strand.
CTGTCGGCCCTGCCCGAGGTGCTGCGCTACGTGGCCGGTCCGCTGCAGGCCATGACCGATGGCCGCCTCGACTCTGCCATCCTGCGCCAGTTCCTGATTGCCGTGGCGATGATCGTCATCATGCTGATGCGCCCCCGTGGCCTGTGGCCCGCGCCCGAGCACGGCAAGAGCCTCACGCAGAAGTCCTGAACACCGCAGAAAGTTAGAACATGGCAGAGAAATCCAAAGATGTGGTGCTGAAGGTTGCGGGCATTTCCAAGCGCTTCGGCGGCTTGCAGGCCCTCTCCGACGTGGGCATCACGATTGAGCGCGGCCAGGTCTATGGCCTGATCGGTCCGAACGGCGCAGGCAAGACCACGTTCTTCAACGTGATCACCGGTCTGTACACCCCTGACAGTGGCACCTTCGAGCTGGCCGGCAAGCCCTACGAGCCCACGGCCGTGCACGAAGTGGCCAAGGCGGGCATTGCCCGCACCTTCCAGAACATCCGCCTGTTTGCCGAAATGACGGCGCTCGAGAACGTGATGGTGGGCCGCCACATCCGCACCAAGTCCGGCCTGGTGGGAGCGGTGTTCCGCACCAAAAGCTTCAAGGAGGAAGAGCTGGCCATCGCCAGGCGCGCGCAGGAATTGCTCGACTACGTGGGCATCGGCAAGTTTGCCGACTACAAGGCGCGCACCCTGAGCTACGGCGACCAGCGCCGCCTGGAGATCGCCCGTGCCCTGGCCACCGATCCCCAACTGATCGCCCTGGACGAGCCCGCCGCCGGCATGAACGCCACCGAGAAGGTGCTGTTGCGCGAGCTGATCGACCGCATCCGCAACGACAACCGCACCATCCTGCTCATCGAGCACGACGTGAAGCTGGTGATGGGCCTGTGCGATCGCGTGACCGTGCTCGACTACGGCAAGCAGATTGCCGAAGGCAACCCTGCCGAAGTGCAGAAGAACGAAAAAGTGATTGAGGCCTATCTGGGCACCGGAGGACACTGAGAATGGCCGAAAAATCGAACAAGGTACTGCTGCAGGTCAAGGGCCTGAAGGTGGCCTACGGCGGTATCCAGGCCGTCAAGGGCGTGGACTTCGAAGTGCGCGAAGGCGAGCTGGTCTCGCTCATCGGCTCCAACGGCGCCGGCAAAACCACCACCATGAAGGCCATCACGGGTACGCTGCCCATGGGCGATGGCGACATCGAGTACCTGGGCAAGAGCATCAAGGGCAAGGGCGCCTGGGACCTGGTCAAGGATGGTCTGGTGATGGTGCCGGAAGGCCGTGGCGTGTTTGCGCGCATGACCATCACCGAGAACCTGCAGATGGGCGCCTACATCCGCAAGGACAAGGCCGGCATCCTGGCCGACATCGAGAAGATGTTCACCATCTTCCCGCGCCTGCGCGAGCGCAAGGACCAACTGGCCGGCACCATGTCGGGCGGTGAGCAGCAGATGCTGGCCATGGGTCGCGCGCTGATGAGCCAGCCCAAGGTCCTGCTGCTGGACGAGCCCTCCATGGGCCTGTCGCCCATCATGGTGGACAAGATCTTCGAGGTGGTGCGCGACGTGTACGCCCTGGGCGTGACCATCGTGCTGGTGGAGCAGAACGCGAGCCGCGCGCTGGCCATCGCCGACCGAGGCTACGTGATGGAGTCGGGCCTGATCACGATGACCGGCCCGGGTCGGGAACTGCTGAGCGATCCCAAGGTGCGCGCCGCCTACCTGGGCGAGTAAGCACCCGCTGCACGCAAGAAAATGCCGCCCCGAGGGGCGGCATTTTTCATGGCGGGTGCCGGCCGATGGCAGGCCGGACTCAGTACTTGTACTGCACGCCCAGCGTGGTCATCTTCACGCCCGAGTTGTCGTCCGCGAAGTGGAACTTGTGGCGCTCCCACTCCACCACGGCGGCCCACTGCTGGTTGAAGTTCCAGCGTGCGCCCAGGCCATAGGACAGGCCGAAGCCGCTGTCCTTGCCCGTGGCCACGCCCAGGCCCGAGAAGCCCGAGGTGCGCGTGCGGCCATAGGTGGTACCCACCTTGCCGAACAGGTCGAACTGCTCGTTCAGCGGGGCCCGCCCGACCAGGCTCAGGTTGACGCCCTGGGCCCGGGTGGTGCCCCCCAGGCGGTGGGCCTTGCCGGCATTCAGGTAGCTCAGTTCCACGCCGGCATTGGGGTGGAAATAGCCGCCGGTGGACAGCTTCCAGGCGGCGTCGGAGTCGTCGAAGCCCAGGCCGGTGCCAGCGGGGCCGGCGTTGAGATCGTAGTTGGAGCGGCCACCGCTCAGGCCGATGTAGCCTTGCTGGGTGTACGGGATGACAGAGTCGCGCTGCTGCTTTGTCGCGCTGTTGCTGCTGCTGGTCTGCGCGTGCACGCCGGTGGCGACGCAGGCGGCTGCAGCAACTGCCAGCCAGGGAATCATTCGGAGCGGGGATGGCATGGGGTATGTCCTTGGATCGTGGAGAAGTTCGGCGGGCGGGGTGTGCCCGCGAGGCGAACGCCCAATCTAAGCTGCGGCCCGGCCAACCCCTGTAGGACTGTGGGCAGCTGGCGGGTAGGCCCAGTCCGGGGATCCGGCGATCGGCCGGTTGGGGCCGCGGGGCCGCTCGGATGGGTCTCGGGTCGGCCTGGAATGGCCCGGCGGTTAAACTCCGGGCAGTCACGCTGGCGTCATGGTTTTGTCATGGCGTCGTCATTTTCAAGAAATCCCATCCCCCGTTCCAGGAGCCTCTCCCATGCTGTTTGCCAAGCTGTTGCCACGCGAAGGCAACTTTTTCGAAATGTTCAACCAGCATGCGGACCGCATCGTGGAAGCGGCTCGCGCCTTCTCGCAACTGGTGGCGAACTACAACGATCCGCACCTGCGCGACAAGTACAACCAGGACGTCGACAACGCCGAGCGGGCTGCCGACCGCGTGACGCACGAGGTCAACAAGGCCATCCACAAGACCTTCATCACCCCCATCGACCGTGAGCAGATCCACACGCTGATCAACACCATGGACGATGTGGCCGACCTGATCCAGGACTCGGCCGAGACCATGGCGCTGTACGACGTGCGCCACATGACGGACGAGATCACGCGCCTGACGGACCTGAGCCTCAAGTGCTGCGAGCGCGTGCGCGATGCCGTGAAGCTGCTCGACAAGATCGCCGACCCTGCCGTGGCCGAGGCCGCCCTCAAGACCTGCGAGGAGATCGACAAGCTCGAATCCGACGCCGACCGCGTGATGCGCAGCGCCATGAGCAAGCTGTTCCGCGAGGAGCCCGATGTGCGCGAAGTGATCAAGCTCAAGGCCATCTACGAGCTGCTGGAAACCATCACCGACAAGTGCGAGGACGTGGCCAACTGCATCGAGGGCATCGTCCTCGAGAACTCCTGATCGACAGGGTCCAGCAGCATGCAAACCGTACAAGCAGCCCTGTGGGTTGTCATCTTGCTCGTGGCGCTCGCCCTCCTGTTCGACTTCATGAACGGGTTCCACGATGCCGCCAACTCGATCGCCACGGTGGTCTCCACCGGCGTGCTCAAGCCCGCGCAGGCGGTGCTGTTCGCGGCATTCTTCAATTTCGTGGCCATCTTCGTGTTCCACCTGAGCGTGGCCGCCACGGTGGGCAAGGGCATCGTGCAGCCCGGCATCGTGGACACGCACGTGGTGTTCGGCGCCCTGGTGGGCGCCATCACCTGGAACGTGATCACCTGGTACTACGGTATCCCCAGCAGCTCCTCGCATGCGCTGATCGGCGGCATCGTGGGCGCGGTGATCGCCAAGGCCGGCGCGAGCGCGCTGGTCTCCACCGGCATCCTCAAGACCGTGGCCTTCATCTTCGTCTCGCCGCTGCTGGGTTTTGCGCTGGGCTCGCTGATGATGGTGGCCGTGGCCTGGATCTTCCGGCGCTCGCGGCCGAGCAAGGTGGACAAGTGGTTCCGGCGCCTGCAGCTCGTCTCGGCCGGGGCCTACAGCCTGGGCCATGGCGGCAATGATGCGCAAAAGACCATCGGCATCATCTGGCTGCTGCTGATCGCCACGGGCTATGCCTCGACGACCGATGCCTCGCCCCCGACCTGGACCATCGTGAGCTGCTACGTGGCCATCGGCCTCGGGACCATGTTCGGTGGCTGGCGCATCGTCAAGACCATGGGCCAGAAGATCACCAAGCTCAAGCCCGTGGGCGGCTTCTGCGCCGAGACGGGCGGGGCGCTGACCCTGTTCCTAGCCACCACGCTGGGCATCCCGGTTTCCACCACGCACACCATCACCGGCGCCATCGTCGGCGTGGGCTCGACCCAGCGCGCCAGCGCCGTGCGCTGGGGCGTGGCCGGCAACATCGTCTGGGCCTGGGTGCTCACCATCCCGGCCAGTGCCTTCGTGGCGGCCATCGCCTACTGGGTGAGCCTGCAGCTGTACTGAGCCGCGGCCAGGCACCGGCCAAGAAAAAGGCCCCCGGGATGATGCATCCCGGAGGCCTTTTTTCGTGGAGAAGGGCCTATTGCGAGATCTTGCGCGCTTCCTCGATCTGGTACTCGAAATAGCGCTGGAAGCTGAAGGCCAGGCTGGCCATCAGCACCGTGGTGCCCAGCAGCAGGGCCAGGACGATGGCGCCGATGGTGGTCCACTGCGTCTGGCCGGCGGGCGCGTCCACCGGGGTGTTCGGGTTGTAGCGGGCGTTCCAGCGCTCGGGCGTCGTCAGGCCGTACAGGATGGCGCGCAGTGCGCAGCCGGCGATGGTGAAGCCCAGCAGGGGGATCAGCACCCAGCTGTAGTGGTCGTCCTGGCCCAGCTGCTGCACGCGCTGGATGCCATAGATCCCCAGCGCCGTGGGGATGGGCAGCAGCCAGCCCAGCATGTCTCCCATGCCGTGCAGGTAGAAGCGGTGCAGGCCCAAGGGGCCGCCCAGGAAGGCCAGCCAGGCGGCCAGGGTTTTGTTTTTCATGGGGTGGATTATTCCGGCGAAGTGGTGTCGCCCGCGCCGAGGGTCTTTTCCATGAGCACGATGTCGCGCCAGGCGCCGAACTTCCAGCCCATGGAGCGCAGCACGCCCACGTCCGTGAAGCCCAGGGCGCGGTGCACGCCGATGGAGCCGGCGTTGGCCGAGTCGCCGATCACGGCCAGCAGCTTGCGCACGCCGACCGCCTCGGCCTGGGCGATCAATTCGGCCAGCAACTGGCGGCCGACCCCCATGCCGCGGGCGCTGTCGGCCACGTAGATCGAGTCCTCGGCCGAAAAGCGGTAGGCCGGGCGCGGCTTGAACCAGTTGGCGTAGGCAAAGCCCAGCACCTGTCCCTCCTGCTCGGCCACCAGCCAGGGCAGGCCGCGCGCCAGCACGTCGGCGCGGCGGCCTGCCATGTCGGTTGCGGTGGGGGGATCTATCTCGAAAGTACCGGTGCCGTTGAGCACATGGTGGGCATAGATGGCGGTGATCGCGGGCAGGTCGGCGTCGGTACTTGGACGAACAATAAGCATGAAAGGGGGAATTGGATATAATCGCGGGCTTTGCAGCGTGTCGCTGGCCGGGTGGCCATGTCGCGTGTCTCAAGCGTTGCGAATATGGTTGCGAACACTGTGGCTTTCGGCAGGCATTGCCGGAACCCAACACCCGAAGGATAAATCATGGTCGTCATTCGACTCTCTCGCGGCGGCTCCAAGGGCCGTCCATTTTTCAACATCGTCGTTGCCGACAAGCGCGTGCGCCGCGATGGCCGCTTCATCGAGCGCCTGGGCTTCTACAACCCCACCGCCAAGGAAACCGAAGAAGGCCTGCGCATCGCTCAGGACCGCCTGACGTACTGGCAGAGCGTGGGCGCCCAGTCCTCGCCTACCGTGGACCGCCTGATCAAGCAAGCCGCCAAGAAGGCTGCTTAAAGCTCCCTGAAAAGGGCGGGTTCCGTCGGCTTGCCTGGCGGAACCCGCCCTTTTCCTATTTCCGAGATCCATTCCATGGCCACGAACCTGACCCTCGAATCCGCAGAACTGCCTGCCGACGCCGTCGAAGTGGGGCGCATCTCCGATGCCTGGGGCATCAAGGGCTGGTTCAAGGTGCTGCCCCACAGCAGCAACCCCGAGGCCCTGTTCTCCGCCAAGAGCTGGTACCTGCAGCCCTCCGAGCGGGGTGCCAAGACCTTCTCGGGCACCGTGCTGCTGCCGATCCGCCAGGCCAAGGACCATTCGGACACCGTGGTGGCCTGGGCCCAGGGCATCGACGACCGCAACGGCGCCGAGGCGCTGCGCGGCGCGCGCATCTTCGTGCCGCGCTCGAGCTTCCCCTCCACCGCCACCGACGAGTACTACTGGGTGGACCTGATCGGCCTGGCCGTGGTCAACCGCGAAGGGCTGGCCCTGGGCAGCGTGCGCGAGCTGCTCTCCACTGGCCCGCAGACCGTGCTGGTGATCGAGTACGAGGAGGGGGGCAAGGTGCAGGGGCGCATGATTCCCTTCGTTGCCAACTTCGTCGACAAGGTCGAGCTGCCCGAAAAGCGCATCACCGTCGACTGGCAACCCGACTACTGAGCCCACGGCAGCAGACGGCTGCGCACCATGCGCTTTGACATCATCACCCTGTTCCCCGAGCTGTTTGCGCCTTTTCTGGCCAGCGGCGTGACCCGGCGCGCCTATGCCAGCGGCCAGGTGGACGTGCGGCTGTGGAACCCGCGCGACCATGCCGAGGGCAACTACCGCCGGGTCGACGACCGGCCCTTTGGCGGCGGCCCGGGCATGGTGATGCTGGCCGAGCCGCTGGCGCGCTGCCTGGCGGCCATCCGCAGCGAACGGGCCGAGCCCGCCGAGGGCCAGGCCCCACTGGTGCTGTTCTCGCCCATCGGCGCGCCGCTCAACCACGCAGCCGTGGAGCGCTGGTCCGCCAGCGCCGGTGCGGTGCTGCTGTGCGGGCGCTACGAGGGCATCGACCAGCGCTTCATCGATGCCCATGTGGACGTGCAGGTCAGCCTGGGCGATTTCGTGCTCTCGGGCGGCGAGATCGCCGCCATGGCGCTGCTCGATGCCGTGGCGCGCCTGCAGCCCGGCGTGCTCAACGACGAGGGCAGCCACCAGCTCGACAGCTTCAACCCCGCGCTCGACGGCCTGCTCGACTGCCCCCACTACACCCGCCCCGAAGAGTGGGCAGGCCAGGCCGTGCCGGCTGCGCTGATGTCGGGCCACCATGCGCAGATCGAGCGCTGGCGGCGTGACCAGCGTCTGGCCATCACCGCGCGCTACCGCCCGGACCTGATTGCGGCAGCCCGTGCGGCCGGCCGCATCACCCCCGCCGACGATGCCGTATTGGCCAAATTGCGCTGACTTGCTATAATCAAAGGCTTTTCGATCCTCTGGCCGGCCGTTTTGCCCTGGCGCCCCGATCCTTTGGGGCCCCGCACGACACAGAACCGTCAATCCCGACGAAGCCATTTTTTGGCGCGGACATGATCGTTGGATGTAAACATGAACCTGATTCAAACCCTGGAAGCGGAAGAAATCGCCCGCTTGAACAAGACCATCCCCGAATTCGCCCCTGGTGACACCGTCATCGTGAGCGTGAACGTGGTGGAAGGTACCCGCAAGCGCGTGCAGGCTTACGAAGGCGTGGTGATTGCCAAGCGCAATCGCGGCCTGAACAGCGGCTTCACCGTGCGCAAGATCTCCAGCGGCGAAGGCGTGGAGCGTACGTTCCAGACCTACAGCCCGCTGATCGCCGGCATCGAAGTCAAGCGCCGCGGTGACGTGCGCCGTGCCAAGCTGTACTACCTGCGTGACCGCAGCGGCAAGTCGGCACGTATCAAGGAAAAGCTGCCTTCGCGCGTCAAGGTTGCTGCCGCAGCCACTGCCGCCTGAGGACTGGCCCCGTCCAGACAAGCCGCTACAGCCAGCCTGTAGCGGCTTTTTGCTTTTTTGCCGCTCCCTGTTTGCCATCCATCTCGCCCACCACCTTGCACCTTGCCACCGCAGTGAACCCACCGATCAGCCCCGTGTCCTCCGTCATTCCGCCCCTGTCCACCCTGCCCGATTTCGATCCGCGCAAGGTGCCGGTGGTGGGGGTGGACGGGCACCTGCCCTCTGTTGCGCTGGCCGCGCAGACCCCCGAGGCGTTGCGCCTGCGGTTTGCCCAACCGCCGCAGTGGGAGCCCGAGGTGGTGCTGGAGCGCAAGTTCGCCAACCGCGAGCCGGCCCATGCCTCGGTGCTGCTGGCCATCGTGCTGCGCGAGCAACCCATGGTGCTGTTGACCGAGCGCACGGCGCACCTGTCCACGCACTCGGGGCAGATCGCCTTTCCCGGCGGCCGCGCCGACCCCGAGGATGCCGACCCGGCGGACACCGCGCTGCGTGAGGCCTACGAGGAAGTGGGGCTCGAACGCCAGTACGTGGAGGTGCTCGGTTCGCTGCCCGTCTACGTGACCGGCACCTCCTTCATCATCACGCCCGTGGTCGCGCTGGTGCAACCCGACTGCGTGCTCACGCCCAACCCCTACGAGGTGGCGGACCTGTTCGAGGTGCCGCTGGCTTTTCTGCTCGACCCGGCCCACCACCAGCGCCACCGGCTGGAGTGGGAGGGGGTGGCCCGTGAATGGTTTTCGATGCCCTACCAGGACGGTGACAAGAACCACCACATCTGGGGTGCCACGGCAGGCATGCTGCGCAACTTCTACCGCTTCATGCTGGCCTGAGCCTGGCGGCCGGCAATTGCAAAGCCGTTCCATGAACGCGCAGCGCCAGTATCATTGGCGCCCATGAGTTTCTTCGCCATCCTGTTCGCTCTGCTGATCGAGCAGGCCCGTCCGCTGGCCCGCAGCAATCCCATCCACGCAGGCTTGCGTGCATGGGCCCTGTCGGTGAGCCGCAATTTCGACGCCGGCAAGTCCCACCATGGCTGGGTGGCCTGGGGTCTGGCGGTGCTCGTGCCGTCGCTGGTGGTGCTGGCCATCCACTGGCTGCTGCTGTGGGGGTTGGGCTGGCCGTTCGCCGTGCTCTGGAGCGTGGCGGTGCTCTACGTCACCCTGGGCTTTCGCCAGTTCAGCCACCACTTCACCGGCATCCGCGATGCGCTGGAAGAGGGCAATGAGGACGCGGCCCGCGAGCGTCTGGCCCACTGGCAGCAGGTGGACGTGGGCCTCTTGCCGCGCAGCGAGATCGTGCGCCACGTGATCGAGTACTCGGTGCTCGCCGCCCACCGACACGTGTTCGGCGTGCTGGCCTGGTTCTCGGTGCTGGCCGCGCTGGGCCTGGGGCCCACGGGCGCGGTGCTGTACCGGCTGGCCGAATTCGCCTCGCGCTACTGGCACTACCGCCAGCGCATGGGCGCCCAACCCGCGAGCGAATCGTTGCAACGCGCCTCGGCCCAGGCCTGGACGGTGATCGACTGGGTGCCTGCGCGGCTGACCGCACTGAGCTTTGCGGTGGTGGGTAGCTTCGAGGAGGCGATCGAAGGCTGGCGCTTCCATGCGCAGCGTTTTCCGAATGACAACGATGGGGTGGTGCTGGCTGCGACGGCAGGGGCCATCAACGTCCGCCTGGGGGGCGAGGCGCTCAAGGCCCGGTCGGTGTTGCATACGCCGCAGGGGCTGGAGATCGATGCTGATATGGGGGACAGTGACTCCACCCCGGGGCGGGAGCCTGAAGTCGGGCATTTGCGCAGTGTCGTGGGGTTGGTGTGGAGGTCGGTGGTGGTGTGGATGCTGCTGCTGGCTTTGTTGACCTTGGCTCGCTTGCTGGGCTGATCTTTGTTTCTTGGGTGAGTGGTTGGCTGGCTTGTGCAGCATGCCTGTGCTGAAGGCGGGAGCCGGGATGTGCGCCCGGCGGCGCACCCACCTTCTTTTGCGTCGCCAAAAGAAGGTGGGCCAAGAAAAGGCGACCCCCAGTCTGCGTCCCTTCGCTTCGCTGCGGGCAACCTGCGATGCTCGGATCTGGGGTGGTGCCGATGAACTCGCTGCGTTCCCCCTGCGGGTGAACTCCGCTCAAACAGCATCGGCAAGCCAGACCACGAAGTGCATGTGTCCTTCGGCACATGCACCCACCCCAGCTCCTGCGCTTCTCGGCGCAGCCAGCAGGGGTGGGGAGCGGGTACCAATCGGCTGCTGCTGCGCAGCTGCGCCTGGGGTCGGTTCGCGCTGCGCGCTGCCGACCGTTGGGGGGTGATCGCCCTGGCGAGCCGAGCGCAGCGAAGGACCACAGGCCGAGCGAAGCAATGGCCCGTGTTGGTATCCACCCCCTTCTGACCGTGCCGAGAAGCGCAGAAGCTGGGGTGGCGCGTGTGCCGAAGGACACACGCGCTTCGTGATCTGACTCGCCGCAGATGTCTGAACGGAGTTCGCCCGAAGGGGAACGCAGTGAGTTGCGAGGCGCACCCCAGCTTGGAGCATCGCAGGCTGCCCCCTCGCCCACCGGGCGAGGGGGACACGGGCAGCGGGGTCGCCTTTTCTTTGCCTACTTTCTTTTGGCGAAGCAAAAGACAAGTAGGTGCGCCGCCGGGCGCACATCCCGGCCTCCGCCCTCAACAAGCGACAGAAGCAGCCATCGCTACAGAATCTTCCCGGTATTCAATACCGCGTATGGCTCAACTCAGCAAACAGATCCCCATAGATCCGGTACCGGTTCTCGCTGATCCCATCGTCCTCGGGGCCACGCTTGACCGCGTCGATCACACCACAGCCCGGCTCGTGCAGGTGCGTGCAGTTGTAGAACTTGCAGTCCGTGGCATGCGCTGCAATGTCCGGCATGTAGGCCGCCAGCTGCATGGGCGCGATGTGGTGCAGGCCGAACTCCTGGAAGCCCGGCGAGTCGATCAGTGCCGTGGTGCGCTCCTTGTCCATCCAGTACCAGTGCGTGCTGGTGGTGGTGTGCTTGCCGGAGTTCAGGGCCTGCGAGATCTCGCCGGTGAGCACCGTGGCGCCGGGCACCAGCAGGTTGATCAGTGTGCTCTTGCCCGAGCCCGAGGGACCCAGCACCAGCGTGGTCTTGCCCGTGAGGTGCTCCATGAGCAGGGCCCGGTCCACGTCGCTCGACAGGCGCAGCGACAGCGGCAGCACGCCGTAGTGCTTGCCCGCGCCCATGTGTCGGTAGGGCAGCAGGCGCTCCCAGGCGCGTGCGAAGGGCTCCACCAGGTCGCTCTTGTTGAGGGCGATGATGGGGGTGATCTGCGCGGCCTCGGCGGCGATCAGGGCGCGCGAGAGCTGGCTCTCGGAAAAAACGGGCTCGGCTGCGATCAGGATCAGCACCTGGTCCAGGTTGGCGGCGAAGGACTTGGTGCGGATCTCGTCCTGGCGGTAAAACAGGTTGCGCCGCTCCTGGACCTTCTCGATGGTGCCTTCCTCGCCCTGGCCGGGCGGGGGGGCCTGCCAGAGCACGTGATCGCCCACCACGGCCTGGCTCTTCTTGCCCCGGGGGTGGCAGATGCGGCGCTCGCCATCGGGGGTCTCGACCATGCAATGGCGCCCGTGGCTGGCGACCACCGTGCCTTCCATGAGGGCGCTGCGCTCAGCCATGGTGTTGTTGCCTCACAGGGCGACCAGTGCGTCGAAGCGGGCGGCGCACTCGAAGTCGGTGCTGGAGATGCCCTTGACGTCGTGCGTGTTCAGCCGCACCACGCAGCGGTTGTAGTGCACCGACAGGTCGGGGTGATGGTCCTGCGCATTCGCCACGAAGGCCACGGCGTTCACGAACGAGATGGTCTCGTAGTAGTTGGCGAAGCGGTAGGTCTTCTCGATGGCCACGTCGGCACCGTCGCCGGCCAGGCTCCAGCCCTCGACCTTGGCCAATTGGGTGACCACCTCGGTGGCGGTCAGTGCGCGGCGTGTGATGGCCGACCAGTCTTTTTTGGGGAGCATGGACGAAGAAGAGGAGGAGGGCGAAGTCATGGGGCGGGTGCCGGGGTGTGCATGCGCGCCAGCCGCTCGGTGGCAGGCGGGTGCGAATAGTAGAACTTCACGTACACCGGGTCGGGTGTCAGCGTGGAGGCATTGTCCTCGTACAGCTTGAGCAGGGCCGAGGAGAGGTCGGCGCCACTGGCCTGGGCGACGGCATAGGCATCGGCCTGGAATTCATGGCGGCGCGACTGCCGCGCGAAGAGCGGCGAGATGAAGAAGGTGAATACCGGCACCGCCAGCATGAACAGCAACAATGCCAGCGCATCGTTGGGCGCGGCAGCCAGGGCCGGATCGAACGAGATGTTGGGGCGCACGCCCAGGCCGGTGTAGAACCATACCTGGTTGGACAGCCAGCCCAGCAGCGCGAAGCCCACGAGGCTCATGGCGAACATGGCCACGATGCGCTGGACGATGTGGCGGTGCTTGAAGTGACCCAGCTCATGGGCCAGCACGGCCTCCACTTCGCCGGGCGCCAACTGGCGCAGCAGCGTGTCGTAGAACACCACGCGCTTGGCCGCGCCAAAGCCCGTGAAGTAGGCGTTGGCGTGTGCGCTGCGGCGGCTGCCATCCATCACGAACAGGCCTTTGGCTGAGAAGCCGCAGCGCTGCATGAGTGCTGTCACGCGCTCCTTGAGCGACTCGTCCTCGAGTGGCTGGAACTTGTTGAACAGCGGCGCGATGAAGGTCGGGTAGATCACCATCAGCAGCAGGTTGAAACCCATCCAGAAGCCCCACGCCCAGAGCCACCACAGGGGGCCGGCCGCGCCCATCAGCCACAGGATCAGCGCCGCGATCGGCAGCCCGATGAGGGCGCCCACGAGCAGGCCCTTGAGCGCATCGGCCAGCCACAGGCGCAGCGTCATCTTGTTGAAGCCAAAACGCTCCTCCACCACGAAGGTCTGGTAGAGCGAGAGCGGCAGGTCGATGAGGCCGCTGATGGCCGCAAACGCCACCAGCAGGGCCAGTTGCTGCCACATGCCGCCGCCCATCGCGGCCACCAACGCCTGGTTCAGCGCATCCAGGCCGCCCAGCAGGGTCCAGCCCATCAGCACCGCGGCACCGAGCGCCATCTCCAGCATCCCCAGGCGTGCCTTGGTGACGGTGTAGTCGGCCGCCTTCTGGTGCGCGGCCAGGGGGATGCGCTCGGCGAAGGCCGCCGGCACGCTGGCGCGGTGGCGCGCCACGTGGCGGACCTGCCGGCTGGCCAGCCAGAACCGGAGCGCCAGGCCGACGATCAGGGCTGCGGCAAAGGCCAGGGTGAGCAGCATCGAGGGGGAAAAGTCTTCTGAGGGAGCCATGTGCAGGGAGTTTAGGTCATAGGAGACAATGCCGGCCATGTCAGAAGTCAACAACCCTACCCCCCAGAAGCTCGCCAAATCGGACCAGAACCTGGTCTGGCTCGACTGCGAAATGACCGGCCTGGAGCCCGACACCGACCGCCTGCTGGAAATTGCCGTCGTCGTGACCGGCCCGACCCTGGAGCCCCGCGTCGAGGGCCCGGTGTTCGCGATCCACCAGTCGGACGCACTGCTCAACGGCATGGACGCCTGGAACAAGGGTACCCATGGCCGCAGCGGGCTGATCGACAAGGTCAAGGCCTCCACCGTGACCGAGGAGGAGGCCGAGCAGCAGATCATCGCCTTCCTGGCCCAGTACGTGCCCAAGGGCACGGCGCCCATGTGCGGCAACAGCATCGGCCAGGACCGGCGATTCCTGGTGCGCTACATGCCCAAGCTGGAGAAGTTCTTCCACTACCGCAATGTCGATGTCAGCACGCTCAAGGAACTGGCCAAGCGCTGGAAGCCCGAGGCCTACACCAGCTTCAAGAAGGCGCAAAAGCACACTGCCCTGGCCGACGTGCACGAGTCCATCGACGAACTGGCCCACTACCGCGAGCACTTGCTGTCGGTGGGGGCGAAGTAAGCCACCTGCAGCCGCCCGGCGCGCCCTGAAGGGGGCGCCAGGTGGCAGGTCGCGCCACAGGGGTTGCGAAGTTGAAGGGTATTGCGGGGAAACCCTTGTCCGTGTCATAATCGCTGGCTGCGCAGGAATCCCCTCGCAGATTGTGCATCTCCCCTCACACACCGGGCTTGCCAGCCGACTGTCCTTCGACAGTGCAGGACTGGCGAATAACGCCCACCCGCTTTGGCCAGTAGAGCCAGCGCAGGTTTCGTTTGATGGTTGATGTTTTTTAACCATTTGACGAAGCCAATCGTGGGCTGCGCCCGCGACCGTCTTCGTGAGAGAAAAATTCATGACCGACACCTCTTTGGTGCAGGGCGAATTCGCGCCTGCCGATACTTCCTTTGCTGCCGACATTTCCGTGCAGTCCTCCCCCCTGGATGCCGCAGTGGCCGTTGCCGCTGAAGCCGACGCCGCCGTGACCGCCGAGCCCAATGGCTTCGTGGAACTGGGCCTGGCCCCCGAACTCGTCCAGGCCGTGGCCGACCTGGGTTACACCCAGCCCACCAGCGTTCAGCTCAAGGCCATTCCCCTGGCCATGGGTGCTGGCGCCGATGCCAAGCATTTCATTGACCTGATGGTCTCCAGCCAGACCGGCTCGGGCAAGACCGCGGCCTTCCTGCTGCCCGTGCTGCACACGCTGATCAACCAGCAAGCCGCTGCCGAAGCCGAAGAACGTGCTGCTTTCGAGCGCGCCGTGGCCGAAGCCGCCGAACGTGGCGAACCCGCTCCCAAGCGCGCCAAGCGCAAGGACCCCACCAGCTCGCGCAACTTCAAGGCCGCCACCCCCGGCGCCCTGATCCTGTGCCCCACGCGTGAACTGGCCCAGCAGGTGGCGCACGACGCCATCGACCTGGTCAAGCACTGCCGCGGCCTGCGCGTCGCCAACGTGGTGGGCGGCATGCCTTACCAACTGCAGATCGCCAAGCTGCAGAACGCCGACCTGGTGGTCGCCACCCCTGGCCGCCTGCTGGACCTGCAGCGCTCGATGCAGATCAAGCTCGACAAGGTGCAGTTCCTGGTCGTCGACGAAGCCGACCGCATGCTCGACCTGGGCTTCTCGGACGACCTGGCCGAACTGAACCAACTGACCGCCCAGCGCAAGCAGACCATGATGTTCAGCGCCACCTTCGCGCCCCGCATCCAGCAACTGGCCATGCGTGTGATGCACGACGGCGGTTCGTCGGTGCAGAAGGTGACCATCGATTCTCCACAAGAGAAGCACGCCAACATCAAGCAGGTGCTCTACTGGGCCGACAACGCCCAGCACAAGCGCAAGCTGCTGGACCACTGGCTGCGCGACACCACGATCAACCAGGCCATCGTTTTCGCCAGCACCCAGGTGGAGTGCGACGGCCTGGCCAATGACCTGCAACAGGAAGGCTTCTCGGCCGTGGCACTGCACGGCGCCCTGAGCCAGGGCCTGCGCAACCGCCGCCTGATGGCGCTGCGCGCCGGCCAGGTGCAGATCCTGGTGGCGACCGACGTGGCCGCTCGCGGCATCGACGTGCCCACGATCACCCACGTGTTCAACTTCGGCCTGCCCATGAAGGCCGAGGACTACACCCACCGCATCGGCCGCACCGGCCGTGCCGGCCGCGATGGCCTGGCCGTGACGTTCGCCGAGTTCCGCGACCGCCGCAAGATCTACGACATCGAAGCCTACAGCCGCCAGCAGTTCAAGTCGGAAGTCGTGCCCGGCATGGAGCCCACCCAGCGTGCGCCCCAGGCACCACGCGGTGGCGACTTCGGCGGTGGCCGTGGTGGCCAGGGCCGCTCGTACGACAACCGTGAAAACCCATCGCGCGGCCGCTTCAATGGCCCCGCACGCGGCGGCAACGACCGTGGTGGTTTCGGTGGCGGCTTTGGTGGCGGTTTCGCCGGCCGTGGCAGCGACAACAACAGCAACCGCGGCGGCTTCCCAGGCGGCGGCCGTGACGGTGGCTACCAGGGTGGCAACGGCGGTGGCGGCTATGGCGCTCCCCGTGAAGACCGTGGCTTCGGCGGTGGCGCTCCGCGCCGCGATGCCGAAGGCTATGGCCGCAAGCCAGGCTTCGGCGATGCCGGCCAGGGCCGTTTTGCCCCCCGTGCCGATGCCGGCGCACCGCGTGGCGACTTCGCTCCGCGCAAGCCCGCATTCTCCAAGCCAGCCGGTGCCGGCGGCGGCAAGCCCTTTGTGGCCCACGACGCACGCAAGCGTCCCGCCCGTCCCGCACGCTGATCGCAGATCCTCCTGCTGAATGAAACCCGCCCCCTGCGGGCTTCACCAAAGGGCTGGCACCGCAAGGTGCCAGCCCTTTTTTGCGTCGGCTGCCACGCCGGGCCTGTTTTCTGCAGCCGTGTCGTCAATAATTGCCCACGGAGGAATTTGTCGTGGTGTCATCTCTATCCTCGGGGGCCGATTACGAGCACATGTTCGAGCTGACCCCTGTGTCGTTGTGGCTTGAGGACTTCAGCGAGCTCAAACAGCTGTTCGATGGCTGGCGCGCGGAAGGGGTGACCGATGTCCGTGCCCACCTGGCCCAGGACCGGGCCCGCCTGCGCCAGTGCAGCGCCTCGCTACGCGTGCTGCAGGTCAACCGCCGCACCCTGGAGCTGTTCTCTGCCGACAGCCTGGAGCACCTTGTCGCCAACCTCGACAAGGTCTTTCGCGACGACCGCCACGACACGGCATCGCACGAGCTGGCACAGCTGTGGGATGGGCAGCTCGAGTTCTCCAACCAGACCGTGAACTACGCGCTCGATGGCCGGCGCCTGGACGTGCAGGTGCGCGCGCGCATCCTGCCGGGCCACGAACACGACTGGAGCCGGGTGCTGGTCTCGCTGGAAGACAACACCGTGCAGTTCAACGACGCACGCCGCATCCAGCGCAGCGAGCAGTACGCACGCGACCTGTTCGAGCACTCGCCCGTGTCGCTGTGGGTCGAGGATTTCAGCGCGGTCAAGAACCTGCTCGATGGCGTGCGCGCCCAGGGCATCGGCGATTTCAAGACTTTCCTCAAGGTGCACCCCGACTTTGTGGGCCGCTGCATGCAGGAGATCCGCGTCATCGACGTGAACCAGCAGACGCTGCGCATGTTCGGCGCCTCCAGCAAGGACATGCTGCTCAACAACATCGGCCGCGTGTTCCGCGGCGAGATGCACGAATCCTTCGGCGAGCAATTGCAGGACCTGTGGGACGGCAAGACCTTCCAGCAGCGCGAGGTGGTGAACTACTCGCTGTCGGGCGACGCGGTGAACATCCACATGCAGTTCTCGGTGCTCGACAGCCACCGGCACGACTGGGGCCTGGTGCTGCTGTCGCTGGTGGACATCACCGCGCGCAAGAAGGCCGAGGCCTACCTCGAATACCTGGGCAAGCACGATGTGCTGACCCAGCTGCGCAACCGTGCCTTCTATGCCGAAGAGCTCAACCGGCTCACGCGCAAGGGCCCCTGGCCACTGTCGGTGATCGCCATCGACCTCAACGGCCTGAAGGTCGTCAACGACGAGCAGGGCCATGCGGCCGGCGACTCCATGCTGCGCCGCGTGGGCGAGGTGCTGGCCAAGGCCGTGGACGCGCCGGCCTGTGCCGCACGCATCGGCGGCGACGAGTTCACCGTGCTGCTGCCTGGCACCGACGAACGCGGGGCCCTGGCGCTGCAGGAGCGCATCATCTCCATGCTGGACCTGAACAACCAGTTCTACCCCGGCCAGCACCTGAGCCTGGCCATGGGCATTGCCAGCTGCCAGTCCGGCGATGCGGTGGAGGCCACCATCAACCGCGCCGACCAGGCCATGTACGCGGAAAAGAACCGCTACTACCAGCAAAAGGACAAGGACCGCCGGCAGTCAGGCCCGTGATGCCGCAGTTGCCTGCTGCCGCAGCGCTGGCCGGTCAGAAATTGACGGGAGCGCGGCCGATGTCGGGCCAGCGGTGGTGCAGGTAGATCCACGACACCAGGCCGATGCACAGCATCAGCAGCGAGGACAGGGCCAGTAGAACGGTCGAATGCATCACCAGCGGTGCGATCACGCCGGCCACCAGCCCGTTGGCCGTGGAGCCCACGAAGGCCTGCATCGACGAGGCCATGCCCCGGCGTTCGGGGTGCAGGTCCAGCACCAGCAGCGTCACCACCGGCACCATCAGCGCCCAGCCGAACGAGAAAACGGCGATCGGCAGCAGCGCCCACCAGGCATGGGGCGGGAACAGCAGATTGGCCGCCAGGTTGAGCAGCGCCACCGTGAACATGATCAGAAAGCCGTGGCGGATCTGCCGCTTGGGCGGTATGCGGCCGGCAAGGCGGCCGCTGAGCCAGGCGCCGCCCATGATGCCCGAGATGGTCAGGATGAAGAACCAGAAGAACTGCGTGGGTGCCAGCGAGAGGTGGTCCCCGAGGAACGCCGGTGCCGACAGCACGTACAGGAACATGCCGTTGAAGGGCACGCCGCTGGCCAGCGCCAGCAGCACGAAGCGCGCGCTCGAGCCCAGCTGCACATAGCCGCGCACCAGGTGGCGCACGTTGAAAGGCTGGCGCTGGTCCACGTGCAGCGTCTCGGGCAGCAAGCGGTAGTTGGCGGTCCACAGCGCCACGCCCACCAGGGTCAGGAACCAGAAGATGCTGTGCCAACCGGTGTGCACGAACAGCCAGCCGCCGACGATGGGCGCGATCGCCGGGGCCACGCCGAAGTAGATGGTGACCTGGCTCATCACCTTTTGCGCCTCGGCGGGCGGGAACATGTCGCGGATCACCGCGCGCGAGACCACGATGCCGGCGCCCGTGGACAGGCCCTGCAGCGCGCGGAAGAGCACCAGTTGCCCGATGGTCTGCGACAGCGCGCAGCCGGCCGAGGCCAGCGTGAACACCGCGATGCCCCAGAGGATCACCGGCCTGCGGCCGAAGCTGTCGGCCAGCGCACCGTGGAACAGGCTCATGAAGGCGAAGCCGAACAGGTAGGCCGACAGCGTCTGCTGCATCTCCACCGGCGTGGCGCCCAGTGCCGCGGCAATGCCCGAGAAGGCCGGGATATAGGTGTCGATGGAGAACGGCCCCAGCATCCCCAGCACCGCCAGCAGCACCGCCAAAGCCCAGCGGGGCGCTTTCCAGAGCAGGTGGGCTTGTGGGTTCATGCGGGGGCGGGATTCGTGAGGGGGTGCCGCGGGTGGGCGAGAAAGAGGCCCGACGCGTGGCGGGCTTCTCGACCGATTATGCGGGAAGCGGCTGGCTCCGGCACTGCGCCAGCGCAATGTCTGCACCATCTTGGGGCCATCTGGCCGGGTCGCCAGGGCGCGCAGCGCCCCGGGGCTTCAATAGGTGTAGGGGATCCACTCTCCGTTGCCCGACTTCATCATGTACTTGCCGGACGCGTTGCGCATCACGATCACGTCGGCGTTCTCCGAGACGAAGGGCGTGGTCTCGGGCGCCTGCAGGCGCTCTGCCAGGGGGCGGGCCGTTGCCGCGTAGGGGTTGTCGGCCAGCAGGTCGCCCAGCAGCGTGAACAGGCCCAGGTAACTCATGGGCTGGTTCACCACCAGCGGCGCGGCGGGCGGTGCCTCGGGGGGCTTCTTCATGCCCACCAGCTTCACGGCGGCCGGCACCAGCGTGATGCGCGGGCCCGGAATCTCGCGCATGCCAGAGATCTGGATCTTGTCACCGCGCAGCGAGGCGCCATGCTCGGGCACCAGCATCACCACCACCGGGCGACCGGCGCTCTCCAGCTCCGAGATGAACTTGTCGAAATCGGCCATCAGCTGCACGAGGCGCGGCTTGTAGGTGTCGAGGCTGCTGCGCGAGCTCATGCCCGGCACGCGGTTGCCATCGTGCAGAGAGATGGTGTTGTAGTACAGCGCCACGGGCGCGCCGCCGGCCTGGGCGCTGCGCTTCTTCCACCACTGCGACAGCAGGGCATGGTCGTTGTAGATCGGCGAGCCATCGAAGTTCTGCATGTGCACCGGCGCGTCCTGGTTGCGCTGCAGCTTGCCGGCCAGGCCCCCGCGCTGCTCCAGCGTGTGGGCGAACTCCTCGTACACGCCATCGTGGTTCAGCAGGCCCGCCGTCTGGTAGCCCAGCTTTTCCAGGTTGGGGAACACATAGCACTGCGGATCGATGCCTTCGTAGAGCTTCTTGTGCGGCGTCTGGCCGCAGGAGCCGTGCAGCACCCGCAGTGACGCCGGGCCGCTGTAGCTGGCCGCGCTGTTGAAGTTGGTGAACAGCATGTCGAAACGCTGGAGCAGCGGGTGGTTGCGCTGGCCCACGAATTCCATGTCGTCCCAGGACAGCGAGCACACGTGCAGCAGGATGAGGTCGAAGGGCGGCGTGCCGCCCGCGGCTGGGGTGAACTGCAGGCGCTTTTGGCCCTCGCTGGCGTAGAACTTCTGCAGCAGGGTATCGGGGTCCGAGGCATCGGCCGCCTGCGTGCCGTCGCCCTGGCTGGCCAGGGTGCCGGCGGCGTTCTCCTCGGCCTTGCGCTCCTGGATCGCAGCCACCAGCGGCACGCTCAGGATGCCGACCAGGGCGAAGGTGGCAAAGCGCACGCGGCGTGCCAGCGCGCCGTACAGGAACAGGCCGGCGATGGCCATCACCAGGGCTGCGGGGCTCACCAGGCGCCCGGCCAGCTCCAGCCAGTAGTCGGCGCTGAAGCCGGCCAGGGCCTTGAGCTGGGAGAGCACCCGCTCCAGCGTGGGCAGGTAGGAGTCGTAGTAGAGCAGGGCAATCGCCGCGGGCCAGGCCAGCACGGCGCGCGTGCGCCGCGCCAGCCGGTGCCCGATGGGCGGCAGCAGGGCCAGCCACAGCAGCAGGTTCAGCCACCAGCTGAAGCCGATGTAGCCCGTGAAATACAGGCCGACCTTGGCCAGGAAATACAGGTTCCAGTAGCTCATGCGCGCAGCCCTTGCTGCCCGCGCTGGCGGCCCAGCGGCCAGCGGGCCCGGGCGGCTTCGAGCAGCGACTCCCAGAACTTGCGGTAGCCCAGCACGCCCAGCTGGGCGATTTCCTGCAGGCCGTGCAGGGGGCGGTCGGTGTCGTGGCTGTCGTTCCACTCGCGCCAGGTGTCCGGGCGCGCGAAGGTGCATTGCACCAGGTCGATCTGTTGTTCGCGGGTCATGGGGTCGAATTGCAGGCCCGTGGCGCCCTGGCCCCGGTGCAGCATGATGGTGGCGGGGAAGGTGCACTCGGTGTTGCCGCGCCACAGGCCTACCTGGACCCGGTCGCCCACGGTCAGCGGTGTGCCGGCCGGCATCTGCAGGCCCAGGCCCGTCATCGAGAAGTCGATGCACACCGCCTGCAGCACGCTGCCGTCGTCCTGGTACAGCGTGGCCTGCAGCTGCGTGGCCACGCGGTGCATGCGGCGCACCTGGCGCGCCTCGGAGGCCACGCCCAGCGCGGCTCCCAGCATCAGGATGCTGTAGGTGGTCCACAGCAGGTTCATGAGCACGGTGGCGGTCTCGTCCGTGTTCCAGAAGAACAGGCGCCCCAGTCCGAAGCCGAAGGCCGCGAAGTTCAGCAACACCAGCACCGTGTAGGGGCGCGAGATCACCCAGTCGAAGTACGGCTGCTCCACCAGGCCGCCCTTGGCGGTGACGTTGAACTTGCCCAGGCGCGGGTTGATCAGGGCCACCGTGGTGGGCAGGGCCACGTACCAGGCCAGCACCGTCTCGTAGACCTCGGCCCAGAAGGTGTGCCGGTGCTCGCCCTGCACGTGGGCGTTGGCGATGTTCGACTGCAGGATGTAGGGCAGCACGTACAGCGCGATCATGATGGCGCCCGCGTTGATGATGTGCCACTCGAAGAACAGAAAGGCCATGGGCGCGGTAAGGAACACCAGCCGTGGCAGACCGAAGAAGAAGTGCACCATGGCGTTGGCATAGCAGATGCGCTGCCACAGCGTGAGTCCCTTGCCCAGGAAGGGGTTGTCCACGCGGAAGATCTGCGCCATGCCGCGCGCCCAGCGGATGCGCTGGCCCACGTGGGCCGAGAGGCTCTCGGTGGCCAGGCCGGCGGCCTGGGTCTCGTTGATGTAGGCCGTGGTGTAGCCGCGGCGGTGCAACTTGAGGGCGGTGTGCGCATCCTCGGTCACCGTTTCCACGGCGATGCCCCCGACTTCCATCAGCGGGCCGCGGCGGATCACGGCGCAGGAGCCGCAGAAGAAGGTGGCGTTCCAGAAGTCGTTGCCGTCCTGGATCAGGCCGTAGAACAGCGCGCCCTCGTTGGGCACGCGGCGGAAGGTGCCCAGGTTGCGCTCGAACGGGTCGGGCGAGAAGAAGTGGTGCGGCGTCTGCAGCATGGCGCACTTCGGGTCGCGCTGGAACCAGCCCACGGCCGTGGTCAGGAAGGAGCGCGTGGGAATGTGGTCGCAGTCGAAGATGGCGACCAGGTCGCCATCGGTCTTGCCCAGCGCGTGGTTCAGGTTGCCGGCCTTGGCGTGGTTGTTGTCGGGGCGCACGATGTAGCCGACGCCCATGGACTCGGCAAAGGCGCGGAATTCCTCGCGCCGGCCGTCGTCCAGGATGAAGACCTTGACCTTGTCCTCGGGCCAGTCCAGCGCCATGGCGGCCAGCACCGTGGTGCGCACCACGCTCAGCGGCTCGTTGTAGGTGGGGATGTACACGTCCACCGTGGGCCACGATGCCGGCACGCCCTGCAGTGCGGCCGGGCGGCGCTGCAGCGGCCAGGCGGTCTGGATGAAGCCCAGCACCACCACCAGCCAGGTGTAGGCCTCGGCTGCCAGCAGGCCGTAACCCAGGAAGGCTTCGATGGCCGTGTCGAACTCGATGGACGAGGTCACGCGCCACCAGGCATAGCGGCCCATGGCCAGCAGGCTGATCGCCGCAAGCGCCAGCGACGGGTAGCGCCCCGGCAGGCGCCGCAGCACCAGCGACAGGCTCCAGCACAGCAGCATGAACAGGGTCTGCCCGAACCAGTTGAAGGGCGTGGTCATCACCACCAGACCGGCCACCATGCCGATGGCCAGCACCACCCAGCGCAGGCCCGGTATCTCCATGGCGGGCGACAGCAGCCGGTCGGCCAGGCGCATGCCCTTGTCCACATTCACGTGGGTGGCCAGGCGGTCCATGGCGCGCAGGAACAGCCGGATCGGCCAGAACACGGCGAAGAGCGCCAGCGACAGGCCTTTCCAGCCCCAGCGCAGTGCAAAGCCCAGGCCGGCGAACAGCCAGCGCAGCGGCTGCAGCAGCCAGGGCAGAAGGGCGCGGTCCGGCGTGGCGGGCAGCACGACGCAGCGCCACAGCCACATCCACCAGGGGGCGCCGGGCGCCACTTCGAGCTGGCGCGCCAGCCACTGCCACGCCAGGTGCAGCCATGCGCGGGCGCCGCGCGCCGCGGCGCTGTAGGCGCGCGGGGCCATGCCGGTCTCGGGCTGACCCGTCATGGCCGGCTTGCTCCCGCCGCAAGCATCGAGGGGGGCATCTGGCGTTGGCCGGTGAGCCAGTTGCACACGCCTTGCAGGTCGTGGGCCGACTGCGCCTGGGGCGCGAAGCTGCCCACGCTCATCGAGCGCGCAAGCGCGCGCGGGATGTTCTCGTCTTCGTGCAGCGTGTAAGGGATCAGCCGCTCGCCCCATTGCTGGCGCAGCGTCTGCAGCGCTTCGCGGTGCGAGATCCGGCGCGGGTCGAAGCGCGTCACCAGCACGCCCTGGTCTGCCGGTGCGGCTGTTGTCGCCTCGTGCAGCAGGGCCTGCACCATGCCCGGGTCGGCGCAGGCACGGGCCGAGGCTTCCAGCGTCACCAGCACAACATCGGCGCAGCGCAGTGCTGCCCGTGCCAGGGGGGATGGCCAGGCCGGCGTGTCCAGCACCACGGTGCAGGCGTCGGGCACGTCGAGCAGCTCCAGCTGGTCCAGCAGCCAGCGGGGCTGCACCTGCAGCTGCCGGTGCAGGGTGTCGACCGCCTCCGGCGCCACCTTGCCGAAGGGCAGCACGCTGACGCCGTCCGTGTTGTCGAAACCGGCATCGGCCCACCACTGGCCTGCCGCTGCCAGGGGGGCCCAGCCCAGGGCGCTGGGCTCGTGCATGCCCAGGTGCCTGGCAAGAAGGTTCTGGGCACACAGCTCCACCGCCAGGCAGGGCTGGCCCTGGCGCGCCAGGAGCGTGGCCAGGTGGGCGGTCAGGGTGGTCCGCCCCGTTCCACCGAGCGGCGATACGACGGCAATCACGCGCATGCAGGATCTCTCTTCATTCGTTCGGTCATTCCGCGGACGGCGGGCTCGCCGCGCCAGGCGGCGGCAGCGCGGGGCGGTAGGGCTGCACGCAGCGCAGCGGCCGGTGCGCGTGCCGCAGGCGGCGCAGCACCAGCCAGCACGGCCAAGCCAGCAGCGCGCCCAGCACGGTGTAGAGCAGCAACTCGATCAGGATCTTCATGCCATCGACCTCGGTGAGGGGCGCGGCACGGCACGCCGCGCAATGGGCCGGTGCTGCACGCCAGGGCCATCGGCCAGGGGCAGCAGCGGGCGGGATTCGGTGCCGGCAGCCTCGGGCGCCAGGCCGGGGGCGGCCGGCAGCGCCGGCGTGACCGCCGGTGCCGTCTGCGCCGGGGCCGGTGCAGTGGCGGGCCGGGGGCTGCCCGCGAGGGTGGCGCTGTAGTCGGGCAGGCCCTTGCGCACCGATTCGTGCAAAGGGGCCAGCATGGCGCGGATGCCGGTGTCCGAGCTGTCCGTGGCCTCGCTGGAGAACAGCTGGGTCAGCGGCAGCGTGAACAGGCGGTGCAGTGCCAGCTCGACGTCGGGCTCGCGGCAGGCGAACAGGAAGACGTAGACGCTTTCATGGTCGGCCGTGAGCAGGTCGCCGTCGCGCGCGGTGTGGCAGGCGCGCAGCGCATCGAGGTGCGGGATCTGCGCCAGCACGTTCAGCCGCACCAGGCTGTGCGACAGGCCGATGCCGTGGGTGCGGTCCAGCATGCCGCGCACCAGGGTACAGAACTGTGCCGGTGGCTGGTAGCCGCGCTCGCGCGCAGGCATGAAGCTGTCCAGCGCCTGTTCATAGTCGGGGTGCACCTTGCGGGTGTGGCTCTGGGCGTTGATGTCCTGCAGCAGCTGCAGCAGCCGGGAGAAGCCCACCTCCTTGTAGACCACGGCGCTGGCGCCCAGCTGCAGCAGGGCCTGCTCGCTGTGTGTGCGCAGCTTGCCCAGGTTCTCACGCACCACGATCTTGAGCGTGAGGGGGCGCGACAGGCGCAACTGGTGCACCAGGCGCGCACGCGCCTCGAAGTCCGATGCCTGGCCCGCGTCGATCAGCACCGTGGCGGCCACGCTCGCGGCGGCGGCGACCTCCAGGTCGGCCAGGCTGTCCACGATGCGCCAGTGGCCCGGAACGCCGCGCTGGCCATCGACCGAGGCGCGCGTGGCGATCACCTCCGACTGGTCCACCGCCTCGACCAGTTCGCGCACGGCACCCCGGGTGCGCGTGCCGTCGGCGGCCAGGCGGTCCCTCGCGCCATCGTGCAGCAGGCCGAAGGCGGTCTGGAACAGGGCGCCGGCATCCGTGTTCCAGCGCTCCAGGCCCAGGCTCCAGCGGTCGGCCTCGGCGCGCAGCGTGGCGATGTGCATGGACATCTGGCACAGGTTGCGCAGCGCGGGCAGCAGCACCTCGGGCTCCAGCGGCGGGAAGAAGCCCAGCACCACCGGGCGCAGGCGCTCGCGGCACAGGGCGCTGAGCTGGCGGCTCACCCGCGCAAGCTCGGTCACGCTCAGGCCGCTGAGCAGGCCCTGGGCGTCGCAGACGTACAGCGCGTGCCCGGGCTGCAGGCCGGTGCGCTCGAGTTCTTCGACCAGGGGGGCAAGGCCATGGCACCGCACCTCGGCCTGCAGGCCGGGCGCGAGCAGCCACAGCTGCAGGCGCCCGGCGTGGTAGGCCGCCTGCAGTGCGGGGCGTTGCAGCAGCCCGTCGGTCCACGCCGCGCTCGAGGCGACCAGGGCCACCGGGCCGGCCACGACGGCATCCTCGATCAGGGCCGGAAACCACAGCGCGGCGCTGCTGTCGTCGGCCGCCACCAGGGACACCGGCACATGGGGCGGCACCAGGCCCACGCCATCGGGCAGGCCTTCGATGCCGATGCGCGTCGGCGTGGCACCGGCGGCTGCATCCTTGCGGGATGCAGGGCGCAGCCAGCGCAGCGCGGAGCGCACCAGCCCTGCGGGTGGCGCGCTCTTGCGCGGGGAAGAGGAAGCGGAGGACATGTCAGAAACTCGAATAGGGCTGCACCGGGCGCGGGCGGTTCTCCAGCGGCACGAGCACCGGGTCGAAGTGGTAGCGGCCGTAGACCATGAGGTTGGTGGGTGCGTAGTAGGCCGAGCGGTCCAGCTCCAGCTGCGCGCCCAGGGAGAGGTTCCTGGTGACCTGGTACTCCAGTGCGCCCCGGAACGAACGGCCGAAGCCCGAGCCCGAGCTGCCCGTGTACACCGGCACGCTGCCGCTTTCGGCCAGGCGCGCGCGCGCCAGCGATTGCAGCAGCGCGTTCTGCGGGAAGTAGTCGGTGTCGCCGCTGCTGCTGCGCGAGACCGAGATGGCACCCCGCGCCAGCCAGGTGAGCGCACCCTTGCGGCCACTCCACTCCAGGGGCAGCGCGACGGACGCATAGCTGCGCGGGCTGTAGTAGCCGCCATGGCCGAAGCTGTACTCCGACAGGTCCTTGCCGTAGTGCCAGGCCGAGAAGGTCACGCCCAGGTTGACCACGCTGGTGTCGCCCTTCCAGACGTCGCGGTCCACGGCCACGCGCAGCTGGGCACGGGTGTTGGTCTCCACGCTCTTGCCCGTGAGGGCCGCCAGGTTCAGGCTCACCGAGCTGCTGTAGGGGCCGAAGTCGGTCGACAGCCGCCCGGAGGCGCCTGTGGCCACCACACCGCCCCAGACCTGGCCGGTGATGGGATCGCGCGCGCCGGCATAGGAGAGCAGGCTGCCCGTGATCGGACGGCGGAACCCTTCGAGCTTGTAGCGGTAGCGGCCCAGCTCACCGGTCCTGGCGAGGCCCCCCACCAGGTTGGTCACGGGAAAACCCACGCCCGTGGTGCCGATGTCCCATTGGAAGTCATCGCCCACGAAACCGAAGCCCAGGTTGGTGCCCGTGCCGCGCTGGCGCCGGTAGGCCAGGGGCGAATTGGGCGGCAGCGCCGCGATCTGGCCGAAGTCCGTGAAGTCCGAACCGTCGGCCGGCAGCTCGCCGGCGTCGAGCTTGACCCGGTCCACGTGCAGGAAGTAGTGGCCGTCGTAGCCGCGCGGCATCCAGGCCACCATGGGCCGCTCCCAGCCGCGCAGGCTGGAGATGCCATCGGTGGAGCTCTTGCGCAGGCCCGTGTGGGCCGCCTCGATCCACACCTGGCGGCGCGCTTCGATGGCATCGATCTCGCCCTGGATCTTGGCCACCACGGCGGCGTCCACGGGCAGCGAGAGCGCGTAGCTCTGCTGCAGCTTCAGCGGTGCCTCGGCTTCGGTGGGCTCGCCCGGGGCCGTCCCTGCCGCCGGTGCGGCGGCGCCACGTGTCTCCAGCGTGAGCGCGCTGCGGAAGAACACCAGGGCCTGGGCATAGTTGCGGTTGGCGCGCTCCAGGCGCGCGGCGTGCAGCAGCACGTCGCTGTCCTGCGGAAAGTCCTGCAGCAGCCGTGCGGACAGCGCACGCGCCTCGTCCATGCGGCCGGCGCGCTGCCAGATGCGCAGCAGCGCCAGCTGCTGGGCGGCGTCGGTGGCCGGCAGGTGGTCCTGCAGCCACTGGGCGTGCCCGGTGGCGCCGCGTGCATCGCCCAGGCGTGACAGCGCATCCGCCAGGTTCATGCGGATCTCCACGCTGTCGGGCTGGGCCTTGGCCAGCGGGGCCAGCAGTTGGGCGGCATCGGCGTACTCGCCGGCGGCCATGAGCAGGCGCGCCTGCGTCTGCGTGCGCTGCGGGGCGGTGGCGGGCGTGTCGGGCAGTTGCAGGGGCTGGCGCGCCAGGCGCAGGGCCTCGCCGAGGCGGCCGGCCTGGCGCTGCTGTTCGATGAGCCGCTCGCGGTGCGCGGTGTACAGGGCGATGAGCCGCGCCTCCTGCTCGGCGCTCCAGCCGGGCGACTGCAGCAGGGCCGGCAGCCGGGCGGCCAGGCCCACGTCGTCCTGCGCGCGGTTGAGCAGCAGGGCGTGGTCGAGCTGCACGTCCATCGGCAGCGCAGCGCTGCGCGCGGCCAGTCGGTCGAACACGGCCACGCCGCGGGCCGGCTGCGCACGGCGAAACCAGGTGTTGGCCACGGAATACAGCAGCTCGGCATCGTTGCCCGCCGCCTGCTCGGCCTTGTCGAGCAGGGCCTGGGCCTCTGCGGGGCTGCGGCTGGCGCCGCCCTGGGCCACCAGCGACTTGACCGTGGAGCGCTGCGCCAGGGCCTGCATGGAATCGGTCTGCTCGGCCGCGGGGATCTGCGCCAGGTCGGCAAGGGCGCCCTGGTCGTTGTCCACCGCCGAGCGCACCAGGGCGCGTGCATAGTGCATGGCGCTGCGGTCGGCGCCCACCACCGTGGTCCGGGCGATGCCGTCGTCCATCACGCTCAGGGCCTCGCGCGGCAGGTTCAGGCGCAGGTACAGCCGTGCCAGGCGGTGGCGCAGCCAGGCGTCGTCGGGCGTGAGCAGCACGGCCGACTCCAGCGTGCGCATGGCGGCGCTCAGGCGCTGGGCCTGCAGGTGCTCGTCGGCCTGGGCACCGAGGATGTCGGCCTGCGTGCCC
Source organism: Acidovorax sp. GW821-FHT09B03 (assembly GCF_059418305.1). NCBI lineage: Bacteria > Pseudomonadati > Pseudomonadota > Betaproteobacteria > Burkholderiales > Comamonadaceae > Acidovorax > Acidovorax sp. GW821-FHT09B03. The sequence goes on from NZ_JBWKPP010000002.1 coordinate 273,201, forward strand.
AGCAGTTTTTCACCCAGCGCCGTGTCGCTGGCGGAGGCCTTCTCGAGCAGCGCCAGGGCTTCGCCCGAGCGGCCCGAGCGCGCGTACAGCCCGGCCAGGCCCTTCAAGGCCGAGCTGCTGTTGGCCTCGGCCTTGATCGCGCTCTGGTACAGGGCCTCGGCCTGGGTGCGCTCGCCCTGCAGGTCGCGGATGCTGGCCAGGGTGGTCAGCGCCTCGGCATTGTTCGGCTGCATGGCCAGGGCCCGGCCCGCCAGGTCGGCGGCCGTGGCCAGTTCGTTCTTTTCCAGCGCCACGTCGGCCTGGCGCAGGTAGCCCCAGAACCGGGCCGTGGCCTGCAGGTCCTTCCACTTGCCCTGGCGGGTGAGCGCGAAGGCCTGGCCGAACAGGTCCTGGGCCTCTCCATGCTGGCCCTGGCGCAGGCGGATCATGCCCAGGTTGCCCAGGCTCTCGCCATCGCCGGGGCGCAGCGCGAGCACGGTCTGCAGCTGCTCTTCGGCGCGCTCGGTGTTGCCCTGGTCAAGGGCCAGGCGCGCGGCATTGCGCGCGATGTTGGCCGGGTCGCGGGCGGCGCGCTCCGCGCGTTCCACGGCCTGCTGCATCGCGGCCAGGCGGTCCACCATGGCCTGGTCGGCGGGGTAGCGCTGCAGGAATGCGCGCACGCGCGGCATGTTGCCGGCGGTATTGGGCAGCCGGTCCACGGCGCGGCGCCACAGGTCCTGCAGCTGCTGGGCATTCACGTCCGGCTGCTTGGCCAGGGCCTCGATCTCCTGCACCACGGCGGTGGGGTTCTCGCCACCGTACATGCGCATCTCGAGCTGCGCCAGGCGGTAGCGCGACTCGCCCGTCTCCTGGTAGAGCTTGCCCAGCTGGCGCGCGGACTCGCCGCCGCCCTTGGCGCCCGAGCCCAGGATCTGGTGGTATTCGAGGGCCAGGCCGCCGAGCTCGGGCGGGCCCTGTGGGAACAGCTCGCGCGCCAGGTCGGCGGCCTCGGCCTTGCGGCCGGCGCGCGCCATCAGGCGCATCTGCGAGAGCTTTTCGCGGTCGGGGCCGTACACGCGCACCAGGGTCTCGAGTTCCTGGGTCACCTTGTTCTGGGGGTGGCGGGTGCGCAGCGTCTCCAGGATGCGCTTGGCCTCGTCGGTCTTCTTCTCGCGCAGGGCCAGGTCACCGAGGGTGCCCAGGCCCTGGGGGGAGTAGGGGTCCATGGCCAGCAGCTTGTCCACCAGCTGGCGCGCCATGTCGGGGCGGTTCTTGGACGCCCACAGGCGGGCACCGCTGAGCAGCTCGGCTTCGATCGCGGGCGGTGCGCTGGCCAGCACGCCGTGGCTGGCGGGAAGGCAGGCGGCGGCCAGCAAGGTGAGCGAGGGCAGCCACTGGCGGGTCCGGCGGGGCATGGGGGTCACGGTTTCCACCGCGCGATGAGCTGGCCCGCCGCCGTGAAACGGTATTGCCCGTCGAACGCACCCTGGCCGAAGAGGGCCAGCACCTGCTCGTAGTAGGCCGTGGGCCGCAGCGGACGCGCCTCCAGGCGCATGCGCTGCGATTGCAGGGCCTTGTCGTCGCCCGCGGCGTGCAGGAAGGGCAGCATCGCGGCCGAAAAGCCCGAGGGCGCCGGGCCCGAGGCCTGCCCGGTCAGGATGTCGATGGATTCGGGCGGATAGCCCTGCTCGCGCACGTAGCGGGCCATGGGCGCCAGGGTGTCGAGCAGCGCCCTGCGGCCCGGCGCGTCGGCGTGCATCATGCCGGCCCACAGGTAGACGCGGATGGCGTTGTAGGTGCCCTGGCCCTTTTCCTTGCCCTCGGTATCGACGAGGAAACCCTGCTTGACGTCGTACACCGTCCAGTCGGGCGTGAAGCCCTTGGGCGACGAACCGCGGATGACCTTGAGCGAGCTGTCCACCAGCGGCTTCCACTGCGGGTCCAGGTCGCCGGCGGCCAGCCAGTGCATCAGGTGCATGGGCATGTAGCTCGGGTTCAGGCGCCAGCGGCCATTGGCCTGCACGAAGCCCTTGGGCGCGGGCAGCAGCGTGGGGCCCAGGCCCGGGATGTCGGCGGTCTCTTCGCGCAGCACGCGTGCCGCCAGCAGGGATGACAGGGCGCGGTAGCTGCGCTCGTTCCACAGCCGGCCGGCTTCGCCCAGCGCGTAGGCGATCCACAGGTCAGCGTCGGAGGCGGCGTTGGCGTCGATCACGCCCCAGGTGCCATCGGGGCGCTTGCCCCAGAGCCAGGCGGGCAGGCGCGCCGTCATGTCGCCGGCGCACAGGTTGTTCTCGGTCCAGCGCAGCAGCTTGTCGAACATCGGGCGGTCGTTGGCCACCAGCGCGAAGAACAGCGCATAGCCCTGGCCCTCGGAATAGGTCTGGCCGCCCCCATCGTCATCGGAGACCACACGGCCGCCTTCGTTGATGAACTGGGCCTTGAACGCGTCCCAGGCGGGCCAGGTGGCGCGGCCGGCGGCCTGCTGGGCCCTTGCGGCCGGCAGGCAGGACAGCAGGGCTGCACCGGCCGTGGCCTGCAGCGCAGTGCGGCGTCGAAGGGAATCAGTCATTGCGTGCCGCCAGTCGGCGCCGGGCCATGCTGCGCAGCGCGGCATAGACGATGAAGGTCAGCAGCAGGCCGGTGCCGATGCCCACCAGGGCCAGCAGCAGCGGGTGGCTGTGCATGTGGAACCACAGGCGCTGCCACCAGGGCAGGTCACCCACGTAGTACACGGGCTTGATGCGGAAGCTCTCGATGGCATCGCCGCGCATCAGGCCCAGGTCGCCGCGCAGGCTCTTGATCTTGCCCGCATCGTTGAGGCCCAGGCTCAAGAGGGCCATGGCCTCCTTGTCGGTGGCCGTGAGGGCCACCACGCTGCGCCCGGCCGAGAGCGGGGATTCGAAGCCCGTGACGGCGGCCAGCGGGCCATTGCCCTGCAGGATGGCCTGGCCACCCGAGGCCGACAGGCGCTGGTTGGATTCGAGGTTGAACAGGTCGATGAAGGAGCCCATGGCGCGCTCCAGCGGCTGTACCGAGCGTGCCCCGGCAGCCAGCAGGGCCGGCAGGTGGCTCTGCCATTTCTGCAGCAGACCGTCGCTGTCGGCCTGGGAGATCACGAGGATGTCGGTGTCGGCGGCCTTGTCGGCTTCGGACGCCCGCAGCAGCTTGAAGCGCGTGCCGGGGTAGCCGGTGGAGGCGCTCATGCGGCCCACGGCCGTGAGGAAGACCTCCACGTCCGAGGTGGTCGGCTGGTTGGGCAGGATGATCGAGGTCTGCGCCAGGTCGGGCACCCGCGTGAAGGGGAAGCCGCTGTTGGCATAGGCCGCCAGGTTGGGCATGGCCAGGTAGTGGCGGAAGGCCGTGAGGTCGATGGTCGACTGTGGGTCGATGGCCGCGTACAGCTCCGTGGGCGGCGCAGAGCGGCAGCGGCCCAGGTCGTTGGGCGGGATCTGGAAGGCGAACTGCAGCTGGTTGTCGCCGCCGATCATGAAGGCCGGGATCTTCAGGTCCGAGCGCGTCTGCGCATTGCCGTCGTCGAACAGCGGCAGCATCACCGTGCTCTTGCCACTGGTGCGGTCTTCGCGCGACTGCAGCGGGTAGGACTGGATGAACTGGTTGTTGATCGAGATGTTCAGCGCGCCGTGGTCCGACACGCTGTTGGGCGTGTAGCGGTAGGTCAGGTCCAGCGGCACGCCCTTGGCGTTCCAGGTGAACAGGTCGGGCGCCATGCGCGTGTAGACGTTCACCGTGTCGTTGAGCACCGAGCCGCGCAGCTGCAGGTCGGCCGCGCTCTGCACCAGTTCGGCCAGGCGCACCGGGCGCTTGGTGGTGATCCAGCGCGGGGCATCGTAGGGCTTGGCCAGTTCGGGGTAGTCGAGCGACTTGACGGCGATGGTCTGGCCCGACAGCACGGCCTTGCCCAGGGCCAGCGCATCGGCAGCCATCTGCACCTGCGCATCGTCCTTGCCCAGCACCAGCAGCAGCTTGGCGCCCGGAACGTCGGGGTGGGGTACGACCGACAGCGTAGGCTCGGTGACCGGTGCCATCGCCTGCAGGAAGGCGGGGCGGTTGTCGTTGGTGGCCAGCACCACGGCGTGCTGGCGCGGCAGCTGGTTCTCGAACGCCGGGAACTGGTTGCCGCGGTAGCCGGCGAGCATGCCGATCCAGCTGGCGATCGAGCCCGAGGCCTTGAGCGTGCCCGTGCTGGGCTTGCTGCCGTACACGAAGGGCAGGTTCACCGGCCGGTTGTCGCGCGGGTCGAAGAACGGTGCGGGCAGCAGCGCCAGGTCATCGCGCAGCGGGATCTGGCGCAGCGACAGGTCCAGCTGGCTCTCGTTGCTGATGGTGGCCCACAGGCTCGAATGGTTGGGCGCCTCGCACTCCATCGTGTAGTGGCCGATGAACTGGAAACGAAAGCGGTTGTAGTCGGTGAAGTAGCGCGGGTCGATGTTGAGTTCGACCGTCTGCGGCGTGCCCAGGCGCTCCCTGTCGAGCACGATGGTCTGCAGCGTCTCGTCGTTGAGAATGAGCTTGAGGTGCGACAGGGTCGGGATCAGCGCCGGCGACAGCGTGAAGGTCAGGCGCAGCCGCGCGGCCTCCACCACTTCGTCACGCCGCACACCCACGCCGACGCTGGCTTCGCTCTCCACGCCGCGCAGGGCGATGGGGCGCGCCAAGCCCAGGTCCTTGAGGCTGGTCTTCCACTGGCGCAGGGGCAAGGCGGGCGCTGCGGCTGCGGGGGCGGTGGTGGCCGGCGCAGCGCTGTCGGGCGCGGCAGCCGACGCCGCTGGGGCGCGGGCCGCGCGTGCCTTGGCCCGCTCCTTGGCGGTCGATTCCTTGGCAGGCGCCGTCTGGGCGTTGGCCGTGGGAAGGGGCGCAGAGACCAGGCCCAGGGCCATCAGCGCAGCCAGCAGGGGAACTGTTCGGGTGGTGTGTCGAGAATTCACAATGCTTGAAGGGTTCTGGCGTGATGGTGATGAAGACGCCCGCGACGTGCCTGCCGACGATGTCATTGGTATGACAAAGTGTATCGATGCATTTTGGCTATGGAATACCGAAAGACACTAGTTTGCAATTAAACGCGGTGGCATTGAGGGCCTTGCGCAGGGATACGCTGGAAGATGCCTGCTGGATGCAATTTCCGCGGAAAAATCCTGTCGCGCGGAATTCACGCTGGCTTTTGTCGGGAACAGAAGGGGGCTCGGGACGGTGGCGCGGTCACGCGCAAGGCGTGCAGATTGCGCGTGCACCAGGGGGTGCGGTAGATGGCCGGTGGCAGGCAAATGGGGAGGGTGCAGGCCCCGGGTGTGCGTGGGGCGCTGGCGTCATCCGCTGCATCGCCTTGCGGCGCCAACAAAAAAGCCGATACCACGTTCAGTAGTATCGGCTTCATGTGCCTTGCGGCTTAGATTTGGTGGGTCCTGAGTGACTCGAACACTCGACCTACGGATTAAGAGTCCGCTGCTCTACCAACTGAGCTAAGAACCCAAATCTTTTAGTGATCTGTCTGCGTTGCTGCAGAGCCTCGAATTATGCACTAGTTTTTTCGGTGTTGGCAAGTCGTGGCAAAAAAAGTTTCATTGCATCGCGTTGCGGCTGGCCAGCTCCACGAACAGGCCGCTGTGGTCCAGATCGCCCAGGCCATGTTCCACGCCCTCGGCATACAAGGCCTCGAAGAGTGCCGTGATGGGCGCGTCGAAGCCGATCTCGCCGGCCGTGGCCAGGGCGTTGCGCATGTCCTTGAGCTGCACCGTCATGCGGCCCTGGGGGGCGAAGTTACGCTCCACCATGCGCTGGCCATGCAGTTGCAGGATGCGGCTGTCGGCAAAGCCGCCGCTGATGGCCTCGCGCACCTTGGCCATGTCGGCCCCGCCCTTGGCGGCGAACAGCAGCGCTTCGGCCACGGCGCCGATGGTGATGCCCACGATCATCTGGTTGGCCAGCTTGGCGAGCTGGCCCGCGCCGTGCGGCCCCACATGGGTGGCCCGGCCAAACGCCGCAAAAATGGGCTGGGCGCGCGCATAGTCCTCGGGCCGGCCCCCGGCCATGATGGCCAGGGTGCCGTGTTCGGCGCCCACGGTGCCGCCGGAGACCGGGGCGTCGAGGTGGGCGATGCCCATCTCGCCCAGGCGCGCCGCATGGTCGCGTGCCTCGCGTGGCTGGATGGAGGCCATGTCGATAAACAGCGCATCGCGGCGCAGGGCCCGCGCCGCACCGCGCTCGAACAGCACCTGGCCCACCACGGGGCCGTTGGCGAGCAGGCTGATCACCACGTCCGCGCCGGCCACGGCATCGCGCACGTCGGAGTGGACGGTGATGCCCGAGGCGGCAAGCGGTTCGGCCGCCTCGCGCGTGCGGTTCCAGGCGTGGACCTCGTGGCCGGCAGCGCGCAGCCGGCGTGCCATGGGCGCTCCCATCATGCCGATGCCCAGGACGGTGGTGCGCAGGGGAGGGGTGTTGTGCATGGTCTCTGTCTCCTGGTGCGGTTGTCTCTGCCGCCATCATCGGCGGTTTTCGCGCTGCCAGCCTGTCATCGGGCTTGCAGTCGGCGCCACTTGCCGGGATGATGTGGCGCCAGAGGACGAGGAGAACCTACCCATGGCCCTGGACACCAAAACCCCGCACGACCCCGCCTGGCTGGAGCTGATGTACAACAACCGGGCGCTGGTGCCCGAGCACGTGAACTACTTCGCCCGCTGGGCCCAGGAGTCGGCCCAGGTGCGTGCCGACCACCCCTGCGTGCCCGACCTGGCCTATGGCAAGGGCACGCGCGAGACCCTGGATGTCTTCCCGACCACCCAGCTGCCGCCCGGGTCCGGCAAGGGGGCCCCGGTGCTGGTCTTCATCCACGGCGGCTACTGGCGCGCGCTCGACAAGTCGGACCACTCCTTCATTGCGCCGGCATTCAACCGCGAAGGCGTCTGCGTGGTGGTGGTCAACTACGCGCTGTGCCCCGGTACCCCGGAGGCGCCGGTCGGCATTCCCCAGATCATGCGGCAGATGGAAAAGGCCATCGCCTGGATCTGGCAGAACATTGGGCGCTATGGCGGCGATCCTCAGCGCATCACGGTGGCGGGGCATTCGGCGGGTGGGCAACTGGCGGCCATGCTGCTCACCAGCGTCTGGCCCCTGATCGGCAACCTGCCCGATGGTGCGGTGCGCAGCGCGCTGTCGGTCTCGGGCCTGCACGACCTCGATCCGCTGATGCACACCCCGTTCCTGCAGGAGACGCTCAAGCTCACGGAGCAGCAGGTGCTGCAGTACAGCCCGGCACGCCTGCAGGCGCCCGGCCAGGGCATGCTGTACTGTGCCGTGGGCGGCGATGAAAGCCCGGAGTTCATCCGCCAGGCGCGGCTGGTGCAGGACGCCTGGGGCTCGCACGCCGTGCCGCGCTGCCAGGTGCAGGAAGGCCTGAACCACTTCAGCATCGTCGATGCGTTGGCCAGGCCCGGGCACGATGTGCACCACATGGCCTTGATTCTCCTGCGGGCCTGAGGCTGTCCCAGGCCCTGCGAAGACCGGGCGCGATTACATCAGCAGGTGTTCGCCCGCGTTGTCGCCGCCCAGGATCACGTAGTTCACCTTGCGGATGTCCATGAGCTTCTTGCCGCCAGCGTAGCTGATGGAGCTTTGCACGTCCTGCTCCATCTCGACCAGGGTGCCCGCCAGCTTGCCCTTGATGGGCTCGAGGATGCGCTTGCCCTCGACGTGCTTGTACTCGCCCTTGTTGAAGTCGCTGGCCGAGCCGTAGTACTCCTTGAACAGCGCACCATCGACCTCCACGGTGTTGCCGGGCGATTCCTCATGGCCGGCGAACAGCGAGCCGATCATCACCATGCTGGCGCCGAAGCGGATGCTCTTGGCGATGTCGCCATGGCTGCGGATGCCGCCGTCGGCAATGATGGGCTTGGTGGCCACGCGCGCGCACCACTTGAGCGCCGACAGCTGCCAGCCACCCGTGCCGAAGCCCGTCTTGAGCTTGGTGATGCAGACCTTGCCCGGGCCCACGCCCACCTTGGTGGCGTCGGCGCCCCAGTTTTCGAGGTCGATCACCGCCTCGGGCGTGGCCACGTTGCCGGCGATCACGAAGGCCGCGGGCAGCTTGGACTTGAGGTAGCCGATCATGTTCTTCACGCTGTCGGCATGGCCGTGCGCGATGTCGATGGTCACGTACTCGGGCGTGATGCCTGCGGCGGCCAACTGGTCCACCGTGTCGTAGTCGGGCTGCTTCACGCCCAGCGAGATCGAGGCATAGCAGCCCTTGGCGTGCATGTCGCGCACGAACTGCACGTTGTCGAGGTCGAAGCGGTGCATGACGTAGAAATAGCCGTTCTGCGCCATCCAGGTGCAGATGCTCTCGTCCACCACCGTCTTCATGTTGGCCGGTACGACCGGCAGGCGGAAGGTGCGCCCGCCCAGCTCCACGCCGGCATCGCATTCCGAGCGGCTTTCCACCCGGCACTTGCGCGGCAGCAAGAGGACATTGTCGTAGTCGAAGATTTCCATGAGATTTCCAAGCTCCATAAAAGGACGCCGCAAAACAATTTCCACGGCGGTGGGCGCTTGGCTTGGAGACCGGTTCCGTGGCTGCGGCCGTGCTGGCCGCCGCGAACCCTGCTGTGCGCAGGCACAAAAAAACCGGGCTGCAAGAAACTTGGGCCCGGTGATTGATTCTACCCGCGCCAGCGGGCGCCGGTATATCCCTACTGTTATCCCTTCAATAGGGCAAAGCTTCTAAGGCACGCAGCGCGACTGCGCCGCGTCGATGATGCGGCCATCCTTGTCCTGCACCCAGCCGACCAGGCGCAGGCGGTCGGTCTTGGCGCCTTCGGGGATGTAGATGGGCCGCGAGTCACGCCAGCCCGAGCGTTCGCCCCTGGACAGGGTGTGCGGGTTGTCCAGGGAGCGCTGGTAGACGTTGCGCACCAGGTTGCGGGCCACGGGGGATCCCTCGGTGCCGGCAGGGATGGATTCCACCAGCAGCAGGTAGAAACCGCCCGCATCGGGCCCTGCCGCAGGGCTTGCTCCCCGCGTCGGCACCGGGGAGAAGGCGATGGAGGCGCCCAAGTAGTCGTTGAACGCCGGCCCGTGCGACACGCGCAGCCGGCTGCCCTGCACGCCCTGAACGGGCGCGGTGTTCACGTCCGTGGCCGTGGGGGCCGTGCGGCCCAGGGCGGCCAGCCGCGCCAGTGCATCGCGCGTGGCGGCCGCCGACAGCGGGGCGTTGTCGCCTTGCGTGCCGGGCACGATCCAGTCCAGCACCAGGGTGCCGGGCGCCGAGGGGGCCGGCGTGGCCTTGTCGGCCCAGCAGCTTTCGCAGTCGGCGCTCACGAAACGCTCGAACAGCGCCGCGGGGCGGGCCACGCCGTCGCTGCTGCAGCTCGACTGGGCTGCGAGGTGGGGGGTGTGCAGGGCCAGCAGCATGGCTGTGGCAAGGGCAATGTTTTTCATGGCAGGCGGTGGCGCTTTCTACAATGCCCCCATGTTCCCACAAGACCTGTTTCCGGGTGCGCCCGAGCCCTTGGAGCCCTCCACGCCCGCTGCCCCCTCCGCTGCGCCGCCGCTGCTGGCCAATCTCAACCCCGAGCAACTCGCCGCCGTCACCCTGCCGGCGGGGCATGCGCTCATCCTGGCGGGAGCCGGCTCGGGCAAGACCCGGGTGCTCACCACCCGCATCGCCTGGCTGCTGCAGAACGGTTACACCACGCCCGGCGGCATCCTGGCCGTGACCTTCACCAACAAGGCCGCCAAGGAAATGGTGGCGCGGCTGTCGGCCATGCTGCCCGTGAACGTGCGCGGCATGTGGATCGGCACCTTCCACGGCCTGTGCAACCGGCTGCTGCGCGCGCACCACAAGGCCGCCGGCCTGCCGCAGTCGTTCCAGATCCTGGACACGCAGGACCAGCTCTCGGCCGTCAAGCGCCTGTGCAAGCAGCACAACGTGGACGACGAGCGCTTCCCGCCCAAGCAGCTCGCCTACTTCATCTCGGGCTGCAAGGAAGAGGGCATGCGCCCCGGCGACGTGCAGGCCCACGACACCGACACGCGCAAGAAGGTCGAGGTCTACCAACTCTACGAAGAGCAGTGCCAGCGCGAGGGCGTGGTCGACTTCGGCGAGCTGATGCTGCGCAGCTACGAACTGCTGCGCGACAACGACCCCATCCGCGAGCACTACCAGCGCCGCTTCGCGCACATCCTGGTGGACGAGTTCCAGGACACCAACAAGCTGCAGTACGCCTGGCTCAAGCAACTGGCGGGCAATGACGCCGGCGGGCGCTTCGAGGCGCGCGGCAGCGTGATCGCGGTGGGCGACGATGACCAGAGCATCTACGCCTTTCGCGGTGCGCGCGTGGGCAACATGGCCGATTTCGTGCGCGAGTTCGACGTGCAGCAGCAGATCAAGCTGGAGCAGAACTACCGCAGCTACAGCAACATCCTCGACTCGGCCAACGCCCTGATCAGCCACAACAGCCGCCGCCTGGGCAAGAACCTGCGCACCACGCAGGGCCCGGGCGAACCGGTGCGCGTGTACGAGGCCACCACCGACCTGGCCGAGGCGCAGTGGATGGTGGACGAGATCAAGCAACTGGTGCGCAGCGACGGCTTCGAGCGCAAGGAGATCGCCGTGCTCTACCGCAGCAATGCGCAAAGCCGGGTGATCGAATCGGCCCTGTTCAACGCCAGCGTGCCCTACCGCGTGTACGGCGGCCTGCGCTTCTTCGAGCGCGCCGAAATCAAGCACGCGCTGGCCTACCTGCGCCTCTTGGAGAACCCGCACGACGACACCAGCTTTCTGCGCGTGGTCAATTTCCCGCCGCGCGGCATCGGTGCGCGCAGCATCGAGGTGTTGCAGGACGCCGCACGCGCGGCCGGCTGCTCGCTGCACGATGGCGTGAGCGCCGTGCCTGGCAAGGCGGGGGCCAACCTCTCGGCCTTCGTCGCCATGGTCGACGTGCTGCGCGAGCAGACCGAGGGCATGAACCTGCGCAAGATCATCGAGACCATGCTGCAGTCCTCGGGCCTGGTGGAGCATTTCCGCACCGAGAAGGAAGGCGCCGACCGCATCGAGAACCTGGAGGAACTGGTCAACGCGGCCGAGAGCTTCGTCACCCAGGAGGGCTTTGGCCGCGATGCCGTGGCCCTTCCGGTGGACGAGCTGCGCAACGACCGCCTCACGCAAAGCCCGGCCAGCCAGGGCCTCGACCCGAATGCGCCGGTGACCGACGAAGCCCTGCCCACCGTGGCCGGCATCGTCGACGCCGACACGGGCGAGACGCTGTCACCCCTGGCCGCCTTTTTGACCCATGCGGCACTCGAGGCGGGCGACAACCAGGCCCAGGCCGGCCAGGACGCCGTGCAGCTGATGACGGTGCACGCCAGCAAGGGCCTGGAGTTCGACGGCGTCTTCATCGGCGGCATGGAAGAGGGCCTGTTCCCGCACGAGAACTCGGCCAACGAGCGCGAGGGCCTGGAAGAAGAGCGCCGCCTGATGTACGTGGCCATCACCCGCGCGCGCAAGCGCCTGTACCTGAGCCATTCGCAGACGCGTATGCTGCACGGCCAGACGCGCTACAACATCAAGAGCCGCTTCTTCGACGAGCTGCCCGAGTCCGCGCTCAAGTGGATCACGCCCAAGCAGCAAGGCTTTGGCAGCTATGCGCCCAACACGGGCGGCAGCAACCCGTTTGCCCAGCGCGACCGCAGCGGCTACGGCGCCGTGCGCAGCGAGCACTTTGCCAGCCCGCCGGTGCCGGTGCAGAAGGCCGCGCCGTCGCACGGCCTGCGTGCGGGCATCGCGGTGTTCCACACCAAGTTCGGCGAAGGCAAGGTGCTGGCACTCGAAGGCACGGGTGACGATGCGCGCGCGCAGGTGAATTTTCCGCGCCATGGCACCAAGTGGCTGGCGCTGTCGGTGGCCAAGCTCACGGTGGTGGACTGACGGGCGCCCGTTCGGGCCGTTCTCTGACAGACAGCGGAACCCTCGCCACCAAGAATTGGGGCCATGCCGAGGCCAGCGAGGTGCCGCCCATGATCCGCAATCCATCCACCACCCCATCCCGCCTTGCCGTGGCGGGTGTCTGCGCGCTGCTGCTGGCACTGGCCGGCTGCGACCGGGTACCCCAACCCAAGGCCGGTGAGCCCATCCCTTTCGTCGATCCTGGCAACCATCCTGCCGTCATGCCAGTGCCGGAGATTCCGCCAGGCGGCATGCGGCGTTCTGCCGTGCTGGTTTGACCGTGCGGTAGGTCATCCCCGCAAGGGCGGGCCCACTGCATTGCGAATGAAGTCCAGGGCACCGCGGAATACGAAATGCCAGGAGGCGGCATCGGCAGTGCTCTCCAGCGGGTGCCAGAAAAAGCGGAAATCGTGACCACCATCGTCCGTGGCGTGGTGAACCCAGGCATCGGGCAGTGCATGCGGCACCACGCACCCATGGAATGACCACACTTGGCCCTGGTGGCCCTGGTGGCCCGAGTGCCAGCATCCCAGGTTCCGTTCCACCCAGGCGCTTGCAATGCCGGCTTCTTCGGCCAGCTCACGCAGCGCTGCCGCCGCGGCACTTTCCCCGGGCTCGATGCTTCCCTTGACCAGTTGCAGGCCCGCCAGCGGGTGCGCGAACGCCAGGATTTCCAGTGCGCCCTCGTGACGCAGAACGACGGGGCAGGATTTTTGGGCTTGCAGAGCGCTCACTTCGCCCTCTTCGGCGGAGTCCACGCGTCGTCGAAGCTGCCTATGAAGCGCATGCCGTTGTAGGTCCGGCCCGGCCTCGGTGAACGTCGCGTTGCCGTGGTAGCTCAGCACGTTGCCGCTGTGCACGCCCAGGGCGTGGCAGCGTTCCACGATGGCCTGCTCGGTCTGGCGGCTGTTGCAGCCTGCCTCCTCGCACAGCTGCTCGATGGGGACGATTTCGAAATCCGCCGTGCCGCAGGTCACGAACAGGTCGGTGCCGATGAAGGTGCAGCCGAAATCCTGGTGGATACCGCAACCTGACTCCGAATCTTCCAGGCCTTCGTAGTAGGCGTTGAACTCGTCGAAACCCTTTGATGTGGTGCCGATCCAGACCGAGATCTTGCCAGGGGTGCTGTCGTCGATCTGGAATTCCATGGGATCCATGTGCGCAGAGGACCGTGCGGCGCCAAGCTACCGAAATGACTTGTAAACCGCGTTTTCCTCGATGTCCTCCGGGTGGCCGTCGGCCATGCCGATCTTGACAACGCGTTCGCCATTCCTGATGACGATTTCCAGGCCGTGCTCCGGTTCCCAGTCGCACTCGCATTCAATCGAGATGTACACCGGCTGGTCCCCGGTATCCCCGCGCCACACATCCAGTTCGTCGCCGAACTCGATGTGGTCCCAGACGTCGTCCGCGCTCTCGATGACAAGGTAGTCGTCGTCCGAGGGATCGCGCTGCGAGTTCATATCCTGGTAGTACTGGAAGATAGCCTCCTGTGCTGCCTCGATCACCGAGGGGGGGCCCGCGAGCAGGTTCGCCACGGCCGTGTGGAACTCCTGCGGGCGGTCATCGTCGTCATACCCCATCAGCACGATGCTGAGTTCGTTCTCGTAGAACATGGGCACTTCAATGGGCTCGCTGATGTAGTAGTCGTTCTGCAGGGTGAATTCACCAACGCCTGGAATATTCATGGAATGCACAGCCTCCTTGGGAAAGCCATGATTCTCCTGACAGACCGCCAACTGTCAATCCGCTGCGAAGCCATTGGCCATCAGTGGCCTTTGGCAGCGGCGCACAGTCGTGCGCGGCAAAGCGCTCAATCCACCTTGATGTTGCGCGCCTTCACCACGCGGCTGTAGATCTCCGCATCGCGGCGCACCATGGCGGCCATTTCGGTGCGTGTAACGCCCAGGGGCTCGCTGTGCAGCTCCTTGATGCGGCGCGACAGGTCGGGGTCCTTGCTCGCCTCCATCATCAGCGCGTTGAAGCGGGTCAGGATGGGCTGGGGCGTCGCCGCCGGCGCCCAGATGCCGTGCCAGGACATCATCGAGAAGCCGGGCATCACCTCCGACAGCGTGGGCACGTCCGGCAGGGCAGGGTGGCGCGTGGGGCCCGAATAGGCGAGCGCCTGCACCTTGCCGCTGCTGATGAGCTGGTAGCCGGTGGCGATGGGCTCCATCAGCGTGTCCACCTGGCCGCCCACCAGGTCGGCGATGGGGCTGGCGCGGTAGGGCACGTGCAGCATGTCGATGCCGACCTCGTCCTTGAGCGACTCCACGATCAGCTGCGAAGGGCTGCCCGCACCATAGGAGGCGTGCGAGTAGGTGCCCGGCTTGGCCTTGGCCGCCGCCACCAGGTCCTTGACGGTCTTGGCCGGGAACTTGTTGGTGGCGATCAGCACCAGGCCCTGGCGCATGGTGGTGGCCACGGGCACCAGGTCCTTGTCGGGGTCGAAGGGCAGCTTGCTGTAGATGTAGGGGTTGATGGTGAAGGCCGTGGACAGGTTGTACACGAAGGTGTAGCCGTCCGCCGGCGACTTGGCCACCGTGTCCGACGCCAGGTTGCCCGCCGTGCCGGGGCGGTTGTCGATCACCACGGGCACGCCGAGCCTCTTGCCCATGTAGTCGCCGTACATGCGGGCGAAGATGTCCGGCGGCGTGCCGGGCGCGAAGCCCACCACGATCTTGATGGGCTTGTTCGGCCACTCGGCCCCCTGGGCCAGGGCCTTGCCGGCCAGCAGCGCCCCGGCGGCCAGCACCAGCATCGTCTTCATCACCATTGTCCTGCGCATCTTTGTCTCCTGTCGCGGGTTCATTCATGCCCGCTTGTGTGGTCTGTTGGTTTCGTCGGTTCGTGGTGCCCCGCCGCCATGGCGTGCAGCGCACCGTGTGGGGTTGTCCGTCACATCGTTGGCATCACTCCTTTCGGGCCGGGCATGGCTGCGCCATGACCGCCGCCAATCCCGGTGGGCGGGCTGTGGGGGTGGGCGTGCATGGCGGTTCCTGGTGCTAGTCCACCTGGGCACCGGAGCGCCGCACGGCCTCGCCCCATTTGGCGATCTCGGCGGTGCCGAAGGTGGCCAACTCCGCAGCGTTCATGGCGGCCGATTCAATGCCCTGCGCGGCCAGCTTCTCGCGCACCTCGGCCTGGGCCAGCACGGCCTGCGTGGCATCGCGCAGCTGGTCGCGCTGCGCGGCCGGCATGGAAGTGGGCGCATACAGCATGAACCAGGCGACCAGGTCGAAGTCCGCCACGCCCTGTTCGGCCAGCGTGGGCACGTCGGGGGCGGCCGCGCTGCGCTTCGCGCTCGATGCGCCCAGCGCGCGCAGCTTGCCCGCACGGATGTGGGGCAGCACGGCGGCCGGGTGGTAGAACATGAACTGCACGTTGCCACCCATGAGCTCGGTGAGCGCTTGCGCACCGTCGCGGTAGGGTACATGCACGAAGTCTTTGGCCAGGCGGATGTTGAGCGTCTCGCCCGCCAGGTGGCCCGAGGTACCGTTGCCCGCCGAAGCAAAGCTCACCGCCTTGCCGCTGGCCTGGCGCAGGTCGGCCACGCCCTTCCAGGGCGCGCTGGCCGGCACCACCAGCAAGGTGGGCGTGGCGCCGGCAAAGCCCAGCGGCACGAAGTCGCGCAGCGGCTGGTAGGGCAGCTTCTTGTACAGCGTGGGGTTGATGGCATGCGTGCCCACGGTGCCCATGAGCAGGGTGTTGGCATCGGCGCCCGCACGCGCCACCATTTCGCTGCCGATGGTGCCGCCCGCACCGGGCTTGTTCTCCACGATCACCGTCTGCCCGAGCTGGCGGCCCAGGGCCTCGGCCAGCACCCGGCCCACGATGTCGGTGGAGGTGCCGGCCGCAAAGGGCACGACCAGCTTGAGGGGGCGGCTATTGCCCTGGGCGCTGGCACCGGCGGCCAGCAGCGCCAGGGTGGTGGCGGTAACAAGGATCCGGCGGCGCTTCATGGCGCCTCCCCGAAGCCGTCGGGCACGCTGCCCTCGTACTGCAGCTCGCGCGTGGCCTGGTAGGACAGGGCAAAGCCGCTCGGCGTCTCGGCCTCCTCGGCCAGGTGAGCGATCAGGCCCGCCGTGCGCGCCAGGATGGGCACGCCGCGCAGCGAGGCCACGGGGAAGCCCACCCCCATCAGCACCGCGGGGATCGCAGCCGAGACGTTCAGGCGCAGCTCCTTGCCGACGATGGCGGGGATCACCTTTTCCAGGGCCTGGGCGATCTGCACGTAGCGCAGGTCGGCACCGGCTTCGGTGGCCACGGCGATGAGCCGGCCCACGCGCGGGTCCACCTCCTTGTGCAGCGGGTGGCCATAGCCCGGGATGGAGCGGCGCGCGGCCTTGAGCTCGGTGACGACCGCCGTGGCGGCATCGTCGAGCGTGGCGCCGGCATCGACCCGCGCCGCCACGTCGGCGAACATGCGGCCCGCCGTTTCGGAGGCGCCCAGGATCACCGAGCCGCAGCCCAGGATGCCGGCCGCCACCGCACCCTGCAGCGCATCGGGCG
This sequence comes from Acidovorax sp. GW821-FHT09B03, assembly GCF_059418305.1. Lineage (NCBI taxonomy): Bacteria > Pseudomonadati > Pseudomonadota > Betaproteobacteria > Burkholderiales > Comamonadaceae > Acidovorax > Acidovorax sp. GW821-FHT09B03. The sequence continues at coordinate 289,648 of NZ_JBWKPP010000002.1, forward strand.
CTGCGGCAAAGGTCATGCGGCTGGCCTGCACGCTGGGCACCAGGCCGTGCTCGGCAATCGCCACCAGGGTGGCGTTGAGCACCGCGCTGCAGGCCGCATCGGGCCGGCGGCCGGTGAGCAGCAAAAAGAAGTAGTCGGCGAACGACAGGTGGCCGATCAGGTCGTTGCACAGGTCCTCGCCGCGCACGACGATGGTGTGCTCGTTGGAGGTGCAGATGGCGGTGCGCGGGACGGTGGATTTTCCGATTTTCATGGGGCGGATCTCAGTGTTGGGGTTCGAGGCGGAAGTCGTAGTGCGCCGACCACCAGGGCACGGCCTGGGCGCTGCCGTCGGGGGCCTGGCCGGCAGGGTGCTGCTCGAAGTCCACGACCAGGCTGGGGCGCACGCCGAACACCGCGTCCGACTCGATGTAGGGGCTGCCCGCCACGAACAGGTGGGTGGTGACCGGCGCATGCGCTGGCGCCGAGACCATCATGTGGATGTGGCCGGGGCGGTTGGGGTGGCGACCCATGCCGTCGAGCATGCGGCCCACGGGACCATCCACCGGCACGGGGTAGAAGCTCGGGCGGATGGACCAGAACCAGTAGCGGCCCTGCTCGTCGGTGCGCACACGTGCGCGCGCCGCCATGCCCGAGCCTTCCACCTGCATGTCGTACACGCCTTCGCCGTCGCCCGACCAGATGTCGAGCAGCGCACCCGCCAGCGGCTGGCCGTGCGTGTCGGTCACGCGGCCGCTGTAGAAGGTGGGTTCGCCCTTCACGCCCTCGGCCAGGTTGGCGCCCAGCGGCAGCTCGGGTGCGCCCTCCCAGTAGTAAGGGCCTTGCACCGTGGCCTCGGTGGCTTCGGTCATGCGCTGGCTGCCCTGGGCATGGGCGGTGGCGCGCAGCTGGTCGAGCATCACCACCATCATCGAGGCGCCCAGCGTGTCCGACAGCAGGATGAACTCCTGGCGCTGGCCAGTGCAGGCCTTGCCCACGGCGGTGAGGAACTCGATGCCCTGCATCCATTCGTCGGGTTTCAAATCCACCTCGCGGATGAAGGCATGCAGGTGCGTGACCAGCGAGTGCATGATCTGCGCAAAGCGCGGGTCGCTGGCGCCCTCCAGGCGTTGCAGCACGGCCTGGGTCAGTTCGTTCTCGTTCGATGGGGTCATGGGTTCTTGTCTCCTGGTCTTTTTTTGGGGGGCTGGTGCGTCAGAGCGCCTGCCCGAGGCGTTGGCGTATCGGCCCGACGATGGCCGCGTTGTCGGCCCCCAGCGTGGGCGGCGCCGTGACCTCGAGTGCACGCTCGCCGTCGAAGCTCACGGGCGAGCGGATGGTGCGCCACTCGCCGCCTTCGGGGTGGGGGGCGCTCACCTGCAGCTGCAGGTGGCGGGCCTGCGGGTCTTCCATCGCCTCGCGGGTGTCGTACATGGGGGCGTGGGGCACGTCCTCGGTTTCGAGGCGCTCGCACCAGGTGGCGCGCGTCTGTGCGCGGAACAGGCCGCCGAGCAGGTCGATGAGGTCCTCCTGGTGCACGATGCGCGCCTCGCGCGTCGCAAAGCGCGGGTCGTCGAACAGGCGCGGGCGCTCGATGGCGTTGGCCAGGCCCTGCCAGAACTTCTCGGGCGAGGACATGTGCAGCGCGATCCACAGCCCGTCGGCACATTCGAGCACGTAGGACTGCGAGACGCTGGGCCGGCTGTAGGGGCCCATGACCTCGTCTTCTGAGAAGTAGTGCGTGAACGCGTCGAGATTGAAGTGGCACATGGCCTCGAGCATGGACACCTCGACCTTGCGGCCCAGGCCCGTGCGGCCGCGCTCGACGATGGCGCCCAGCACGCCGTAGGCGGCATAAAAGCCGGTCATCGCATCGGCCAGCGCCGGCCCCACCACGCGCGGGTTGGCGGGGTTCACCAGCAGCTTGAGAAAGGCGCTCGCAGCCTGGGCCACGGTGTCGTAGGCGGGGCGCCCGGCGGCCGGGCCGGTCTGGCCGAAACCGCTGATGGCGCAGTACACCAGGCGCGGGTTCAGGCCGCGCAGCCGGGCCTCGCCCGCGCCCAGCCGGTCGGCCGCGCCGGGGCGAAAGTTCTGGATGTAGACGTCCGCATCCTTGACCAGCTCGTCGAACACCGCCGCATCCTCGGGCAGCTTGGGGTTGAGCGTGATGCTGCGCTTGTTGCGGTTGTAGGTCTGGAAGTGCGGGCTATAGAGCCCCCCACGGAAGGCGCGGAACGGGTCGCCCGCGCCGGGCTGCTCGATCTTGATGACCTCGGCCCCCAGGTCGGCCAGGAACATGCCTGCCGCCGGGCCCGTGATGAACGTGCCTTGTTCCAGCACCTTGATACCGCTGAGGACTTTGTGCACCTCGTTGTCTCCTGTCGTTGTTTGGGGCCCCGCTGTGGGGCTGTGAGCGAATGTAGGGGGCGCGGTGGATTCCTGGAAATGATTGTTTTTCATGGTTACCATCGATGGCATCGATCAACCACCGGTGGCACCGCCATGGAACTGAGGCACCTGCGCTACTTCATCGCCCTGGCGGGCTCGCTCAACTTCACGCGCGCGGCCGAGCGGCTGCATGTCACGCAGTCCACGCTGTCGCACCAGATCAAGCAGCTCGAAGAGGAGATCGGTGCGGCGCTGTTCGACCGCGTGGGCAAACGCGTGGCGCTGACCAGTGCGGGCGACGAGTTCCTGCACTACTGCACCAAGGCCCTGCACGAGATCGACCTGGGCCTGGGTGCGCTGCGCCAGAACGGCTCCGAGGTGGCGGGCGAGCTGCACATCGGCTCCACGCACACCTTCAACCTGGGCTTCATCCCGGGCTGCATCGCCAGCTTCCACGAACGCCATCCGCGCGTGAAGGTGGTGGTCGAGGAACTGTCGGCCGACCACATCGCCGCGCGCCTGCAGCAGGGCACGCTGGACCTGGGCATCGCCTACCGGCCGGCTGTGCCGGGGCCGCTGCAGTTCGAGCCGCTCTACAACGAGGAGATGGTGCTGGTGGTGGCCCGGGGCCACCCGCTCGCGCGGCGCAAGCGCGTGCGCATGGTGGAGCTGCACCGCATGCCCATGGCCCTGCTGCCCGCGAGCTTTGCCACGCGGCAGATGCTGGACGAGTGCTTTCGCTCCTGCGGCGCCGAGCCGCAGGTGGTGGCCGAGATCAACACCCTGGCGCCCATGATGGACCTGGTGGGCAAGACGCAGCTGGCCTCCATCGTCGCGGCGAACGTGGTGTCAGCGCAGTCGGGGCTGGTGGTGGTGCGGCTCGAAAGCCCCACGCCGGTGCGCACGCCGGGCATGCTGTGGTCGCCGCTGGCGCGCGAGTCGGCCTCCACGCGCGCCTTCTCGGCCATCGTGCGCAAGCTCGCGCTGCATGGCAGCCTCAAGGACCTGGCGAAGCGCAAGGGGCAGACGGCCTGAAGCCACCCTTCGATAAACACTTCAGCTATTCGTAGCGCTGCGCATGCAACCGGCACAGCCTGAGCCAGTGCCCCCGTGCAAGGGCCGCCCCGCCGCACCGGGGGCGTCCCCCTCCCGACTCGCGCAGCGAGTCGGGAGGGGGGTGAAGGCGCGAAGCGACTCAGGGGGTGTCAGCCAAAGTTCACCCAGTGGTTGTCCATGCGCGCGCCGGCCAGTTCCTTGGCATGCGCGTGCGTGAGCGGGCTGGGGGCGCGCGCATCTTCCAGGGAGTGCGAGACCCCGGCGGCCCACAGGCGGCCGCTGCCTACCGCCAGTGCGCAGACCTCCTCCAGCCCCACCAGGCCGCGCCACTGGCCTTCGGGTGTGAAGGTGGCCACGCCCTGGCTGCGCGGGCAGCTCACGGCCCAGCCCTCGGCGGTGCTGGCGATGCTGCCGCCATAGCCGGCCATCGACTGGCCGGACGGGCACAAGCGCAGCGCCTTGCCATCAAAGAGCGCGAGGATGGGCGCAGCCGCCTTGTCCGCCGCCTCGGCGTGCTCGGCCTGCAGGGCGATGCCCAGCACCGTGCGCTCGGCGTTCCATGCCAGGTGGCGCAGGCTCAGGCGCGCATCGGGCAGGCGCCACTGGCCCTGCAGTTCGCCGCTCTCGCCGTGCAGCCGCACGATGCTCGAATCCATGGTGTGCAGGTCGCGCTTGGTGCGGCCGGTTTCGGGGGCCGTGGGCACGCCGCCGTTGGCCACGATCAGCGTGGGCTTTGCGCCCTTGGCGGCAGGGGCCCAGATCAGCTCGTGCGCGTCGATGCCGTGCGTCGCCCACTCGTCCACGGTCTCCAGGCTGCGCGCGTCGCGCCGTGCCACCAGGCTGGCGCCCGTGTCCACTTCGGTTTCGGTGGTGTAGAGATAACGGCCATCGGCGCTGGCGATCACATGGCCGTTGAAGGAGCGCGTAGCATCGACCCAGTGCCATTGCGCCTTGTCGGCGGGCTGGCCCGGGTGCCAGCGCACCAGCCAGTCGCCGGGGCGGCGCGCGGTGGCGACCATGCTGCCATCGGGCAACCGGCTGAGGCCGTGGGCTCGCGTGGGCACTTCCAGCACGTGGCGTGCGCGCAGCGGCGAAGGGCCGCCGGCCTGGGCTGCCAGCACGCCGATGCGGTAGCTGCCATCGGCCTCCTGCCAGGCGCCCAACAGCTGCATCTCCGAACCCCGGGGTGCGGCATGCGCAGCCAGGGGCATGGCCCCCAGGCTGCCCATCAGCACCAGGGCCTGGCGGCGGCTCAACGATGCGTGCACCTCAGTCTCCGTCTGCGTCGGAGAAGCCGATGCTCACCTGCAGCGCCGGGGCAATTTCCGCTTCGGCCAGGCGCTTGAGCGTGGCCAGCTCCCTGGAGGCCTGCAGCACCCGCTCGCCGCCGGCCTTGCCGGTGGCGCCGGACTGGTCGATGGCCTGCAAGGCCTTGTCCACGCGCTGCGTGGTGGCCAGCAGCTGGTCGGCCAGCGGGTTCAGGCCGCGGCCGCGCAAATAGGTCTCCAGCGGCACCAGGGCCTCGCCGGGCGTGGGCGTGGCGGCGCTGTCGGGCAGCACGGCCAGGTTGCGCAGGGCATTCCACTCGGCCTTCCAGGCGGCAGAGGCCTGGCCGCTGGCGGCACGCGGGTACTCGGGCGGGCGCGTGCCCTGGGCGGCGCGCAGCGGCTTTTCCATGTGCGCCCAGCGCAGGCGCTCGATGCCGCCCACCCACTGGTTGATGAACTCGCCCATGGCCGCGGTGGAGCGCTCCTGCTCGTCCTCGGCCGCCCAGTCGGTGCCGGCAGCGGTGTCGAAGGCGCTGGCCACGGCCACGGCCTCGCGCTCGATGTCCAGCGCCACTTCCACGGCATAGCTGCAGGCAGCCGATGCCGGGGCAACGGGTTGCGTCCACAGCAGCCATTCCAGTGCCGGCAGGCCCTTGGCAGGCGTGCCGATGCGCTCGAAGGCCTGGGCGCCCTGGGGCTGGGTCTTGATGGCGCGCTCGATGAGGGCCGGGCGCGTGGGCGCAAAGTCCATTTGCCGCTGGGTGCGGCGCGCGATCACGGGGCCCACGGCCACGGCGCCCAAGGTCTCCCAGGCCATCATGCTGCGCTGCCAGGCGCTGCGGGCGTTGGCCAAAGCGGCTTGCGATTGCCCAGCCGGTGCCTCGCAGAGCGCGCGCACGGCCGGTGCCAGCGCCTGCGCTGCCGTGGCCAGCTCCTGCGCGCGCGGCTTGCCCCAGTGGCCATACAGGCTCTGCAGCGCGTGCGTGGTGTCGTAGAAGGGCACGGCGTTGAGCTTCCAGCCGGTCTGGGCCTGGGCCGGCAGAAGCAGCGCGCCCAGGGCCACGGCGGCGGCTGCAGTGCGAAGGGATGGGTGTTTCATAGCGACTCCACGAACTTGACCAGCGCGTCGCGCTCGGCCTTGTTCATCTTGAGAACCTTGTCCTTGGCGGCCTCGGCCTCGCCGCCGTGCCACAGCACGGCCTCGAGCACGCCGCGGGCGCGGCCGTCGTGCAGCAGCCGGGTATGGCCGTTCACGTCCTTGATCAGGCCCGTGCCCCACAGCGGCGGGGTCTTCCACTGCCGGCCATTGGCGGCGAAGTCGGGCCGGTTGTCGGCCAGGCGCTCGCCCATGTCGTGTAGCAGCATGTCGGTGTACGGCCAGATGCGCTGGCCCGACAGTGCCTTGCTCGTCAGGTGTGGGAAGGGGCCTTCCTTGGTGACGTAGCTCGGCCGGTGGCAGGTGGCGCACTGGGCCTGCGCGAACAGCGCCTGGCCGCGCAGCACCTGGGCGTCCTTGGGGTTGCGCCGTGCGGGCGGTGCCAGCGTGGCCTGGTAGAAGACCACGTCGTCAAAGGTCTTGTCGTCGATCTCCACGCCGGGCTGGCCCTGCGCGGCGGCGCTCTTGCCGCTCGGTGCGGCCAGGCAATCCTTTTGCGTGGGGGTGCAGGTCTCGTTGGCGAAGTGCCTGGAGGTGATGCCCATGTCGCCCTGGAAGGCGCCGCCGGTCTGGTGCGCGATGGTTGCGACGTTGCCCTTCCAGCCGAAGCGGCCGAGCCTCATCTGGCCCGAGGGCGCGTCCCACACCCGGTTGGGCACGCCCTTGATCGGGCCGCCGGCCGCAGCCTGGTCGGCCGCGTTGGCCAGGATGTCGGCTTCGGCAATGGCTTCGAGCAGGCCCACGCCGATGATCTGCGGCGCGATGCGCGGGCTGGCCATGATCTCAGGGTGCATCGGGCCGTAGCCCAGGTCGGCAAAGCCGTAGCTCGGGTCGAGCAGTTCGTAGCGCGTGCCATCGGCGAATTGGCCCTTGATGGTCTTGTAGCGCAGGGTCACACGGCCCTCGGGCTTGACGCCCTGCACGCCCGCGTTGTTGAACTGGTCGCCATACACCGGGTCGTGCTTGGGTCCGCCATGGGCGTCCGCGCCGGGGATGGACAGGCGGATCAACAGGGCCACGGTCGGGTCCTTGGTATCGCCCAGGCGGTTGAAGATGGCTGGCGGTTCGCCCCGGCCGTCCTGCACATGGCAGCCACCGCACGAGCGCGCGATGAAGTGCGGACCCAGGCCGTCGCGCGCCTTGGTGGAGGCCGGTGCCTCGACCCAGTTGCGGCGGAAGAACGAATTGCCGATCACGAAGCGCGTACGCTCCGCATCGTCCAGGTTGGCGGCCGGGAAGGAAAAGGCATTGCGGCCCGTGGCGAACACCGTGGTGTTGCCACCGACCTTCTCGCCGAGCGGGTCGGCGGGCGTGTCGGCCATGAGGCCGCCCAGGGCCGCAAGGCCGATGCTGGCAACCGCCAGGCGCAGGGCGCGCCGGCGGTAAGGGGCTTGCAAAGAAAACATGGAACGAAAGGACGGCGCAGGGGCCTCAGGGTTGCACCAGCGTGAGCTTGGTGATGCCGATGGCGTTCGCGGCCTCCACGAGGTCCTTGCTTTGTTGGGTCAGGCTGTCGATGGTCTTCTGGATGCGCTGGCGCCCTGGCGCGTCCTTGCCGCCGATGATCTCACGGTCGAACGGTGCCTGGATGCCTTCGGCCGCTGCCACCGAAGCAGCGATCTGCTTGGTGGTCTTGTCGGCCAGTGCCGGGTTCTTGGCGGCGACCAGGTCGCGCAGCGATGCACCCTTGACCAGGCTGCCGTCGGCGCGCTGGTACTCGCCCAGCCACACGTTCTGGATGCCCTTGGCATTGGTCACGGCGTCGCGGTGCGTGTTGTCCGAGAAGCACGAGTGCTCGTCCTCCTGGTCCTGGCTGTTCAGCGCCACTTCCAGGCGCTCGCCGGCCAGTTCGCCGCGCGACAGCGAGCCCAGGCCCACCAGCATCTTGCGCACCGATTCCATGTTGCCCTTGGTGAACTTGGCGCGGTAGTTGGACTTGCCTTCAGGCGCCCAGGACTTCACGAGGAAGGAGAGGTCGTCGATCAGCAGTTCGGTCACCACGTTCAGGTACTGGCGGCGGCGGTCGGCGTTGGGCTTCTTGCCGTCCACGAAGTCCTCGAAGTTGCGGTTGCCCGGGCCGGTCTCGGACAGGTCCTGGCCCCACAGCAGGAACTCGATGGCGTGCCAGCCGGTGGCGATGTTCTCCTCGCCGCCGCGCTCGTTCTGTGCCGCCAGCGCCTTCTTGGTGATGGCGATCTTGCGGTTGTTGATCAGGCCGGCCTTGGGCTTGCCTTCGACGCTGTCCACGTAGGACTCGTCCATGGGCCAGGCATTGATCTGGCCTTCGGGGCCCTTGTCGTCGTCGATGGGGCCGCCGTAGAAGCGGAAGGCCTCCGTCTGGCCGTAGAACTCGCGTGCGGCCAGCCAGGTCTTGCGGGCCTCGGCCAGGGCCTCGGCCGATGGCTGGGCCGTGAAGGCCTTGATTGCGGTCTGCATGGCCCGGGCGCTGCTCAGCGTGTCTTCGTAGTTGGCATGCACCAGCGTGGCGTACTGTGCTGCCACCGCGGCGGGCGTCACGGCCTGCTGGGCCTGGGCGGCCGTGCCCTGCGCCTGCGCCACGCCCATCAGGCCCAGCGGGCTGGCGGCGATCAGGGCCGCGAGGGCGGTGGTGTGCAACAGCTTGGTTTTCATGCGTTTCTCCTCAAACAACGATGGGTGACAGGGCAGACCTGCCGGGAACGGTCCGGTCCGGCAAAGCGCCAGGCCGTGGGAAGTCCGGTGGGTGTCGGTGGGGCGCAAGCCCGGAGGGAAGGGACGCGCCGCAGTGCAGGCATCCCTTGATCGCAGTGATTATAAGAATGGGTTTTATTTGCATTGGTGCGGGAAGGGGATTTCCCTGGCCTGCAGGTGCGGCTTGCACCCCCCGAAAAGGAGCGGGGCCCTGCATCGCTGCAGGGCCCCGTCCCGCCGCGCCAGGCGCGGCATCCCATGGCTTGTGGCGAACCTTCGTCGATCAGCCCAGGCGTGGCTGGCTCGGCGTTGCGGTGAGGTAGCCCACCGCGGCGCCGGCCTTGTTCTTGTAGTTGGCGATGATCAGCGGATCCAGCGTGGGCTTGACCACGTTGTGGATGGCGCCCCAGTCACCGGCGTGCTGGAAGTTGCTCATGATGTAGGTCCAGCCGTTGATCTCGTCCACGGCATGCAGACCGGTGGATTCGCCGCCGGCGGGGATGGACATCAGGCGCGACAGCTGCTTGGTGTCCACGTTGTAGGCCCACAGGAAGTTGTTCACGTGCTGGCCGCTGTCCTCGCCGATGAACAGGGTGCGCATCTTTTCCGAGAACTTGAGGTTGTCGGGGTTGCCGATGGTGTTCGGGTTGGCGGTGTTGCCCAGGGCGTCGGCGCTGATGTCCTCGCCGACCAGCAGGGCCTTGGTGTCCACGGGCATCCACTCGCTGTTGATGTTGGCACCGGCCGTGTCCTTCTGGCCGCCGCGCAGGTTCAGGGCCATCACGGCGCCGGCGTTGATCGCCTTGGGCACGGACACGCCGTTGCCCGCCACGTTCAGCGCATTGCCGGCCACCATCGAGGTCTGCACGTTCTGCAGCGCCGAGTAGGCGATCTTGTCCTTGGCGTTGACGGTGGTGCCTTCCATCTTGGTGAAACCCATGCTGGCGCCCACGAAGGCGGCGTAGCGGTGGGTTTCCAGGAAGGCGGCGGCCTTTTCCATGCCGGGCTTGAGCTTGATCCACTCTTCCTTGCCGTTGGCGACGATGCGGGTGTAGCTGGCGTCGTTCGGGTTGGTGGTGGCCACGGTCATGATGTCGGTGGGCTTGAGCGTGTTGGCCAGGGCCTCGATCTCGGCGCTGTTGGCCGAGCCGAGCTTGATCCAGGTCAGCGGCGCGCCGGCGGTGGCCTTGGCATCGACGGTGAAGCCGGCGCCGACCTTGGCGGCGTACAGCGTGCCCGAGGACAGGTCTTTTTCCTTGTCGGCCACGAACACGAAGTAGGCGCTGTTGGTGGCGTCGTCACCCATCAAGGCCGTGCGCTGGTCGGGCATGACCTGCACCAGCTCGTGCGAGATGCGGCCCATGCAGAAATGCTTCTTGATGCTGGCCGTGCCGTCGGCGTTCACCGTCACTTCGGGCATGTGGCCGTAGTGGTAGGGGTTGGCACGGCTCGCGTCGCCGTACAGGTACTTGCTGTAGGCCTGGAACTGGGTGTTGCTGGCGATGGTGAAGGCATCGGGTTCGTACTCTTCGCTCGACAGGTGGGTGCCCCAGGGCGAGAGGCTGGCACCGCAGGTGATCCACAGGCCGTGCACCTTGGAGGTGTCCACGTTGTGGTACTTCACCAGGGCGAGCTTGCCGGTGTTCGGGTCCTGGTCCAGCGTGAGCACGGCGATGGGCGAGGGCAGCTTGCCGTACATGTCGGTCTTGCCGTCCTGGGCCCAGGTGGTGTATTCGAACTGCACCACGGCGAAGACGTGGTTGCCCTTGACGCCATCGACCTTGGCATTGGGCACGGTCAGCAGCGAGGTGCCGTCCGGGGCGTCGGAGAAGAACTGGCGCTCCTTGCCGGCCACCGAGGTGTCGATGATGGGCTGGTTGTTGATGTCGTAGTAGCTGCCGGCGAGGATCTGGCCGCCCTTGACATTGGCCACCGAGTCGCCGGTGATGAAGAAGGGCTGGTAGGCCAGCGCATAGCTCTTCACCGAGTTGTCGCTCAGCGTGACCTGCATGGTCGAGCCCACGGTGTTGGTGGCCATGGCCGCCGGGTTGGCCAGCGTGGGCGCGGCCATCGAGGTGAAGGCGGTGGACACATAGCTAGCGTCGTCGCCGCCGCCGCAGGCGGTCAGCAGCGCTGCGGCAGCGCCACCGGTGGTCAGGGGAAGCAGGGGTATGCCGGCCAGGAATTGGAGGGCCTGGCGGCGCGAAGGGATGGACGCAGAGGTCATGGAGTGCAGCTTCCGTGGTTTGTTATATGGGTTTTTATGGAGAGCGGCCCGGCGCCCTTGCACCCCGCAGGCAGGGCCAGGCAACCGGACCGCTCTCTTGGTGCCGGATGCTAAGCACACTGTGTGACAACCATTTGACGGTGCCGTGGCGGCCGGCCGACAGCCCGCTGAATCGCCCTGCGCGCCGAGTGCTCTTGCGTCACGGATCGGTCATATGCGCTTCCTAGACTGCCCACTTCCCATGACCAACCAATACCACGAGGAGTGCGGCTCTCATGAGCAAAACTATTTCTGACAAGGTCGTTCGCAACGACGCTGGCAACACCCCCTTCAGCGCCATCTTGGAAGTCCAGCTGTCACGCCGCACTGTCACGCGCGGTGGCCTGAGCGCGGCGCTGGCCCTGCTGACCGGCACCAGCCTTTCCGCCTGCGGCGGCAGCGACGACGAGCCGCTGAAGCTGGGCTTCAGCTCGCTGGCCAACTCCATGACCGACGCCTGCGTGGTGCCTCCAGGCTATGTGGCCCAGGTGCTGGGCGCCTGGGGCACGCCGCTCAACGACAGCGCTGCCGAGTGGGACCGCGACGGCAAGAACACCTCCAAGGACCTGCTCAACTCCACCGGCATGCACCACGACGGCATGCACTACTTCCCGCTCGACGGCAGCTCCAGCGAAGGCCTGCTGGTGGTCAACCACGAGTACATCGACGAGAAGGCCCTGCACCCCGCCGGCCCGACCACGGTGAACAACAAACGCCCCGCCGAGGAAGTGCGCAAGGAAGTCAACGCCCACGGCGTGGCGGTGATGCACATCCGCAAGACGGGCAATGCCTGGGCCATCGTCAAGAATTCGCGCTACAACCGCCGCTTCACCTCGGCCACGCCGATGGCCATCAACGGACCGGTCGGCGGCACGGACTGGGTCAAGACCCCGTACTCGCCCACGGGCACCACGGTGCGCGGCACCAACAACAACTGCGGCAACGGCACCACGCCCTGGGGCACCTACATCACCGCCGAGGAAAACTGGGCGGCCTGCTTCGTCAACACCAATGCATCGGGCCTGCCCGCGCACCAGGCGCGCGTGGGCGTGCCCACGGCTGCCGGCCGCTACAAGTGGGAAACCGCTGCTGGGGATACCACCGAAGTGCAGGGCGAGTTCGCGCGCTTCAACGTCACCCCCAGCGGCACCAGCGCACTGAACGACTGGCGCAATGAGGTCAACGGCTTCGGCTACCTGGTCGAGATCGACCCCTACAACCCCGACAGCGTGGCCACCAAGCGCACGGCCATGGGCCGCTTCGCGCACGAAGGCGCGGCCTATGGCAAGCCCGAGTCGGGCAAGCCGCTGGCGTTCTACAGCGGCGATGACTCGCGCTTCGAGTACATCTACCGTTTCGTGTCCGATGCCAACTGGGACCCGGCCGATGCACGCCGCACCGACCGCCTGGCCGTGGGCACCAAGTACCTGGACAAGGGCACGCTGTACGTCGCGCGCTTCAACGAAGACGGCTCGGGCACCTGGCTGCCGCTGACGCTGGCCGCCGTAGGCAAGGACGGCACGCGCCTGGGCGACAAGTACAAGACGATCGACGAGATCCTGATCAACACCCGCGCCGCGGCCGACTTCGTGGGCGCCACGCCCATGGACCGCCCCGAGTGGACGGCCGTGCACCCCTCCAACGGCGATGTGTACGTGACGCTGACCAACAACACCAGCCGCAATGCCACCACCGGCACCAACGCTGCCAACCCGCGCCTGAACAACGCCAACGGCCACATCGTGCGCTGGCACGACACGCCCAATGCGAACACCTTCAAGTGGGAGATCTTCGTGTTCGGCTCCGAAGCCGGCGCTGCGGCCGACACCAACCGCTCGGGTTTGACCACGCTGAACCAGCTGGCCAGCCCCGACGGCCTGGCCTTCGACGACCGCGGCATCATGTGGATCCAGACCGACAACGGCATCGATGGCGGTCGCAACAACGCCGTGGCCCGCGCCACCAACGACCAGATGCTGGCCGTGATCCCCGGCGCCATGACCACCGACAGCAAGGGCACGGGCCCGGTCATCAACGCCCAGAACCAGGGCGACCTGCGCCGTTTCTTCGTCGGCCCCAACGAAGCCGAAATCACCGGCTTCGCGTTCACGCCGGACTACAGGACCATCTTCCTGAACATCCAGCACCCGGTGAACTGGCCGGCCTACGGCACCAGCGATGCCACGACGGCTGCCACGGGAACCGTGCGCCCCCGCTCCTCCACCGTGGTCATCCAGAAGGCAGACGGCGGCCCCATCGGGGTGTGACGGGGCGCTTTTTGCAGTAAGCCCTTGCAGGCTGTCACGCGCAAGCGTGACAGCCTTTTTTCTTGCGCGCCTGCCTGGCGGCAGGCCGGGGTGCTTCAGTAGTCGGAGCCGTACGGCGACGGTGGCCGTGCGCGCGACGTGGGCCCGGAGGCCGGTGCGGAACCGCCGCTGCCGCCAGGGGCTGCAGGGTAGGTGATCTGCCCGCTGCCATCCTTGCTGCCCTTGCGCCCGGCGATCTGCCAGGCCGTGCGCTGGTCCACAAGCTTGGCCAGGAACTCGAGTTCCTCGTCCGTGTGGTTGATGGCGCCGGCCGGTGTCAGCATGCGGCCGCTGCGCGGTGCCACCTCGGCCCAGAAGGCCTGGTGGTAGGACGCCTGGCTGACGACGGATTCGCCGCCGGCCACAATGTCCACCGTGCCGTAGCAGTTGCAGAAGTAGCTGCGAAAGTCCTGCTCGGGAAACACCTCGGCATACACCCCCGTGCCGCGGATGCCGGCCGTGGCCGTGGGCATGACCACCTGGCGCTCGCTGCCGCGCCCCCAGACGCTGGCCACCGCGCCCGTCAGCAGGCGCAGCACCTTCACTGCGGTGGGGGTATCGCCTTCGAGCGACATGCGCGTGTTCTGGCGCACCATGAAGGCGTCCTTGCCGACAGTGAAGACCACGGTGGAGCCCGGCCCGGTCTCGATCCGGTCACCGGGCGCGATGGCTTCGCCCGCGGCCAGGGCCTGGCCGTTGCGGCGCACGTCGCCACGCGCCTCCACCACGTTGCGGCCCTGCTGCGCGTGCGCCGCCGTGAATCCGCCGGCCGCCGTCCAGGCTGCGGCCGCCTGCAACAGGCTGCGCCTTTGGTACCAGACGATTTCGTCCTCAGTGCGGCCCTGGAGCTGGTGCTGGCTGTTCGTCATGGGATTCCTCCGATGAGGGTTTGGCAGGCGGTTCGAAGCAATCGCGGAAAGTGAACACGATGGAGGTGAAGAACATCGCCGCCAGCATCATGGCCGTGCCGACCATGATGCCGCTCGCGGCCGTACCCAGCCCCAGCGCGACCATGAGGCCGGAGGCGAGGGCCACGACCACGCCGGCCATCAGGAACACGCCCATCCAGCCCAGGCCGAAGACGAGGAAGGCGCCAAAGTTGCGCACGCAGGCCACCAGGCTGAAGAACAGGGCCTTCACGGGAGGGACACCGTGCCAGTGCACCAGCCCCGGCGCATGCCAGAAGGTCAGCGACAGCGGCAGGTACAGCAGCATCGACAGCCACATGGCGGCCTGGAACGCGCCGTTCTCGGCCACTTCGCGCTTGAGCGGCGTGCCGCCCAGGTAGACGCTGGCGAACAGGCCGCCGTCGATCAGCGCCGACAGCCCCATGATGGAGAGAAAGCCCACGGCGTACAGGGCGCCCAGCACCAGCATGTCGCGCAGGCGCTGCTGGCCGGTGCGAAACGCCACCAGCAGCACGGCGGGGGTGGGAAAGCGCCCCATCGTGGTCTCGGCCGCCGCCACCATCATGGCCAGCGTGGCCGAAGGCAGCAGGGCCAGCGCGATGGCCGGGCCAACCAGGGGCACCAAGCTGGCCAGCGACATGGCGGCCATGGTCATGAAGAACAACGCCGCCAGCGCCATGGGTTGGCGCCAGAACGACCGGACGCCGAGCTGTACCCAGGTCATGCCGGTGCGGGCGGGGACGATGTTGAGTTTCATGGGGACAGAGGGCTGCTCGGGACAACGGCCCGTGTGTTCGGGCCTGGCGGATGGGTGGGGGAGACAGTGCCGAATTTACCCCAGCCCACCATGGCCGGGGCCGCATGGGGGCTTGCGAAAGTCCTCCAGGGCGTGACATTCCTCGCGGAATGCCGGTTCAGGCCGGTTTTTGGGGGGCGAAGGGTGCTCAGCCGGCATGCACGGGCTGCGCAATGCGCCCGCGCAGCACGCGCTCGAAGTGGGTCGGGTCGTGCGGTTTGAGCATGGAGGCCTCGCGCGGCAGGTAAAAATCCCACAGCCGCGAGATCCAGAAGCGCAGGGCGCCGGCGCGCAGCAGGGCCGGCAGCAGTTCGCGCTCGGCTGCCGTGAGCGGGCGTACCGCCTGGTAGGCATCGAGCATGCGCCGCGCGCGCTCAGGGTCGTGGGCGCCCGTGGGCAGGTCGATGCACCAGTCGTTCAGGCACACGGCCAGGTCGAACAGCCAGGTGTCGACGCCGGCAAAGTAGAAGTCGAAGAAGCCGGTGAGCTCCTCGCCGTCGAACATCACGTTGTCGCGGAACAGGTCGGCATGCACCGGCCCGGTGGGCAGGGCGGTGTAGGCCGAGGAGGCCGCCACGTGGTTCTGGTAGGCCAGTTCCGAGCGCAGCAGCGCTGCCTGGCTGGCATCGAGGTGCGGCAGCACCACGGGTACCGTCTCGTTCCACCAGGCCAGGCCGCGCAGGTTGGGCTGGTGGCGGTCGTAACCGCGGCCCGCCAGGTGCATGCGCGCCAGCATGGTGCCCACGGCGGCGCAGTGCACCGGGCCGGGGGCCAGTTGGCTCTTGCCGCGCAGCTTGCTCACCACGGCGGCCGGCTTGCCGCACACGCTGTGCAGAATGTCGCCGTTGCCGTCGCCACGCGGGTCGGGCACGGGCACGCCGCCATGCGCCAGGTGCTTCATCAGGTGCAGGTAGAACGGCAACTGCTCGGCCGTGAGGCGCTCGAACAGCGTCAGCACGAACTCGCCCTGGTCGCTGGTCAGGAAATAGTTGGTGTTCTCGATCCCGCCTTCGATGCCGCGCAGTGCGACCAGCTCGCCGAGGTTCAGGCGGCGCAGCAGTGCGCGCGCCTCTTCATTGGAGACTTCAGTGAAAACGGCCATCGCTCAGCTTGGGAATGCGGGTCAGGGACGGGCAGGGCAGGGAATTTCCGTGCGCCGGTGGCGCAGCGGCCGCCTGCCCGGGGGAATATACGGATTTGCCTTCGATCGTATAACTAGGCGGGAGCCGCAGACAGTGCTGTAGCACGGCAAGGCGAACCAACGACGTTAGACGGTTGAAGGCAAATCCGTATCAGAACTTCAGGACGTTCCAGACCCGGGGGGCGGTGTTGGTCTCGGCACCGTTCAAGGCACCGGTGCGGCCGCGCGCGCCATCGGGCGACTGCACTTCGTAGCTGGGCATGTTGCCGGTCTTGGGCTGCACGTTGATGCTCTGCGTCTGGCCGCCCACGCGCAGTTCGTCGACGCGGCTGCCCGCGTCCTCGATCTGGATGCGTTCGGTGCGCTGGTTGGTGCGCCCGGACAGGGATTCGGGCGTGGTGAGCGCCTCGCCTTGCCGGGGGGCGCCCACGGGGGCATTCTGGCCAGGGGTCTGGGCCAGTACGGGGCCGCCGGCCAGGGCCAGCAGCAGGGAGAGGTGAACAGCGCGCATGGCCCGATTGTAGAGCGCCCCGCGCACGGGTGCCGCAGGGGCTTTGGCCGTGCACAATGGCTCCCCATGAGCAATAAAAAGACCCTGGTGCTGGTGGACGGCTCCAGCTATCTGTACCGCGCCTACCACGCCATGCCCGACCTGCGGGCCGTGCCGGGCGATCCCACGAGCGCGGCCACGGGCGCCATCCGCGGCATGATCAACATGATGCAGGCCCTGCGCAAGGAAGTGCATGCCGACTATGCGGCCTGCATCTTCGACGCCAGCGGACCGACCTTCCGCGACGAGATCTACCCCGAGTACAAGGCGCAGCGCGCGCCCATGCCCGATGACCTGCGCGCGCAGATCGATCCCATCCACGAGGTGGTGCGCATGCTCGGCTGGACGGTGCTGGCCATTCCGGGCGTGGAGGCCGACGACGTGATCGGCACCCTGGCCGTGACCGCGGCCAGCCAGGGCGTCGACGTCGTGGTCTCCAGTGGCGACAAGGACCTGTCGCAGCTGGTGGACGAGCACATCACCATCATCGACACCATGAACGGCAAGCGCCGCGACGTGGCCGGCGTGACGGCCGAGTTCGGCGTGCCCCCGCACCTGATGGTGGACTACCAGACCCTGGTGGGCGATACCGTGGACAACGTGCCCGGCGTGCCCAAGGTGGGCCCCAAGACGGCTGCCAAGTGGCTCATGGAATACGGTTCGCTGGCCGAATTGGTGGCGCGCGCCCACGAGATCAAGGGCGTGGCCGGCGAGAACCTGCGCAACACGCTCGACTGGCTGCCCACGGGCCGCAAGCTGGTGACCATCCGCACCGACTGCGACCTGGTCGAGCACATCGTGGGCCTGCCCGCGCTCGACGCCATCGTGATCGGCGAGCAGCAGGTGGATGGATTGCGCGGGTTCTATGAAAAGTACGGTTTCAAGGGCCTGGCGCGGGCCCTCGGGGGGCCTGCCGCCGAGCCTGCTGTCGAGCCCACGCCCGCTGCCCGCAAGAA
This sequence comes from Acidovorax sp. GW821-FHT09B03, assembly GCF_059418305.1. Lineage (NCBI taxonomy): Bacteria > Pseudomonadati > Pseudomonadota > Betaproteobacteria > Burkholderiales > Comamonadaceae > Acidovorax > Acidovorax sp. GW821-FHT09B03. Next base: position 307,088 of record NZ_JBWKPP010000002.1, read on the forward strand.
AGCCGGTGGCGATACCGACACCGCCGACCTGTTCGCCGAGCCGGCCGAGGGGGGTGTAGACGGCACTCCGGCCGCTGTGGAAAAGCCGGCCCGCAACGAGCGCTACGAGACCATCCTGACCTGGGATCAGTTCGACCGCTGGCTCGCCACGCTGCATGTGGCGCCACTGACGGCGCTGGACACCGAGACCACCTCGCTCGACGAGATGCGCGCCGAGATCGTGGGCATCAGCTTCAGCGTGGAGCCGGGCGCGGCCGCCTACGTCCCGCTGCGCCACGAGGGGCCCGACGCGCCCGTGCAACTGCCCTTCGACGAGGTGCTGGCGCGCCTCAAGCACTGGCTGCAGGACCCACGCCACCTGAAGCTGGGCCAGCACATCAAGTACGACCGCCATGTGTTCGCCAACCACGGCATCGAGGTGCAGGGCTACGCACACGACACCATGCTGCAAAGCTACGTGCTCGAAGTGCACAAGCCCCATGGCCTGGCCAGCCTGGCCGACCGCCACCTGGGGCGCAGCGGCATCAGCTACGAAGACCTGTGCGGCAAGGGCGCGCACCAGATCCCCTTCGCCCAGGTCGACGTGGCCAAGGCCGCCGAGTACTCGTGCGAGGATTCCGACCAGACCCTGGACGTGCACAAGGCCCTGTGGCCCCTGCTCGAAGCCAATGAGAAGCTGCGTGCCATCTACGAACTGGAGATGGCCAGCAGCGAGGCCCTGTACCGCATCGAGCGCAACGGCGTGCTGATCGATGCCCCCACGCTGGCCAACCAGAGCCACGAGCTGGGCCAGCGCATCGTGCAGCTGGAGACCGAGGCCTACGAGATCGCGGGCCAGCCATTCAACCTGAGCAGCCCCAAGCAGCTCGGCGAGATCTTCTTCGACAAGCTCGGGATGCCCGTGGTCAAGAAGACCGCCACCGGCGCGCGCAGCACCGACGAAGAGGTGTTGGAGAAACTCGCCGAGGACTACCCGCTGCCCGCCAAGCTGCTGGAGCACCGTGGCCTGGTCAAGCTCAAGGGCACCTACACCGACAAGCTGGCCCAGCTGGCGCTGCCGCGCACGGGCCGGGTGCACACCCACTATGCGCAGGCCGTGGCCGTCACCGGGCGGCTGTCGAGCAACGACCCCAACCTGCAGAACATTCCCATTCGCACGCCCGAAGGCCGGCGCGTGCGCGAGGCCTTCGTGGCACCGGCGGGCAGCGTGATCGCCAGCGCCGACTACTCGCAGATCGAGCTGCGCATCATGGCCCACATCAGCGGCGACCACTCGCTGCTGCACGCCTTCCATGCGGGCCTGGATGTGCACCGTGCCACCGCGGCCGAAGTGTTCGGCGTGGAGGTGGACCAGGTCACCAGCGAGCAGCGCCGCTATGCCAAGGTCATCAACTTCGGCCTGATCTACGGCATGAGCAGCTTCGGCCTGGCCAAGAACCTGGGTATCGAGACCAAGGCCGCGGCCGCCTACATCGACAAGTACTTCCAGCGCTACCCCGGTGTCAAGCAGTACATGGACGAGACCAAGGCCGCCGCCAAGTCCATGGGCTATGTGGAGACGGTGTTCGGCCGGCGCCTGTACCTGCCCGAGATCAACTCGCCCAACGGTCCACGCCGCAGCGGCGCCGAGCGCGCGGCCATCAACGCGCCGATGCAGGGCACGGCGGCCGACCTGATCAAGATGGCCATGGTGGCGGTGCAGAAGGAACTCGACGCGCACAAGCCGCAGGTGAAGATGATCATGCAGGTGCACGACGAACTGGTGTTCGAGCTGCCCGAGGGCGAGGTGGACTGGGTGCGCAGCCACATCCCGCGCCTGATGGCCGAGGTGGCGGCACTCAAGGTGCCTCTGCTGGCCGAGGTCGGCGTAGGCCCCAACTGGGACAAAGCCCACTAAGGACAACCCCCTGAGTCGCTTCGCGCCTTCCCCCTTCTCTCGAATGGCTGCGCCATTCGGGAAGGGGGACACCGCCAGCGCGGCGGGGCGGCCCTTGCGCGGCGGTCCTGGCTCAGGCAGCGCCAGTATTCTCGGCCGCAGGCCTTGTGACCTGCGAGAGGCGCTTGCATGTCTGGCGCGTTCATTGCAAGGTAGAAAAGCATGCGCCTGCGCCACATCGAAGTCTTCAACGCGGTGATGCTCACCGGCAGCGTGAGCGCTGCCGCGCGGCTCATCAACGTCACCCAGCCCGCGGTGAGCCGCATCCTGGCGCATGCAGAGCTGCAGCTCGGCTTTGCGCTGTTCCACCGGCTCAAGGGGCGGCTGGTGCCGACCACCGAGGCGCAGACGCTGTACCCGCACATCGAACGCCTGTTCGCCCAGCTCGACGACGTGCAACGCCTGGCGGCCAGCCTCAAGGGCGACCGGCGCGAGGGCGCTCTGCACATCCTGACCGTGCTGGCACTGAGCTACGAGGTGCTGCCGCGCGCGCTGCGCAGCTTCCGTGCGCTGCACCCGGACGTGGACGTGACCATCGATGCGCTGCACTCGCCGCAGATCGTCTCGGCCCTGGTGCTGCAGGAGGCCGACGTGGGCTTCGTGTTCAGCTCCATCGCCCACCCCTCGCTGAGCCAGGAGCACATCGCCGATGGCTACATGGTCTGCGTGGCACCCAAGGGCATGCTGGGCCCGGCGCTGGTGCAGGCGGGCAGCGTGCACCTCACGGACCTGGCGGACACGCCGGTGGTGCGCCTGGACGTGCGCGACCCCATCGGCACCGTGATGGGCCATGCCTGCCGCGAGGCCGGCGTGGGCCTGCGCACGGCGATCACGGTGCAGACCTACCACGCGGCGCTGGCCCTGGCACAGCACGGCCATGCAGTGGCATTGGTCGACGCCTGCACGGCGGCCTCGGCCGACCGCAGCCAGGTCGACGTGCTGGCCCTGGCGCCGCACATCCCCGTGCCCATCCAGTCGCTGCGCACCGTCAACCGGCCGGCCTCGCTGCTGGCCAGTGCCATGGCCGCCTGCATGCGCCTGGCCGTGGCCGAGACCATGGCCAGCAAGGGCTTGCCCAGCCCCAGGCCCTGAGCACAGGTTCTGGTCGGCGGGGGGCGGGCGGGGCCCCCATAACTTTCCGGCATGGCCTACCCGGAGAAATGAATTGTTCAAAGCGGCGCTGAATTTCTACAGTGCACCTACGCCTTTTCATTTCTTTTCTTCGTCGCAAAGGGAACCCCATGCCAACGACCGCCGCCGCCCGTGCCACCCTGCTGGCCGCCTGCCTGCTTGCCTGCTGTGCTGCCCAGGCCGACACCCTCAAGAAGATCGCCGACACCGGCAAGATCACGCTGGCCTACCGCGAATCGTCCGTGCCCTTCAGCTACCTGGCAGGCACCGGCCAGCCCGTGGGCTTTGCGGTGGACATCTCGAACGCCGTGGCCGAGGCCGTGAAGAAGCGCCTGAACAACCCGGCCATCAAGGTCGAGCTGCAGCCCGTGACCTCGCTCAACCGCATTCCCCTGGTGCAGAACGGCACGGTGGATCTGGAGTGCGGCTCGACCACCAACAACACGGTGCGCGGCAAGGACGTGCAGTTCGCCACCAACTACTTCTACACCGGCACGCGCCTCTTGACCAAGAGGAGCTCGGGCATCAAGGGCTTCGGCGATCTGGCTAAGCGCAAGATCTCCACCACCTCCGGCACCACCAATGCCCAGGTGGTGCGCAAGTACGACCGCGACAACAAGCTCGACATGGAGATCCTGATGGGCAAGGACCATGAGGATTCGCTGCTGCTGGTGGACACCGGCCGGGCCGAGGCCTTCGCCATGGACGACATCCTGCTCTACGGCCTGATGGCCAATGCGCGCAATCCGGCCGAGTGGGATGTGGTGGGCGAGGCGCTGCAGGTCGAGCCCTATGCCTGCATGCTGCGCAAGGACGACCCGCAGTTCCAGGCCCTGGTCAACGGCGTCATCGGCGGCATGATGAAGTCCGGCGAGTTCGAGAAGCTGTATGCCAAGTGGTTCATGTCGCCCATCGCGCCGCGCGGTCAGAACCTCAAGCTGCCCATGGGCAAGGAGCTGCGCGACAACCTCGCCGCCCAGAGCGACAAGCCCGCCATCTGAAGGGAGCCACCGAGCATGTTGGCAAGCCATCGCCCCGCCACGCAGACGGTGGGCATCCTGGGCGGCATGGGGCCGGCGGCGGGCGCGGACTTCGCGCGCCTGTTCGTGCAGGCCTGCGGCGAACGCATGGCGCAACTGGGCATTCCCGTGCACGACCAGGCCTATCCCGAGCACTGGCTGGCGCAGGTGCCCATTCCCGACCGCACGGCCGCGCTGGGCGACACCCGACTGGGCGCGCACCAGCCTGCCGAACCCATGCTGCAGGCCACGGGCCGCCTGGCCGCGCTGGGCGCCCGCGCGGTGGCCATCGCCTGCAACACGGCCCATGCCTGGCATGGCCTTCTGCAGCAGCGCTTTCCGCAACTGGTGGTGCTGCACGGGGTGCAGGAGGTGGTGGCCGGCCTGGCGGCGCGCCAGGTGCGCAGCGTGGGCCTGTTGGCCACGCGCGGCGCCTACGATGCCGGGCTGTACCAGGGCGAGCTCGAGCGTGCGGGCATTGCCTGCTGCCTGCCCGGCGTGGCCGGGCGCGAGCAGCTCATGCAAGGTATCTACGACGGGGTGAAGGCCGGCGACTATGCGCTGGCGCGCGAGCGCTTCAGGGCGGTGGCGCGGGCGCTGCAGCAGCGCCACGGCATCACCACCCTGGTCATGGGTTGCACGGAGATACCGCTGGCGCTGGAGGAGGGCCCGGCGCTGCCCGGCCTGGCGCTGGTCAACCCCTCGGCCGTGCTGGCGGCGGCGCTGGCGCGGCAGGCCTACCTGGACGCGGGCGCCTGAGCGCCGGCCCGCGCTCCGGGCTTCCAGGGAGAGGTGGGTCCGCGAGGGGAAAAGGCCGTCCACTGCGGCATGTGTTTGGCCGGGCGGTGGCAGCCGCCGCGCAAACCGCCTAGACTGCGCGCTGCCTTGTTCTGTTCATTCACCCTCTCTGGAGATCAACGATGCTGAGCGACGACCACCGACTGGATACCGAGGCCCTGGTGCCCGGCCGTGCCACCGAAGCCGGCGCCACGCGCCGCCTGGCCCTGCAGACCGCCCTGGGCCTGGGCTATGCAGCCGCGGCCACGCCGCTGATGGCGCAGACAGCCATCGCCACCCCGGCCGACGGACTGACGGCCGGCGAGGTCAGCTTCACCGTGGGCGGATTCAAGGTGCCCGCCTACCGCGCCGCGCCCGCCGGCAAGACCGGCCTGCCCGTGGTGCTGGTGATCCAGGAAATCTTTGGCGTGCACGAGTACATCGCTGACACCTGCCGCCGCTTCGCCAAGGCCGGCTACCTGGCCATCGCCCCGCAGCTCTATGCGCGCCAGGGCGATGCCTCCAAGTACACCGAGGCCGCCAAGCTCATGGCCGAAATCGTCTCCAAGGTGCCCGATGCACAGGTGATGGCCGACCTCGACGGCGCCGTGGCCTGGGCCACCGCCAACGGCGGCGATGGCGCGCGCGTGGGCATCACCGGCTTTTGCTGGGGTGGCCGCATCACCTGGCTATACGCCGCGCACGGCCCGGTCAAGGCCGGTGTGGCCTGGTACGGCCGCCTCGTGGGCCAGCCCAGCGAGCTCACGCCCAAGCACCCGGTGGACATCGCCCCCATCCTCAAGGCGCCGGTGCTCGGCCTGTACGGTGAAAAAGACACCGGCATCCCCCTTGACACGGTTGATAAGATGAAAGCTGCCCTGGCCGGTGGCTCCGCCGCCGCCAAGGCTTCGGAATTCGTGGTGTACCCCGATGCGCCGCATGCCTTCCACGCCGACTACCGCCCCAGCTATCGCAAGGAAGCGGCCGACGATGGCTGGAAGCGTGCGCTGGCCTGGTTCAAGGCGAACGGCGTCGTCTGACCGACCGGCTGCTCTCCTACAATCAGCCGCCCCTGCATTCAAGGGGCGGCTTTTTTTGACCCCGCGGTGCCACCCGATTGACATAAAAACAATACCTTTCGCTCAATGGACGCGCACATATAGCTATGACCTTGATAGCAATCATCTTGGCCACCCTGGCTGCCGGCATCGGCAGCGTGTGGCTGGCCGCACTGCTGATGCGCCTGGGGCTCGGGGGCCGCAGCGACAGCGTGGGGCCCCAGCACCTGCTGAGCCTGGCGGCCGGCGCGCTGCTGGCCACGGCCTTCATGCACCTGCTGCCCGAGGCCTTCGAGAGCCAGGCCGGTGCGCACGACCTGTTCGCCACGCTGCTGATCGGCGTGGTGTTCTTCTTCCTGCTCGACAAGGCCGAGCTCTGGCACCACGGCCATGAGCACAGCCATGCGGCGCCTGCCGAGCAGGGCCACGGCGCGCACGACCATGCCGAGCATGCCCACGGGCATGGCCACCACCACCACCACGGTGCCCCTCGTGCCGGCGGCTGGGCCGTGCTCACCGGTGACAGCGTGCACTGTTTTGGTGACGGTATCCTGATCGCCTCGGCCTTCATGGCCGACATCCGGCTGGGCATGATCGCGGCCGTCTCGGTGCTCGCGCACGAGGTGCCGCACCACATGGGCGACCTGGTGGTGCTGCGCCAGACCAGCCCCAACCGGCGCATGGCGCTGGTCAAGGTGTCGTTGGCGGGCGCCGTCACCGCCCTGGGCGGCATCGTCGGCTACTTCCTCGTGGGGCAGTTGCAGGACCTGCTGCCGTACTTCCTGGCCGTGGCGTCGAGCAGTTTCATCTACGTGGCCCTGGCCGACCTGATTCCGCAACTGCAAAAGCGCCTGTCTGCGCGCGAGACCGTGGCCCAGATCGCCTGGCTGATCGCCGGCATGGTGATCGTCACCTTGGTCAGCGGCGCGGCCCATGCGCATTGAAGGCACGCAAAAGCACATGGTCACGATCTACCACAACCCCCGCTGCGGCACCTCGCGCAACACGCTGGCCCTGCTGCAGGAGCGCGGGGTGCAACCCGAGGTCATCGAGTACCTCAAGACCCCGCTGAACCGGGCCGCGCTGCAGGCGCTGATCGCGGCCATGGGTGTGCCGGCCATCGACGTGGTGCGCAGCAAGGAAGCGGTGTTTGCCGAACTGAAGCTGGGCGAACCCGGGGTGACAGACGACCAACTCATCGACGCCATGGTGGCCCACCCCATCCTCATGAACCGGCCCATCGTCACCACGCCCCTGGGCGCGGGGCTGTGCCGGCCGGCCGAGACGGTGCTGGAGCTGTTGCCTGCGCAGCCTTGAGTCGCTCGGGCTGGCTAGCGTGCCAGTTCCTCGCGCACGGCGGCCACCTGCCGGCGCGAGACCGTGAGCAGCTCCGTCATGCCCTGCAGGCGCACGGCCCAGCCGTCGCCTTCCTCGGGGTCGTAGTGCTTTTCGAGCGCGCGCACGGCGCGCCGGGCCACCAGCGCATTGCGGTGGATGCGCAGGAAGCGCGTGGGGTAGCGCGCCTCCAGCTCGCTCAGGGCCCCGTCCATGATGTAGCTGCGGGTGGCGGTGCGCACCGTCACGTACTTCTGCTCGGCCTTGAAATACAGCACCTCGGCCAGCGGCAGCCGCTCGGTGCGGCCCCGGTCCTGGATCACCAGCGCCTCGCCGTCGGCGGCCGAAGGGGCCGCGGCCGTGCTGTGGGCCGGGCGGGTGGTGCGCTGCACCTTGGCCAGTGCCTGCTGCAGGCGCTCGCGCCGCACGGGCTTGGTGAGGTAGTCCACGGCGTCGAGCTCGAAGGCATTCACCGCGTGGTCGGCATGGGCCGTCACGAAGACCACGGCCGGCGGGCGCGCCAGGGCCTGCAGCGCGTGCGCCAGGCCCAGGCCGTCCTGGCCGGGCATGTGGATATCGAGCAGCACCAGGTCGAAGGCGCTGCCCCCGGTGGGCCCCAGCAGGGCCATGGCTTCGCCGGCGTTGCCGGCCTCGGACACGGTGGTGTGCAGGGTCTCGGCGCAGTCGCCCAGCAGGGTGCGCAGGCGGCTGCGGGCCAGGGCTTCGTCGTCAACGATCAGGATGTTCATGGCGCGGCATTGCGGGTAGGGGCGGAGGGAGGTGGCGACGGGGCTGGTGCGGCGGGCCGGCCATGGCGGCGCGGGCGGCCGGACACGCGGGCCGGCCGGTCCTGCACGGGCAGGGTGATGCGCACCTGGTAGAGGCCGTCGAGCACGCCGGCCGTGAATTCGCCCTGCACATCGTGCAGCAGCGCCAGGCGCGCGCGCACGTTGGCCAGGGCGATGCCATGGCCGCGCGGCACGTCGTGGTAGCGGATGTCGCTCGCGGGCAGGGTGTTGGTGATGCGCACCACCACGCGGCTGCCGCGCAGTTCGGTCATCACCTTGAGCTTGCCGCCGCGCGGGCTCGGCTCCACGCCATGCTTGACGGCGTTTTCCACCAGCGGCTGCAGCAGCAGGGGTGGCAGCCGGGCGCTGTCGGTGCGCGGGTCCAGGCTCCACTGCACCTGCAGGCGCTTGCCGAAACGCACCTCCTCGATACCGAGGTAACGGCGGGCCAGGGTGATTTCCTCGCCCAGGGAGGTCACTTCGCCCTGCTCGACGAGCGCCACGCGGAACAGGTCGCTCAGGTCTTCGAGCAGCGATTCGGCCTTGGCGGGCTCCTTGCGCACCAGGGCGATCGCGCTGTTGAGCGTATTGAACAGAAAGTGTGGGCGGATGCGCGACTGCAGCTCGGTCAGGCGCGCCGTTGTGGCCGCCGGGGTGCGCCCGCGCGCGCGCAGCACCAGGGCCGCGACCAGCAGCGCCGCGAGCAGGGCGCCGGTGGCGGCGCTGGCCACCCAGGGCGAGCGCTCGGCCACGCCGGCCAGGGTCAGCATGGCGCAGGCATAGAGGCCCGCCAGCGCCCCGAGCGTCACGCCGGCCGCATACTGCTGGCCCGTGCCCAGGCCCTGCAGCACGGTCTTCAGGCTGCAGGCGGTGATCAGCCAGGCCAGGGTGGCCGGCAAGGCACCGCCTGTCACCAGGGCCATGTTGGCCAGCCAATCGCTGGGGCCGCGGGCACCGAACAGGGTGCCCACGCCCACCACGACCTCGACGAACAGCACGGCCCGCAGCACCACGCCGACCTGGCAGGCGTCGAACACCAGCGCCCTTCCGGCCGCGGGTTGGCCGCTGCGCGAAGGGCCTCTGGGTGGGTCCGATTCGGCTTCGGGAGGCGGGGTCGATAAAATTTGCGTGTTTTGCATTGCGGCATCCGGGCGTTCCGGGTGTCAGAACTACCGGATTATTGCCCTCCCATGTCCAACAGCCAAGCCAATAGCGCGCCGTCCGCGCCCTCCCACAACCAGCTCGACACCAAGGCCCAGGCCTGGTCGGCGCTCTTTTCCGAGCCCATGAGCGACCTGGTCAAGCGCTACACCTCCAGCGTCTTCTTCGACAAGCGCCTGTGGCAGGCCGACATTGCCGGCAGCCTGGCGCATGCCGACATGCTGGCCGCCCAGGCCATCATCAGCGCCGAGGACCATGCCTCGATCCAGCGCGGCATGGCCCAGATCAGTGCCGAAATCGAGTCCGGCGCCTTCGAGTGGAAGCTCGACCTCGAGGACGTGCACCTGAACATCGAGGCGCGTCTGACCCAGCTCGTGGGCGACGCCGGCAAGCGCCTGCACACCGGCCGCAGCCGCAACGACCAGGTGGCCACCGACGTGCGCCTGTGGCTGCGCGGCGAGATCGACCTGATCGCCGACCTGCTCAAGGAGCTGCAGGTGTCGCTGGTGGACGTGGCCGAGCAGAACGTGGAGGTCATCCTGCCGGGCTTCACCCACCTGCAGGTGGCGCAGCCCGTGAGCTTTGGACACCACATGCTGGCCTACGTGGAGATGTTCGCGCGCGATGCCGAGCGCATGGCCGACGTGCGCCGCCGCGTCAACGTGCTGCCGCTGGGCGCCGCCGCCCTGGCCGGCACCACCTACCCGCTGGACCGCGAGCGCGTGGCGCGCACCCTGGGTATGGAGGGCGTGTGCCAGAACAGCCTGGACGCCGTGAGCGACCGCGACTTCGCCATCGAGTTCACCGCCGCCGCCAGCCTGTGCATGGTGCACGTGAGCCGCCTGAGCGAAGAACTCATCATCTGGATGAGCCAGAACTTCGGCTTCATCAAGATCGCCGACCGCTTCACGACCGGCAGCTCCATCATGCCGCAGAAGAAGAACCCCGACGTGCCGGAACTGGCGCGCGGCAAGACCGGCCGCGTGGTCGGCCACCTGATGGGCCTGATCACCCTGATGAAGGGCCAGCCCCTGGCCTACAACAAGGACAACCAGGAAGACAAGGAGCCGCTGTTCGACACCGTGGACACGCTCAAGGACACGCTGCGCATCTTCGCCGAGATGGTCGGCGGCCAGTTGAACCCCGCCACGGGCAAGAAAGAGGGCGGCATCACCGTCAACGCACCCGCCATGGAGCAGGCCGCGCTCAAGGGCTATGCCACCGCCACCGACCTGGCCGACTACCTGGTCAAGAAGGGCCTGCCTTTCCGCGACGCGCACGAAACCGTGGCCCACGCCGTGAAGGCCGCCGTCTCGCACCAGGTGGACCTGTCCGAACTGCCGCTGGCCGTGCTGCAGGGCTTCCACCCGCAGATCGAGAAGGACGTGTTCGATGCGCTGAGCCTGCGCGGCTCGCTCAACGCGCGCAACACGCTGGGCGGCACGGCGCCTGCGCAGGTGCGCGCCCAGTTGGCGCGCCACCGCGCACGGCTGGCGTAATCCTGGCTGGGTGTATTTCTTGCATGGTGAGGCAGCCGCCCACCGGCGGCGCATGACAGCGCAGCAGCGTGCGGCTACGATCCTCGCCTGTTGCATCTGATTACCTATCCGCTGGAGCCTTCGCATGACCTCGCCCCGCCGCCGTCTTCTCATCAACACCCTGCGCACCGGTGCGCTGCTCCTGGGCCTTGCGGCTGCAGGCCTGGCATCGGCCCAGCCCAAGCCGATCCGGCTGCTGGTGGGCTTTCCGGCCGGCGGCGGCACCGACGCGATCGCGCGCACCCTGGCCGAGAAGCTCAAGGACGAGCTCGGTACCTCGGTGGTGGTGGAGAACAAGCCCGGTGCGGGCGGGCAGATCGCGGCCCAGACGCTCAAGGCCGGCCCGGCGGATGGCACGGTGTTGTTTCTCACCCACGACCACACCATCTCCATCCTGCCCCAGGTGGTGAAGAACCCGGGCTATGAGCCCGCACGCGATTTCATCCCCGTGGTCGGTATCGCCACCTTCGTGAATGCCTTCGCTGTCTCGGGCGGCACGCCCGCCAGGTCGTTCGGCGAATACGTCACCTGGATCAAGGGCACGGGCGGCGGCAAGGGGGCCGTGGGCATCCCGGCACCCGCGTCCACCCCCGAGTTCCTCGTGAAGCTGGTGGGCGGCAAGTTCGGCATCGACCTCGTGTCCGCACCCTACCGGGGCAGCGCGCCCATGATGGCCGACATGCTGGGCAACCAGATCGGCGCCGGCGTGGCCTCCATCCCCGATTTCATCGAGAACCACAAGGCCGGCAAGGTGCGCGTGGTGGCCGTGCTGGGCAAGAACCGCCAGGCCGCCATGCCCGACGTGCCGACCTTCGATGAACTGGGCCTCAAGGGCTTCGAGGACCTGCCGTACTACGGCATCTATGCGCCTGCGGGCACGCCGCAGAAGTTCGTCACCGATTTCTCGAACGCCGTGGCCAAGGTCATCGCCATGCCCGAGGTGCGCGACCACCTCACGGCCATGGGCCTGACCGTGGGCCACATGCCGCCCGCGCAGTTCGCCACGCGCGAGAAGGCCTACACCGCCGCCTGGACCAAGATCATCAAGGACACGGGCTTCGTGGCCCAGTAACCCACCCTGCCGGCGCAGGCCGGCTTCCGCCATGCCCACCACCCGCCTGCCCGCGCACTGGCAGCAGTCCCGTTACCTGCCCTTGCTGGTGGGGCTGTGCAGTGCTGCGCTGGCCATGCTGCTGGCCTGGCTGGTGATCGACATCTCGCACACCAAGGCACGCACCGAGATCGTGGCCCGCGCGCAGACCCATCTGCTCGAAATCCGCGACCGCCTGGACCGCCAGCTGCAGAGCACGCTTTCGGTGCCCGAAACCGTGGCCGCCTTCGTGGCCGCGCAGGGCCATATGTCGCCCGAGATCTTCGCCTCGGTGGTCGGGCGCCTGCTGGAGAGCCAGCGCAACATCCGCAACCTGGCGCTGGCGCCGGACAACGTCATCAGCGACATCTACCCGCGCCTGGGCAACGAGAAGGCCCTGGGCCTGCGCTACCTGGACAACCCGCAGCAGCGCGGTGCGGTGGAGCGCGCCATCCAGACCCGCCGCACGGTGGTGGCCGGCCCCATCCAATTGGTGCAGGGCGGGCTGGGCATCGTGAGCCGCACGCCGGTGTTCCTGTCGGGCGTGCCCGGCGCGGCCCCCGTGGCCGAACCGCGCTACTGGGGCATCGTCTCGCTGGCCGTGAACGCCGACACCCTGTTCGCCGATGTGGGGCTCAACACCGAGCAGATGGGCTTCCAGGTGGCCGCGCGCGGCCTCGATGCCCTGGGCGCGCAGGGGGCCGTGTTCGTGGGCCAGGCCGGCCTGTTCGACGAAAAGCCGGTCACGCTCGACGTGCCCCTGCCCGGGGGCGGCAGCTGGATCCTGGGCGCCGTGCCCGTGGGCGGCTGGAAGGCCGCCGGCAGCGCGCCGGCGCTGGTCGTGACGCTGTCGTACGTGTTCGCCCTGCTGCTGGGGCTGCTCAGCGCCTGGCTGGTGCGGGCCCACCAGCAGGTGCTGGCGCTGGCCAGCCATGACCGCCTCACCGGCCTGCCCAACCGCCGCCTGTTCGAAGACCGCCTGTCCCAGGCTGTGCTGGCCGCACACCGCGACCGCCGTGCCGGTGCGCTGCTGCTGATGGACCTCGACGGCTTCAAGGCCATCAACGACAGCATGGGCCACGGCTGTGGCGACCAGGTGCTGCTGCGCGTCGGCCAGCGCCTGGCGGGGATGGCGCGCGCCAACGACACGGCGGCACGGCTGGGGGGCGACGAGTTCGCCCTGGTGCTGAATGCGGTGACCTCGCCGCACGCGGCGATGGAGGTCGCCCAGCGGGTCCTGCAGGACATGCTGGCACCCATCGGGCTGGACAACGGCGAGCATGCACGCATCGGTGTCAGCATCGGTGTGGCCGTGTTCCAGGGCGATGCGGCAGAGGCCCTGCCGGCGCTGATCGACCGGGCCGACCAAGCGCTGTACGCCAGCAAGCGCACTGGCAAGGGCAAGGCCACGCTGGCCGCCTCGGCCGAGTTGCATACCTTTGCAACCCAGCCGCTGAACAGCGCCACGGGGCCCTGAACCATCCATGTGGATGGCGCTTGCAGTGCCTGTGGCTGGCTTGGCGTGAAGCCGCCACCGAAGTTGTAAAACATCCAGTGGCCACGGGTGAAATTGCCGAGAATGGCCCCATCTGACAACGATGTGCCACTTCCTGGGAACCATGCCATGAAGCGATTCCCCCGCCTTTCCAGGCTCGCCCGGCGCCTTGCGCTGTCGGGGGTGCTGGTGTCGAGCACGGCCGCGGTGCACCCCGCTCCCGTGGGGGGCACGGGGTCTGCGCCCGGCCCCAAGACGACGCAGTCGTCCTCGGCCTCCCACTATGCGCGCTGGCAGGCCAGCATGGACGCGTTCGCCGCGGCCGACAAGGCCCAGGCCCCGGCCGAGGATGGTGTGCTCTTCGTGGGCAGTTCCACCATCCGCTTCTGGACGCAACTGCCGCAGGATTTTCGCGACGTGCCGGTGCTCATCAACCGCGGTTTTGGCGGTTCGACCATGGCCGACTGCCAGTACTTCGTCAAGCAGCTGGTGCTGCAGTACCGGCCGCGCCAGGTGTTCGTCTATGCAGGCGACAACGACCTGGCCGAAGGCCGCTCGCCACAGCAGGTGCTCGAAAGCTTCGAGGGCTTCGTGGCCGCCGTGCGCGCCGAGCTGCCCGATACGCGCATCGCCTACATCTCCATCAAGCCCAGCCCCTTGCGCGCCGAGCTGATGCCCAGGGCACGCGAGGCCAATGCCCTGCTGGCGGAGTATGTGCGCACCTTGCCCAACAGCGACTACATCGACATCTTCACGCCCATGCTGGGGATGGATGGCGCCCCCCGGGCCGAACTGTTCGGCCCCGACCGGCTGCACATGAGCGATGCCGGCTACCGGCTGTGGCGCTCTGTGATCGCCGATTACGTGGGGCGCGGCCAGGCCACCCTGCAGGCCGGCGCAGACAAGCCAGCGAAGAAGGGCGTGGACACACCCACCGCAGCGCCGGTGGCTATTCCCGCGGCTGCCGCCGTCCAGGTCAGCACCGGGCGTTGATGCGCCCGGCTCAGCCCGGTATGGGGTTGGCCTTGGTCTGATCGTGCGGGGCCGGCTGCACCGCTGTGCGGGCAGGCGCGGGCGCGGGTGGATACATCGGCGGGCGCCTCTGGCCGGGCGCCAACATGGCCGGTGGCGTGGTGTCCTCCTTCTGGTGCCGTTCCAGCCACAGGGTCGCGCGCGCCACCGCATGGAGCACCGCGAACGAGGCTGCCAGCAGTGCCAGGTCGGCGCCCCAAGGGCGGTCGTACTTTGCCCCCAGTCCCACCAGCACCAGCAGCACCAGCACCAGGTGCGCGCAGAACACCGGCAGCGAGGCCGAGCCCAATGTCTCCAGCCAGCGCTGGCGCGGCATGCGGGCTGCCAGGCGGGGGCCGTAGTGGATGGTGAGCAGCACCAGCACGAACACATTGATCATGCGCATGGGCCCCAGCGCCCACTTGTCGAACCAGGGGTTGAATACGGCGTAAGGTCCCTCCGGGTGGAAGGGAATCTGGCCGACCAGATGCCGCCAGCCCATCAGGAAGAGGGCCAGGGCCAGCGCCGCCAGTACCGACCAGCGCGGGAAGGCAAAGGCTGGCGCGTTCGGATCGTTGCGCGTGGCCCCCATCCACAGCCCCAGCATCCACAGGAACTGCCAGCTCCACATCACGAAGGCCCCGGTCTCGTTGAAGGGCACGGGCAGCGGCACCAGGGCGCTCACCCCGTCGTACACCCAGCGTGAGAGCCCGAACTGGGCCAGCAGCCACACCAGCCCGCTCACGGCCATCACCGGGCGCCAGCCCCAGACGAAGGCGATGACCATCACCCAGGGGCTGGCCAGCATGAACAGCACGTACAGTGGCAGGATATCCAGGAGTGGCGGCTCGTAGAGCAGCAGCAGTCCGCCCACCAGGGCCGTGAACGGCTGCCTGACGTAGAAGTTCAGCAGGTCCACCACGGCCGGCTGCTCGATGCGGATGCCGATGAAGGCGATCACCGTGAACAGGAACAACAGCAGCGCCGCATGGCAGGCATAGATCTTGAGGGCGCGGCGCCAGAAGGCATGGTGCATCTCGGCCACGCTCTTGCGCCAGGCCACGCGGCCGTAGACCATGCCGGCCATGTAGGCCGACAGCAGCACGAAGCCCTCCGCCGCGGACACGTAGCCGAAGGGCTGGCCCAGCGGCGAGGTGAGTCGCGTGGGCAGGTGCGTTACTGTCATCAGCAGCAACATCAGCCCCCGGGCTGCATCGATCTCCCAACTGCGTTGGGAGGGCGGGGCGGGCGCGGGGGGCATGGTGGCTCCTCAGGCGAGGGTGCGTAGCTTGGGCTCTCTGTCCCACTGGCGCGTCTGCGCGGCAGCGATGAAGGCCTTGCTGTCCTTGGGGTCCACCACGCCGGCATCGGGCTCGATACCAGCCGCCTGAAGGATGGCCTGCGTGCCGGGGCAGGCGCCGATGGCCTTGAGGTGGCCGAAGGCATCGCGGAACCAGTCCACGGCAGCAGCTTCGCGCGCGAGCTTCTGGCCCGCCTCGGTCGAGAGTATCGAGGCCACGGCATCGAACACCGTGGAGGGTGTTCCGGCCAATTGCCCATCGGCGGGCAGGCGGCTGCCATCGTCCATCACGGCACCACCCACCTTGGGCGCGACGATCTTCACCGTGGCGCCCGCCTTCTCGATGGCCTTTCGCAGGGTCGCCACCGACTTGGCGTTGGTGCCGTCGTGGACCAGCAGGCCCACGCAGCGGCCTTCCAGCGTCGGCTGCATGCGGTCGATGATGCGCAGCGCGGGCGACAGTGGCAGGTCCTGCGGCTTCACGGCGGCTGGGGGCTTGGGTGGCATTGCATCCATGCCCAGGCCATCGGCCACGCGCTGGGCGAGGGCAGGGTCCACATGCTGCAGGTGGCCGACCACGGCCTCGCGCACGTGGACGGTGGCCACCTTGGACAGCTCGAACACGATGGCCGAGGCGATGTGCGACTGCTCCAGCTCGCTCTGGCTGCGAAAGAACATGCGCGCCTGGCTGTAGTGGTCGGCAAAGCTTTCGGCCCGGATGCGGCCCTTGGCACCCGCGTCGGCGGCTTCGGCGAAATGGCGGAACCCCTGCGCCTGCGAGGCGCGGGGCGTGTCGCCCTGCAGGCTGCTGGGCTCGTAGTTGACGCGGCCCTTGGGCACGTTCATCTGCATGTGGCCGTCGCGCTGCATGTTGTGGAACGGGCACTTGGGCGCGTTGACCGGGATCTGCGCGAAATTCGGGCCGCCCAGGCGCGACAGCTGCGTGTCCAGGTACGAGAACAGCCGGCCCTGCAGCAGCGGGTCGTTGGAAAAATCCACGCCCGGCGGCACATTGGCCGGGCAGTAGGCCACCTGCTCGGTCTCGGCAAAGAAGTTGTCGGGCCAGCGGTTGAGCACCATGCGGCCGATGGTGCGCAGCGGTACCAGCTCCTCGGGAATCAGCTTGGTCGCATCCAGGTGGTCGAAGGGGAAGCTGGCTGCCTCTTCTTCGGTGAAGAGCTGCACGGCGAAGTCCCATTCGGGGTAGTTGCCGGCCTCGATGGCCTCGAACAGGTCGCGGCGGTGGTAGTCGTTGTCGGCCGCCTGCAGTTTCACGGCCTCGTCCCACACCGTGGACTGGATACCCAGCTTCGGCCGCCAGTGGAACTTCACGAAGGTGCTCTTGCCCTCGGCATTCACCAGGCGGAACGAGTGCACGCCAAAGCCTTCCATCGTGCGCAGGCTGCGCGGGATGGTGCGGTCGCTCATGGCCCACATCACCATGTGCAGGGTCTCGGGCATCAGCGAGACGAAGTCCCAGAAGGTATCGTGGGCGCTGCCGGCCTGCGGGTAACCGCGGTCGGGCTCCATCTTCACGGCGTGCACGAGGTCGGGGAACTTCATCGCGTCCTGGATGAAGAACACCGGGATGTTGTTGCCCACGATGTCCCAGTTGCCCTCCTGCGTGTAGAGCTTGACGGCGAAGCCGCGCACGTCGCGCGGCGTGTCCACCGAGCCGGCACCGCCGGCCACGGTGGAAAAGCGGGTGAACACGGGCGTTTGCACCCCCACTTCGGTGAGCACGCGGGCCGTGGTGTAGTCGGCCAGCGATTCGGTCAGCTCGAAGTAGCCGTGCGCGGCCGTGCCGCGGGCGTGCACGATGCGTTCGGGAATACGCTCGTGGTCGAAATGCGTGATTTTCTCGCGCAGGATGAAGTCTTCGAGCAGCGAGGGGCCGCGTGGCGTGCTGCGCAGCGAGTTCTGGTTGTCGGCGATCGGTATGCCCACCTGGGTCGTCATGACCGGGTAATCGGCGCCGGCTTGCTGTTGCAATTCGTCACCATTGCCGCGCAAGGTGTCGGGCGCCGGGGTGGTGGATCGGGTCGAACGTGGCTTGTCCGCGGGCGTGCGGACGGCTGGGGACTTGGCCATGGATGCTCCAGAAATGGGGGGCGGGGACGTGGGTCAGATGGCATCTTTCCCCAGCAGCGCGCGGGTGGAGGTAGGACCATGGGCCGTCCTCCTGTCGGCGGCGCAAAAAAGGCCCCTTCCGTGAAGTGGCGCACGCCCTGGATACGTAAGTGCTTGCAACGCAGGTCTCCATGCCATGCGGTTTTGTTACGCTTGCCAGTTCCTTTGGAGGGGATCGCGTGAAAGCCAAGAACTGGATGTTTGCCGCCGGCCTGTCGCTGGCGACCGTGGGGGCCATGGGGACCGCCCATGCCCTGCAGATCACGAGCCTGTCCCCCCAGGGCGAGGTCGCGCGCGTGCGCCAGGTGGTGGCCAAGTTCGACGCGGCGGCCGTCAATTTCGGCGACCCCAAGGCGCCACCACCGCTGACCCTGAGCTGCAGCGATGCCGCCGCCACCAAGGGCAATGGCCGCTGGACGGGCGAGAAGGAATGGGTCTTCGACTTCGAGAACGACCTGCCCCCGGGCGTGCGCTGCACTGCCGCAGTCAAGGCGGGCTTCAAGTCGGCCAGCGGCACGGCGCTGACCGGGCCCACGAGCTTCCAGTTCAACACCGGCGGCCCGTTCGTGCAGAACATGCGCCCCGGCACCTACCAGGACATCGACGAAGAGCAGGTCTTCGTGCTGCAGCTCAACGGCCCGGCCACGCTCGACAGCATCAAGGCCAACACCTGGTGCGCGCTCGACGGCGTGGGCGAGAAGGTCCCCGTGCGCCTGGTCGAGGGCAGCCAGCGCGATGAAATCCTCAAGTCGCTGGGCCTGGACAAGCGCGCTGCCCAGCAGCCGCTGCAGTACGTGAGCCTGGCCTGCAACCGGCGCCTGACCTCCGGCTCGCGCATGCAGTTCGTCTTCGGCAAGGGCGTGACCACGCCGAGCGGCGTGGCCAACGCGGTGGAAAAGCGCTTTGCCTACAAGGTGCGCGAACCCTTCTCGGCCGAGTTCAGCTGCGAGCGCGAGAACGCGCAGGCCGCCTGCCTGCCGATCCGCCCGATGGGCCTGTCCTTCAATGCCCCGCTGTCGCGCAAGCTGGCGGCCGGCATCCGCCTGAAGTCGGGCAAGGAAACCATCAAGCCGCAGCTCGAAGGCGGTGCGGACGAGGACAAGAACCCCGATTCCGTGGTCACCAGCCTGCAGTTCACGGCTCCGCTGGCCGAGAACACCCAGTTCACCATCGAACTGCCCAAGGATTTCAAGGACGCCTCGGGCCGCACGCTGCGCAATGCCGACAGCTTCCCGCTCAAGGTGGCCACGGGCGGCAGGCCGCCGCTGGCCAAGTTTGCGGCCGCGCCCTTCGGCATCGTCGAACGCTTTGCCGAAGGCCCCGAGGGCCCGGCGCTGCTGCCCGTCACCTTGCGCAATGTGGAAGCGGCCCTCAAGGTGCAGGGCCTGCAGGCGGGCAGCGGCACGCCCGCGACACCCGCCGGCAAGGTGAGCACCCTGCGGCCCACCAGCGACTCGGACATCATCGCCTGGTTCCGCAAGGTCAAGCGCTATGACAACTACAACGTCGACCGCAAGGAAGCGCGCCGCGACACCAAGGGCCCGCTGCCCAAGGTGCTCGACAACGACCGCGACTATGTGCAGTCGCGCATGGTCTCCCTGCTCGGCGGGCAGAACGGCGTGAAGACGCTGGACCTGCCCAAGCCCGCGAACAACGACCCGCGCCCCTTCGAGGTGGTGGGCATTCCGCTGGCGCCCGGCTTCCATGTGGTGGAGATCGCCTCGCAGCTGCTCGGCAACTCGCTGCTTGACGAACGCCATGGCGATGCCCGCACCATGTACGTGCGCACCTCGGCGCTGGTGACCAACCTGGGCGTGCACTTCAAGCTCGGCCGCGAGAACGCGCTGGCCTGGGTCACCAGCCTGGACAAGGGCCAGCCCGTGGCCGGCGCCACGGTGCGCGTGTCCGACTGCAGCGGCCGCGAGCTGGCCACCGGCACCACCAATGCCCAGGGCGTGGCCAGCCTCGAAGGCCTGTCGCCGGAGCCCGAGCAGTGCGGTGAAGAGGGCGAACGTGCCTACTTCGTCAGCGCGCGCAGCAAGGGCGCCGACGGCGTGGAGGACATGGCCTTCACCTGGAGCGACTGGCAGCGCGGCATCGAGCCCTGGCGTTTCAACGTGCCCACCAGCAACGAACCCAATCCCGACGAGCGTGCCCACACCATCTTCGACCGCACCCTGTTCCGGGCGGGCGAGACGGTGTCGATGAAGCACCTGCTGCGCACCGAGACGCGCAAGGGCTTCGACATCCCCGAGAGCCGGCCCACCACGCTGGTGATCACCCACCTGGGCAGCGGCCAGCAGTACACCCAGCCCCTGGCCTGGCGCAGCACCGCCACGGGCGGCTTCAGCGCGCAGAGCAGCTTTGCCGTGCCGCCAGCGGCCAAGCTCGGCATGTACTCGGTGGAGCTGCGCAATGCTGGTGGCAGCGAGCGCAGCTTCAGCTCGGGCCAGTTCCGGGTGGAAGAGTTCCGCCTGCCGGTGCTCGAAGGCCGGATCGCCCCGACCGACAAGAAGGCCCTGGTGCGCGTGCGCTCCGTGCCCACCGACGTGCAGATCAACTACGTGGCCGGCGGCGGGGCCGCCAACCTGCCGGTGCGGGTGTCGGCCATGGTGCGCAGCAAGTCCCTGCAGTACAACGACTACGACGCCTTCAGCTTCAACCCGCCGCGCAAGCGTGGCCAGTCGGGCAGCGGCAACAGCGACGACGAGGAGGCCGCCGCGAGCCAGGACAGCCGCGTGATCGCCGACAAGCTGGCCGTGACGCTGGACCGCAACGGCGCCGGCAAGCTCACCATCGAGAACGTGCCCCAGGGGCGCCAGCCCCAGGACCTGGTGATGGAGGCCACCTACGCCGACCCCAATGGCGAGGTGCAGACCCTGCGCAGCACGCAGACCGTGTGGCCCGCGGGCGTGGTGGCCGGCATCAAGACCGAAGGCTGGGTGTCGGCCAAGCAGAAGATCCGCTTCCAGGCGCTGGCGCTGCAGCACAACGGCTCCGCCGCGGCCGACGTGCCCTTGCAGGTCAAGGCCGTGGCACGCATCACCACCACTACGCGCAAGCGCATGGTGGGCGGCTTCTACAGCTACGACAACCAGACCGAGACCAAGGACCTGGGCACCGTCTGCAGCGGCAAGAGCGACAGCCGCGGCCTGCTGCTGTGCGAGTCCAAGCTCGACGAGGCCGGCGAGGTAGAGCTGGTGGCCATTGCCAGCGACCGCGACGGCAACACCAGCGAGGCGGCATCGTCCGTCTGGGTCACGCGCCAGGGCGAGCTGTGGTTCGGCGGCGAGGACCACGACCGCATCGACCTGCTGCCCGAGAAGAAGAGCTACCAGCCCGGCGAGACCGCCAAGTTCCAGGTGCGCATGCCCTTTCGCTTCGCCACGGCCCTGGTGGCCGTGGAGCGCGAAGGCATCATCGACACGCGCGTGGTGCAGCTCAACGGCCAGGACCCGACCATCGAGCTCAAGATCGAGGACGGTTGGGGCCCCAACGTCTATGTGAGCGTGCTGGCCCTGCGCGGACGCCTGCGCGACGTGCCCTGGTACAGCTTCTTCACCTGGGGCTTCAAGTCGCCACGCGAGTGGTGGAGCTCGTTCTGGTACGAAGGCAAGGAATACCAGGCCCCCACGGCCATGGTGGACCTGTCCAAGCCGGCCTTCCGCCTGGGCCTGGCCGAGATCCGCGTGGGCAGCAAGGCGCACCAGATCGACGTGAAGGTCGTGGCCGACAAGGAAAGCTATGCCGTGCGCGGCAAGGCGCAGGTCACCATCACCGCCACCCTGCCCAATGGCAAGCCTGCCGCCAATGCCGAGGTGGCGCTGGCCGCCGTGGACCAGGCGCTGCTGGAGCTGATGCCCAACACCAGCTGGAACCTGCTCGAATCCATGCTGCAGCGGCGCAGCTGGGGCGTGCAGACCTCCACCGCGCAGATGGAGATCATCGGCCGGCGCCACTACGGCAAGAAAGCCGTGCCCGCGGGCGGCGGCGGCGGCCGCGCGCAGACGCGCGAGCTGCTCGAGACCCTGCTGCTCTGGGAGCCCGCGCTCAAGCTCGACGCCAATGGCCAGGCCAAGGTGACGGTGCCCCTGAACGACGCACTCACCACCTTCAAGATCGTGGCCGTGGCCGATGCCTCGGTGGGCCTGTTCGGCACCGGCAGCACCAGCATCCGCGCCACGCAGGACCTGCAGATCATCAGCGGCCTGCCGCCGCTGGTGCGCGAGGACGACCAGTTCCGCGCCCAGCTCACGCTGCGCAACACCACCAAGGCGGCCATGAAGGTCGAGGTGTCGCCGCGCGCCACGCTGCTGGATGTGAAGCCCCAGACCATCGACATCCCCGCGGGCGAATCGCGCGAGGTGGCCTGGAACGTGACCGCGCCGGCCCAGCTGGCGCAGACCCGCGCCGAAGCCATCCTCTGGGAGATCGATGCCAAGGACACCGTGAGCGGCGCGCGCGATGCGCTCAAGGCGCGCCAGCGCATCATCCCGGCGATCCCGCTCACGGTGCAGCAGGCCACGCTGGTGCAGGTGGACGGCAGCTTCACCCTGGACGTGAACCCGCCGGCCGATGCATTGCCCGGCCGCGGCGGCCTGAAGATGTCGCTGCAGCCCAAGCTGGCCGAAGGCCTGCCCGGCGTGCGCGACTGGTGGGCCAACTACCCGTTTGCCTGCCTGGAGCAGAAGACCAGCAAGGCCGTGGGCATGCGCGACGGCAAGCTCTGGCAGACCGTGGTGGCCCAGTTGCCCACCTACCTCGACAGCGACGGCCTGGCCAACTACTTCCCGCCGCGCGACGGCGACGCCAACCGCGGCAGCGACACGCTCACGGCCTACCTGCTGGCGGCGACCCACGAGGCCTCCAGCATCGACCCGGCATTCGCTTTGCCCGACGATGCGCGCGCGCCCATGGAGCGGGGCCTGATCGCCTTCATCGAAGGCCGCATCCAGCGCGAGTTCTGGAGCCCGCGCAAGGACCTGGACATGCGCAAGCTGGCCGCCATCGAGGCCCTGTCGCGCTATGGCAAGGCCCAGGGGCGCATGGTCAGCAGCATCACCGTGGCGCCCAACCAGTGGCCCACGCACTCGGTGATCGACTGGGTGAACGTGCTGCGCCGCGTGGCCGACGTGCCCGAACGCGACAAGCGCCTGGCCGAAGCCATGCAGATCCTGCGCAGCCGCCTGTCGTTCCAGGGCACCAAGGCCATCTTCAGCACCGAGCAGGACGACTACTGGTGGTGGCTGATGCAGAACGGCGACGTCAACACCGCGCGCCTGATACTGGCCGTGATGGACGACCCGGGCTGGAAGGATGACATGGGCCGCCTGGCCAATGGCTTCATCAGCCGCCAGCAGGGCGGCGCCTGGCACACCACCACGGCCAACCTCTGGGGCGGCCTGGCGCTCGAAAAGTTCTCGGCCAAGTTCGAGGCCACGCCGGTCGCGGGCAGCACCAAGGCCAGCATGGGCACGAACACTGCCAGCGTGGACTGGAGCAAGGTCGAGCGCATCAAGACCTCGGATGCCGGCGGCGCCGCGCACCAGACCACCTGGTTCGGCGCACCCGCCGCACCGGGCAACCTGCGCAACAACGGCATGTTCCTGCCCTGGGCGGCCGCGGGCGGCAAGGAAAGCCTGTCCGTCGCCCACCAGGGCACGGGCAAGCCCTGGCTCACGCTGCAGTCGGTGGCCGCCATCCAGCTGAAAGCCCCGTTCGCCGCCGGCTACGCCATCAAGAAGACCATCACCCCGGTGGAGCAGGCCAACAAGTCGTTGCCCGCCGGCCAGTACACGCGCGGCGACGTGCTGCGCGTGACGCTGGAGGTCAATGCCAGTGCCGACATGACCTGGGTCGCCATCACCGACCCGGTGCCCGGCGGTGCCACCATCCTGGGCAGCGGCCTGGGCCGCGACTCCGAGATCGCCACCCAGGGCGAAAAGCGCAGCGGCAGCGGCTGGCCGGCGTTCGAGGAGCGCAGCTTCGAGTCCTTCCGCAGCTACTACCACTACCTGCCCAAGGGCACGGTGAAGATGGAGTACACCGTGCGCCTGAACAACGTGGGCGACTTTGCACTGCCCCCGAGCCGCGTGGAGGCCATGTACGCGCCCGAGATGTTCGGCGAGTTCCCCAACGCCCGCGTGAAGGTGGAGGCCGCCAAGTGACAGCCCGCGCCGCAGCCTGGCCAGGGAGGCACCGGCCATGAACGCCAGCGTCTTCGTGGAGCTGCGGTTCTGGGTGCTGGTGGTGTTCTCGCTGGTGCTGCCTGCGGGCATCTATGCGGCGCTGCTGCGCACCCGCGCCATCTCGCGCCCGGCCGTGCTGGGCTTCGGCATTGCGCTGGTGCTCATCGCGGGCGTCGACGTCTACCTGCTGCAAAGCATGGCGGCACTGGCCCGCCAGACGCTCTCGGCGGCCGACGACGCGGTGTTCGCGTCCGAGGTATCGATCGCGCTCTACGTGCTGCCGGCCGTCTTCGGTGGCATCGGCGTCAACCTCATCTCGCATGTGCTGCTGCACCACCTCACCGAGGCCGAGAAGCGCTTCGAGCGGGAGCATCCCGGTGGCTGATCCGGCCCTCTGGTGGCGCCGCCTGGCGCTGACCCTGGCGGCCGCGGCGGCGCTGCCGGCCCATGCGATCCCCAGCTTCACCGAGGTGCGCCAGGATTTCAGGCCCTCCGATACCCTGGTCCTCTCGCAGGAGGGCGAGGTCGTCCAGCGCCTGCGCACCGATGCCACGGTGCGCCGCGGCCAGTGGGTGCCGCTGGCCGACATCTCGCCGGCGCTGCGTGCGGCCCTGGTGCTCAGCGAGGACAAGCGCTTCTACGAACACAGCGGTGTGGACTGGCGCGCCGCCTCGGCGGCCGCCTGGGGCAACCTCTGGAACCAGCGCACGCGCGGTGCCAGCACCATCACCATGCAGCTGGCCGGCCTGCTCGACGGCGACTGGCGCCAGGGCCCGGGCGGGCGCAGCGTGGTGCAAAAGCTCGGCCAGACCGTGGCCGCCCAGGTGCTGGACCGCCGCTGGCGCAAGGACCAGGTGCTGGAGGCCTACCTCAACCTGGTGCCATTTCGCAGCGAGCTGGTGGGCATCGACGCGCTGAGCCGCACCCTGTTCGACAAGGCCGCCCACGGCCTCGACGACCGCGAGGCGGCCGTGGCCGCCGCACTGGTGCGCGCGCCCAATGCCCGGCCTGCGCTGGTGTCGCAGCGCGCCTGCGGCGTGCTGCGCGATCTGCAGCAGCGCCCGGGCCAGGCGGCGGCCCGCGTGGACTGCGATGCGCTGGACCTGTTCGTCACCGCGGCGCTGCAGCGCAGGGCCTTCGGTGCCAGCGAGGGCATGGCCCCGCACTTCGCGCGCTACCTGCTGCGCCAGCAGCAGGCCGTGCCGGGCGCAGCCCCCGTGCCCGAACAGGTGGCCAGCACCCTGCGCGCACCCCTGCAGCGCTTTGCCGTGCAGACGCTGGCCCAGCACCTGCGCGAGCTGCAGGGCCGCAACGTCGAGGACGGCGCGGTGCTGGTGCTCGACAACGCCACGGGCGCCGTGCTCGCCTGGGTCGGCTCCTCGGGCCAGCTCAGCCAGGCCGGCGAGGTCGACGGCGTGCAGGCCCTGCGCCAGCCGGGCTCCACGCTCAAGCCCTTCCTCTATGCCCAGGCGATTGCCGAGCGGCGGCTCACGGCGGCCTCGCTGGTGGACGATTCGCCGGCCCACATCGCCACGGCCGGCGGTCTCTACATCCCGCAGAACTACGACCGGCAGTTCAAGGGCTGGGTCTCGGCGCGCACTGCGCTGGCGGCCTCGCTCAACGTGCCGGCGGTGCGCACGCTGGTCATGGTCACGCCCGATGCCTTCCACCGCCAGCTCGGCGCCCTGGGCCTGCCGCTGCGCGAGAGCGGCGACTACTTCGGCTACAGCCTGGCGCTGGGCAGCCCCGAGGTGCCGCTCTTGCACCTGACGAACGCCTTCCGCACCCTGGCCAACGGCGGCAACCGCGGGCCGGTGCGGGTGTGGCCGGGCCAGCCAGGCGCGGCGCCGGTGCGCGCCATCGATGCCGGCGCGGCCTTCATCGTGGGCGACATCCTGTCCGACGGCAATGCGCGCTCGCGCACCTTCGGCACCGACAGCGTGCTCGCCACGCGCTTCTGGTCGGCCGTGAAGACCGGCACCAGCAAGGACATGCGCGACAACTGGGCCGTGGGCTGGTCGCAGCGCTACACGGTCGGCGTGTGGGTCGGCAATGCCAGCGGTGCGGCCATGCACGACGTGAGCGGCACCAGCGGCGCCGCGCCCATCTGGGCCGCGGTGATGGGCTTCCTGCATGCGCGCGAGCCCAGCCGGCCACCCACAGCGCCCAAGGGCCTGGTGCGCCAGGCCGTGCAGTTCGGCCCCCTGCAGGCGGCGCCGGAAGGGGCGGCACCGCTGCCGCTGGAGGCGGCGCGCGAGGAATGGTTTGTTCCCGGCACCCAGCAGGCGCGCTTTGCCATCGACGCCGGGCCGGCCGACGACTCCGTGGCCGCGAAGCGCGGTACCAGGCCCTTGCGGGCCGCTCCCGCCACGGCGGAAGCTGCCGACGAAGCGCCCTCGGCGCGCATCCTGGCGCCGGTGCCGGGCACCATCATCGCGCTCGATCCCGACATTCCGCCCGAGCGCCAGCGCCTGCAGTTCGTGGCCAGCGGCGGGCGCGACCTGCGCTGGCGCATCGACGGGCGCGAGCAGGGGCGGGGTGCCCGCTGGGCCTGGCCGCCCTGGCCCGGGCGCCACCGGCTGGAACTGGTGGACGCGCGCGGCAAGGTGCATGACACGCTGCAGTTCGAAGTGCGCGGGGCGGGTGTGCGGGCGGCCGGCGCCAGCCCGCCAGCGCGCCGATAAGTGCCGCAAAAGCCCTGCCTTTTCGCGCTATGCCGGGGCTATGGGCGACGTTACACTGTGTTGCAAATAACCGGGTCTGCATGACGCTTGCCCCGCAACGCACGCTTGTCCATGCACTTTTCCCGCCAGTTTTTCTCCCACAGGCTGATCTGGCTGGCCCTGCTGGTGTCCCTGGGCATCGGTTTGCTGTTTGCCCGCACCATCTGGACCATGCGGGAGGACAGCTGGGACTACGCCAGCCGCACCAATGCCAACCTGGCCAGCACGCTGGAGCGAAGCCTTGGCGGCACGCTTCGCTCGCTCGATGAATCGCTCAAGGGCGTGGTGGCGGGGCTGGAGCGCCCCGAGGTGATGGCTTTGCCGCCCGAGATACGCAACGGCGTTTTGTTCGACAACTCCCTGCAGGTGCCAGGCTCCGGCTCGGTGCTGGTGGTCGATGAGCGGGGCGATGTGGTGCTGGACTCGTCCGCCCTGAAGCCGCGCCAGGCCAACTTTGCCGATCGGGACTACTTTCTCGCCTTCTCCCAAGGCGGGCAACAAGGCCTGCACGTGGGTCGCCCCGTACCGTCGCGCATCACCGGGCTGTACATTCTTCCGTTGACCAGGGCCTACTACCACCAGAACGGCCGCTTCGCGGGTGTCGTGGTCGGTGCCATCCGCCTGAATTATTTCGACAGGCTGTTCGGTTCGCTCGACCTGGGGGTGGGCAGCCGGGTGGACCTGTACCGCACGGACGGGCTGCTTGTCTCGCGCTTTCCGCTGGCCCAGGGCGATGTGAATACGACCATCGCTGGCACGGCCGCCCTGGCACGGCTGCAAGCCACGGCGGTGGGCATCGACGCGGTCGATGCGGCGGCTGCCGACGGCTCGCACCAACTGCAGGCCTGGGAGCACGTGGGCTCCTACCCGCTGATCGTGAATGTCGCGCAGTCCAGCGACACCGTGTTGGCCAAATGGCGCCGCAGCGCATGGGTGCTGAGCATCTTTTCTGCGCTGCTCATGGCCGGTTGTGTGGGCTTGGCCATGCTGTTCGTGCGCGAACTGCTGCGCCGCCAGGCCGTGAGCGCCGAATTGCGCGCGGCCGAGCGCGACCGGCAGACCATCCTCGACAACCTGCCGTCGCTGGTGAGCTACTGGGACGCGGACCTCACCAACCGTTTTGCCAACAGTGCCTACGACGCCTGGTTCGGCGTGGCACCCGAGCAGTTGCGCGGCATGCGTTTTGGCGAGCTGCTCGGGCCCGACCAGTACGCGATGTGCGAGCCTTTCCTGCGCGGTGCACTGCGCGGCGAGCGCCAACTCTTCGAATGCACCCTGATCGACCGGGCCGGGCAGCTGCACCATGCCATCGTCTCCTACGTGCCCGACATGGACGGCGACCAGGTGCGGGGCGTTTTTTCGCAGACCATCGACATCACCGACCGCAAGCGCATGGAGGAACAGCTGTTCGAGGAGAAGGAGCGCATCCGCCTGACCCTGCAGGCGATCGGCGATGCCGTGATCTGTGCCGATGCGCAGGGCCATATCACCTACCTCAACCCGGTGGCCGAGCGCCTGACGGGCTGGCAGGCCTTCGACGCCGCCGGCAGCCGGGTCGAGGCCGTGGTCCGGCTGCAGGAGCCGGACACGGACAGGATACTGCCCAGCGCACTGCATGGCGCCATCAACGGCCATCCGCCCGAGGTACCGGTGCGTGGCGTGGTGCAGCACCGTACGTCGGGGCAGCGCTTCGATGTCGAGGAAACCGCCAGCACCATCACCGACCGGCATGGCACGGTGACCGGTGCCGTGGCCGTGCTGCGCGACGTCACCGAGGCCGTGGCCATGCAGGCGCGCATGGCCCACCTGGCCCAGTACGACGCGCTGACCGACCTGCCCAACCGCCTGCTGCTGCAGGACCGCGCCCAGCTGGCCATCGCCCACGCACGGCGCGATCGCCGTTGCCTGGCCGTGATGTACCTGGATCTGGACGGTTTCAAGGCCGTCAACGACCGGCTCGGGCACGACATGGGCGACCGGCTGCTGGTGCAGTTCGCGCAGCGCCTGAAGTCCGCCGTGCGTGGATCGGACACCGTCTGCCGCCAGGGCGGCGACGAGTTCGTGGTGCTGCTGCCGGGCCTGGAGGACGCGGAGGGCGCCTGCAGCGTGGCCCGCAAGATGCTGGCTGGCGCGGCCAGCCCCTTCGAGCTGGGTGGCGAGGCGCTGCGCATCGGCCTGAGCGGTGGCATCGCCATGTTCCCCGAGCATGGCGCCACCTTCGAAGAGCTCACGCAGCACGCCGATGCCGCCATGTACGCCGCCAAGCGCGGCGGGCGTCTGCAGTTCATGCTCTACGCGGGCCCCGGGGCCGAACCGCGGGTGATCACGCCGCCGCAGTCCGGGCCGGGTTAGCACGCGGCAGGCGTGCCAGCCCTGCCCAGCGCGGCGGGCGGCATGCGTCTATGCTCGGCGGTTCTGTCCGCTTTTTCCTCGCTTTCCATGCATGCGCTCGCCCCGGTGTTGTTCGTCCTGATCTGGTCCACGGGCTTTCTCGCGGGGCGTGGCGTGGCCAGCCATGCCGACCCGTTCTGGTTCCTGGCATTGCGCTTTGCCTGCGTGGCTGCCGCCTTCATCGGTGCGGCGCTCTGGGTGCGGGCTGCCTGGCCCCGGGGCGCGCGGCGCATCGCCACGCACCTGCTGGCCGGCGCGCTCATGAGCGGGCTGTACCTGGGCCCGAGCTGGTGGGCCATGTCGCAGGGGCTGGCGGCCGGCATCATGTCGCTCATCGGCGCGCTGCAGCCGCTGTTCACGGCGCTGCTGGCCGTGGCGGTACTGGGCAAGCGCCTGTCGGGAACCACCTGGGCCGGTCTGGCGCTGGGCTTTGGCGGCGTGGGCCTGGTGCTGCTGCCGCGCCTGCAGGCGGCCGATTCCAGCGCGCTGTCGCTGCCCGTGGTGCTGGTCGCAGCGGGCAGCATCTTCTCGCTCACCGTGGGCTCCATGGTGCAGAAGTCGCCCCTGGCCGCGGGCGACGACCTGCGCAGCGCCAGCGCCGTGCAGAACATCGGCGCCGTGGCCGTGCTGCTGGCCATGGCGGGCGCGGTGGGCCAGCCGCACTGGGACAACTCGGCCGCGCTCTGGGGCTACCTGGCATTCTCGGTGCTGGTGCTGTCCATCGGTGGCGCCACGCTGCTCATCTGGCTCATGCGCCAGGGAGAGGCCACGCGCACCACAGCCCTGCTGCTGGCCGTGCCACCGCTGTCGGCGCTGCAGGCCTGGTTCATCTTCGGCGAGACGCTCTCTCCCATCCAGCTCGTCGGGTTCGTGATGGCCATCGCCGGGGTGGCGCTGGCGCGCCGCTGATCGCCCATGTAAAAATTTCAACGGCCGCACAAAAGCCTTCATGCCGCCCGCGCCGCGGCGGGGCTACGATGCGCTGCATCCATAACAAGGGGACCCCGTGCCTGACCTGTCGAAAATCACCTGCATCGAAGACCTGCGCGTGGTCGCCCAGCGCCGCGTGCCGCGCATGTTTTATGACTACGCCGATTCGGGCTCGTACACCGAGGGCACCTACCGCGCCAACACAGCCGAGTTCCAGTCCATCAAGCTGCGCCAGCGCGTGGCCGTCAACATGGAGGGCCGCAGCACCCGCACCACCATGCTTGGCCAGGACGTGGCCATGCCCGTGGCGATTGCGCCCACCGGCCTCACGGGCATGCAGCATGCCGACGGCGAGATCCTGGGCGCGCGTGCGGCCAAGGCCTTCGGCATTCCGTTCACGCTGTCGACCATGAGCATCTGCTCGCTCGAGGACATCGCCGAGAACACCGGCCGCCACCCCTTCTGGTTCCAGGTCTACGTGATGCGCGACCGCGACTTCATCGAGCGCCTGATCGACCGCGCCAAGGCCGCCAACTGCTCGGCGCTGCAGCTCACGCTGGACCTGCAGATCCTGGGCCAGCGCCACAAGGACATCAAGAACGGCCTGTCCACCCCGCCCAAGCCCACCCTGCGCAACCTCATCAACCTGGCCACCAAGCCGCAGTGGTGCCTGGGCATGCTGGGTACGAAGCGCCGCAGCTTCGGCAACATCGTCGGCCATGCCAAGGGCGTGGGCGACCTGTCGTCGCTGTCGTCGTGGACGGCCGAGCAGTTCGACCCCCAGCTCAACTGGGGCGACGTGGAGTGGATCAAGAAGCGCTGGGGCGGCAAGCTGGTGCTCAAGGGCATCATGGACGCCGAGGACGCGCGCCTGGCCGTGGACAGCGGGGCCGATGCGCTCATCGTGAGCAACCACGGCGGGCGCCAGCTCGACGGTGCGCCCTCGTCCATCGCCGCGCTGCCGGGCATCGCCCAGGCCGTGGGCAAGGACATCGAAGTCTGGATGGACGGCGGCATCCGCAGCGGGCAGGACGTGCTCAAGGCCCGCGCGCTGGGCGCGCAGGGCACGCTGATTGGGCGCAGTTTCCTCTACGGCCTGGGTGCCTTCGGCGAGGCCGGCGTGACCCGTGCGCTGCAGATCATCCAGAAGGAACTGGACATCACCATGGCCTTCTGCGGCCATACCAACATCAACAACGTGGACCGCTCGATCCTGCTGCCCGGCACCTACCCGGTGTAGGCATCCAGCCAGGTAGCGCGGGCCTTCTCCAGCCTGTATGGCGGCCGTGCCCTTTGGAGTGGGCTGGGCGCCACGGCAGGGCGTTATAACCCATCGATGACTCTTTCATGGATGGCCTGGGCCTGGATTCCCCTCACCCTCTGGGCCGCGCTCGCGCAGACGGCGCGCAACGCCGCACAGCGCTCCGTCACGGCCGAGCTGGGCACGCTGGCGGCCACGCTGGTGCGCTTTCTCTACGGGCTGCCGCTGGCCTCGGCCTGGGTGGCGGGCCTGACCTTCGTCGGCACCGGCTACGGCGTTCCGCATTTCTCGCTGCCCTATGCCGCCTGGCTGGCCATGGGTGCGCTCACGCAGGTGGGGGCCACGGCCTTTTTGCTGCTGGCGATGAAGGAGCGCAATTTCGTGCTCGCCGTGGCCTATTCCAAGACCGAGGTGCTGCAGGTCGCGCTGTTCTCGGCCGTGCTGCTGCAGGAACTGCCCGGCCCGCTGGCCTTTGGCGCCATGGCCGTGGCCACCGTGGGCGTGGTGCTGCTCTCGCTGCCGGCCGGCGGCTGGCGCGCGCTGCGCGCAGGGGAGGGCGGCAGCAGCAAGCTGGTGGTCTACGGCCTGGCCTCGGGGGCGTGCTTTGCGCTCGCCAGCGTGGGTTTTCGCGGGGCCTCGCTGGCGCTGGGCGAGGGCGTGGCACCCTGGGTGGCCGGCGCCTGGGGCGTGTTCTGGGCGCAGCTGCTGCAGACCCTGGTGCTGGGCGGCTGGCTGCTGGCGCGCCAGCCCGGCGTGGCCGGTGCGATTGCGCGCGCCTGGCGGCTGTCGGTGGTGGCGGGCTCCATGGGCGCGCTGGCCTCCATCGCCTGGTTCACGGCCTATGCCATGCGCCCGGCGTCCGACGTGCGCACGCTGGGGCTGGTCGAGGTGCTGTTCAGCTACCTGGTGTCGCGGCGCATGTTCCGCGAGAGCCTGTCGCGCACCGAGGGCATCGGCCTGGCGCTGGTGCTGGCGGGGCTGGTGGGCATCTGCGCCCAGTGGTAGCGGGGCACCGTATCAGGGGGCCGGGGCGGTCAGGGCCGCCAGCCGCCGCAGCGTGGCCAGGTAGGCCACCACGTCTTCGCGCTCCTGCGCGTCGTCCAGGCTGTAGTCCATGGCCTGACCGGGGATCAGCGCCTCCGGATCGGTCAGCCAGGCCTTGAGCGTGGCGCGGGTCCACAGCAGCTTGCTGGCCTGCAGGGCCGGTGAATATGGGTAGTCCTTGAGGGCGCCTGCACGGCGGCCGACCACGCCGCGGTGGGCGGGGCCCTCGCGGTGCGCCTCCACGCTGTGGCAGCCTGCGCAATGCTCCTGGTACACGGCGCGTCCGCGTTCCACCGATTGGGCGGATACACCGCTGCCCGCGAGCCAGAGCAGGCAGGTGGCGAACGCCACCGTGCTTCGTTTCACATCGGGCCTCATCCTGGGAGGCCTGGCTGGGGATGCCGGGTGGGAAGGGGGCTGCAAAGTCCGGTGGGGTCGTTCATGGGGCCAGGCTGGGTCGGATGGGGGAGCACGGGGCAGTGCCTGCGGGGCGCCGCCCGTGCCTTGTGCCACCTATACGGGGCTGGCCAGCCATTGGATGCAGCACCGGAGTGGGGGCGGTTCTATGGGGAGACCCTGCATCCAGATGCCGGTTTGTGGCGTATCCACAGCAGACCCCTTGCAACTTCCACCGTGACTTCGGGCCCATCCCACACAATCGGCGCATGAGCACCCTCACCCCAGACAGTGAACTGATGTACCTCCTTGACCGCATTGCCGCGCAGGACGACTCCGCGCTGAAAGCCTTGTACGAGAGCACCTCGTCCAAGCTGTTCGGCCTGGCGTTGCGCATCGTGCGCCACCGTGACGTGGCGGAGGACGTGCTGCAGGAGGCGTTCCTGAGCATCTGGCGTGGGGCGGGCAACTACCGCGCATCGCTGAGCCCGCCCATGGCCTGGATGGGGCTGATCGTGCGCAGCCGTGCGCTGGACGCGCTGCGCAAGCGCAGTTCCGAGCGCAGCGACCTCACCAACGAGTTCGACGACGAGATGGCCCAGACCCTGGAAGGCGATTCGCCCAACCCCATGGACGTGACCCAGGCCAGCGAACAGGCCTTTGCACTGCACCAATGCCTGGGCAAACTGGACAACAAGCAGCGCGAGGTGGTGAGCCTGGCCTACCTGCGCGACCAGAGCCACAGCGAGCTGGCCGAGCAGCTGCAACTGCCGCTGGGCACCGTGAAGAGCTGGATCCGGCGGGGCCTGGAGCAGTTGCGCCAGTGCATGGCCCGCTACATCTGAGCCGAGGCGCACCATGAACATCACCCAACACCCCGAACTGCTCGACCGCCTGGCTGCCAGCTATGCGCTCGGTACCCTGCGCGGCGGCGCACGCCGCCGCTTCGAGACCCTGGCCCGCGAGCATGCGGCCGTGCGGGCGGCCGCCCTGGTGTGGCAGACCCACTGGTCGGGTCTGGCCGAGCTGCAGGAACTCGCGCAGCCCGATGCCGCCGTGTGGACGCGCATCCACAACCTGGTGCAAGCCGAACGCCAGGCCCAGGCCATGCAGGCAGCTCGCCTGGCCGGTGACGGCGAGCCGGCCTTGCCGGTGTCCGCGGGCCCCGGTGGCTGGCTGCGCAGCCTGCTGCTGTGGCGTGGTGCGGCCGTGGCCGGCGCCCTGGCCACCCTGGTGGCGGTGGTGGTCGGGCTGCAGGTCAATGGCGGCTTGCGCGCCAGCAGCGGCGCCCAGATCGCCGAGCTGCGCCAGCAGCTGCAGGCCGCGCCGCAGATCCAGTACGTGGCCGTGCTGGCCGACGACAAGGCCGCGGCTTCCATGCTGGTGACCTTCGATCCGAAGAACAACCGGCTGGAACTGCAGCGCGTGGGCGGCTTCCAGGAGGGGGCGGACCAATCGCTGCAGCTGTGGGCGCTGCCGCCTGCGGGCGGGCCGCGTTCGCTCGGCGTGCTGGGGCAGGAGAAGCTGCTCAATCTGACGGCCGGCGAGGCCGATGTGCGCCAGGTGCCCGTTCTGGCCATCAGCCTGGAGCCCAGGGGCGGTGTGCCCAGCGCAGGCGGGCCCACGGGCCCCGTGCTGTTCAAGGGCGAGCTGATCCAGCGCATGTTGTAAAAGCATGAAGCCCCCTGAGGCGCTGCGCGCCTTCCCCCCAGGGGGACGCCGCCAGTGCGGCGGGGCGGCCCTTGCACGGCGGCACTGGCATGGTTCCGCGCCAAGTTGGACGGGTGGTGGGCGGTGCAGGACGCCGCAAGGCCGCAGGGTGCAGCCCTCGGGGTTTGGGTGGAAGAAAAATATCTGTGGTTTTTGAATCCGTGGCGCACCAGATTGCGTAAGTAGGGTGCAACATCCTCTTACATCGCTTTCGTAATGGAGCCCTCGATGAACCACAGGCATCCTTTCACCGTGTTTGCGGTCCTGGCCATGGTGGCCGGGCTGGCGCAGGCGGACACCGGCAAGCTGCTGCTCACCGGCGGCGTGAGCACCATTGCGGGATCGGCTGGCGGGGGGCTCACGCCCTGGGCCGTGATCGGCAGCAACGCCACCGAGGGCGAGGTCGGCTTCAGCGGCTACGCCACGCGCGCCGGCACGCGCGACTACGGCCTCACTGGCTACGGCGTGGCCGTGGGGCTGTTCGACCGGGCCGAGCTGTCGCTGGCACGGCAGGACTTTGATGCCTCGCCAGCGCTGGCGCTCAACGGCATCGCGGCCTTTGGCGTGACCCCCGGCCAGCACATCAGGATGGACGTGGTGGGCCTCAAGTTCCGGGTCGCCGGCGATGCGGTGCTCGATGCCGACAGCTTCATGCCGCAGATCGCGGTGGGCATCGAGCACAAGCGCGCCCACCCTGGCTCCATCCAGTC
This sequence comes from Acidovorax sp. GW821-FHT09B03, assembly GCF_059418305.1. Taxonomy (NCBI): domain Bacteria; kingdom Pseudomonadati; phylum Pseudomonadota; class Betaproteobacteria; order Burkholderiales; family Comamonadaceae; genus Acidovorax; species Acidovorax sp. GW821-FHT09B03. The sequence continues at coordinate 342,210 of NZ_JBWKPP010000002.1, forward strand.
GGTCTACAACTTCCTGGGCGTGAAGGACAGCGGCACCGACCTCTATGTAAGCGCCACCAAGCTCTTCCTGGCGCAGAGCCTGCTGGTCAACGCCACGCTGCGTTCCACCAACGCCAACCAGAACGGCCTGCTGGGCTTTGGCTCGGCGGCCCCGGGCAAGAACAGCCGCAGCCTGCAGCCCGAATTTTCGGTGGCCTACCTGGTGAGCAAGAACGTCGCCGTGGGCGCCGAATACCGCTTCAAGCCCAACCACCTGCAGGCGCTGGGCGCTGCGGCCGGCCTGGGCGCAGGGCTGCGCGAGGACGACTGGAAGGACCTGTTCATCGCCTGGGCACCGAGCAAGCACCTGTCGCTCACGTTGGCCTACGTGGACCTGGGCCGCATCGTGCCCGGGGTGACCCAGGGCCGGCGCCAGACTGGCTACTACCTCTCTGCACAAGCCGCGTTCTGACCCCCGGCACTTCTGGAGACCGATCATGAAAAAGACCCTGATGGCCTTGGGCCTCGCCGGTGCCTGCCTGCTGGCGCTGCCCGCCCTGGCCCAATCCGCAGCGCCTGCGGGCCTGTACCAGGCGCTGGGCGAAAAGCCCGGCATCGACCGCCTGGTGGACGACTTCGTCAACCGCGCCGTGAAGGACCCACGCATCGGCGCCCACTTCAAGGACACCAAGCCCGCAGCGCTCAAGGAGAGCCTGGCCGACCAGTTCTGCCAGCTCAGCGGCGGGCCTTGCAAATACGAAGGCGCCGATATGAAATCGGCCCATGCCGACATGCAGATCAACAAGGGCCACTTCCATGCGCTCGTCGAGGTGCTGCAAAGCGCCATGGACGCGCAGGGCATTCCTTTCGCCCAGCAGAACCGCCTGCTGGCCCTGCTGGCCCCCATGCACCGCGACGTGATCACCGTTCACTGACTCAGAGAGAGGGAACCTTGCCCATGCAACACACGCTCATCGCCATCGCCGCCAGCCTCCTTGCCCTGGGGGCGCACGCCGGCAACGTACAGATCCAGGTACTCGACAAGGAGGGCAAGCCCGTGCCCGACGCCGTGGTGGTGGTCTACCCGCCCGCCGGCAGCGGTGCCGCGCCCACGCTGGTGGCACCCAGCCCCGTGATCGAGCAGGAGAAGATGCGTTTCGTGCCTGCCGTGACGGTGGTGGTGCCGGGCACCACGGTGCGTTTCACCAACCAGGACCGCTGGGACCACCATGTGCGCGGCAACGCCGCCGCGCCCGCGGCCAGCGCGGCGCCCGGCACCGGTGGCTTTGAATTGCGGCTGGCCGGCAAGGCCGATGGCAAGCCCTCGAATTTCGCCGACGTGAAGCTCGACACCGCCGGCGTGGTGCTGCTCGGTTGCCACCTGCACGGCTCCATGCGCGGCCACGTGTTCGTGACCGATTCGGCCTGGACACTCAAGACCGACGACAACGGCATCGCCCGCTTCGCCAGCGTGCCCGAGGGCGCAGCCCAGGTGCGCGTGTGGCATGCCGAGCAGCTGGTGGACCTGCCGCGCAAGGCCGTGCAGGTGCTGGCCACGCCGGTGCTCGACACGGTGCAACTGAGCGTGGTGCCGCGCGTGCGCCGGGCACCGCCGCCTTCCACCGCACCTGGCGGCCCCATGGGCTCTTACAGCCAGGCACAGCCGGCCCACCAGCACACGCACTGACGGGCGCCGGGAGCGGGCCGCTTCAGCGGTGGTTCAGTGCCACCTCGGCCGCAGGGGCGGGGGGCATGCTGCCGTCGGCGGGCAGGGCCTGCAGGTAGGCGTACAGGGCGCGCGCATCCACATCGCTGAGCTGGCCCAGGGACTCGAAGGGCATGACCTGGATGGACGTGCCATCGGGCCGCTTGCCGTTGCGCAGCATGGCCACAAAGCTCTCCGCCGTCGGGTAGCGCGCCATGGAGCTGTCCTTGCCGGGGCGGATGTCGGCGGCGGCCGGCCAGTCCGGCGGGCCGCCGGGGATCTTGCCGCCCGCCAGGTTGGCGCCGTGGCAGCCGATGCACATGTTCGCCACGTACTGGCCATTGGCCACTGTCACGCCGGCGGGTACCGGGCGCGAGGGGGCCAACTGGTGGTCGATGCGCGCGGCGGCGTCGGGAATCAGGCCCAGCCCGTACAGCACCCAGGCTGGGCGCGGCAGCTCGATGGCGGCAGGCGTGCCCTCCTTGGCAGGCAACTGGCGGATGTAGGAGACCAGGGCGTTCAGGTCGTCGTTGGTCAGGCGGTTGTAGTCCTCGCTGGGCATCACCAGCAGCGGGCGGCCGTTGGGCTTGACGCCGTGGCGGATGGCGCTGTTCCAGTCCTCGGGCTGGTAGCGGGCCACCACGCCGGCCGCCGTGATGTTGGGGCCGGCCAGGCGCGTGCCCTTGCCGTCGTTGACGAACTCGCGGCCCGTGCCCGCAGCGCCATGGCAGTCGGTGCAGCCGCGCGAGCTGAACAGGTAGCGCCCGCGCTCGATGGTCTGCGCCTCGGTCGTGTAGGCCACGGGGCGGGGCTTGACGTCGATGTAGCGGTTGCGCTTTTGCTCGGCCAGGTACAGGCCGGTGGCCGCCGTTGCGGCAACCAGCACGCCCAGTGCCAGGGCGCTGCAGGCGGTCCATTGGATCCAGCGTTTCATGGTGGGGAAGCCTTGTAGGAAGGGGGTCAGAAACTCGATGGAGCGGATTCTGAAGTCCTGCAGGCCGTTTGGCGCACTGCGCGCGCCAGGCGCGGGCGGCCCCGGTGACATATGTCACGGATAGCCTGCCCGCGCGGCCCACCAGGTCGCCGCGGGGCAGGCCATGCCCCTGCCGCCAAGGCCGATCAGCGCTCGACGGTCTTGTTCCAGCGCGCGTTCCAGGCGGGGCGGTTGGCGTTCACGGCATCCCAGTCCAGCGTCACGGCATTCTTCATCCACTGGCTGATCTGGGCCACCTGGGCTGCCCCTTCGCCCACGGCCGGGGCCTTGGGGTTGGTGGGGATCTGGGCGCCGAACTGCAGCACATTGGCCTGGGCCAGCGGGCTCAGCAGGAACTCGGCGAGCTTTTGCGCCAGCTCGGGTTCGCTGTTGTTGGCGATCACGCACTGGCCCACCATCAGCACCACCGAGCCCTCCTTGGGCTGCGCGTACTCCACCGGGATGCCCTTGGTCTTGAGCGCGGCCACGGCCGTTGGCGTGAGCGGGAACATCGCAGCCTCGCCGGTCTGCACCATCTCCGAGATCTTGGCCGAGCTCGGGATGTACTCGAGCACGTTCGGGCCGATGGTCTTGGCCCAGTTGTTGAAACCCGGCTCCACGTTCTTGTCGTTGCCGCCCTGGATGCGGTTGAACATCAGGAAGCCATGCAGCCCGAAGGACGACGAAGGCATGGACTGGAAAACCACCTTGCCCTTGTACTTGGGGTCGGCGAAGTCCATCCACGAGGTCGGCGGTGCCCAGCCCTTCTCGGTGAACATCTTGGTGTTGTAGGCAATGCCGGTCATGCCCAGGCTCACGCCGCTGGCCAGGTCGTCCTTGAAACGGGCGGCCGGGTAGATCTCGGCGAGGTGCGGGTTGGGCCGCTGCTTCTGGCACAGGCCCATGCCCATGGCGCGCACCATGATGCCGTCGTCGAGGAACATCACGTGCATCTGCGGCTTGTCCTTGTTGGCCTGCGCCTTGGCCAGGATGTCCGAGGAGGTGCCCGGCACCACCACCACCTTGGCGCCGTGCAGCTTCTCGAAGGCCGGGAAGACGTACTGCGTGTACGCCTTCTCCATCGTGCCGCCGTTCATGCCGATGTAGATCGTTTTCGTCTGCGCCCCGGCCATGCCGCTGGCGGCCAGCGTCACCGCTGCGGCGGCCGCGGGCAGCGCGCGGCGCAGAAAAGAGGTCTGGCGAGAAGAGGTCATGGGTCTTTCCTTTCAGGTTGTCGTCGGTAGCGGGCAGGGGATGGGGATCAATGGGCAGCTGCGGCCGCTGGCGCATCTGCGGTGGCGAATCGGTCAATGGCAAAGGCGTCGGTGGGCGTGCTGCTGCGCCCGTCGCGTGCGAGTTCGGCCAGCACCTCGCCCACCGCGGGGCCGATCTGGAAACCCGCCCCCGCAAAGCCGAAGCCGTGGATGAGTCCGGGCGTGGTGCGGCTGGTGTCCAGCACCGGCTGGCGGTCGGGCAGGTAGCCCTCGGTACCGCTCCAGGTACGGATGAAATGGGCATGCTTGAGTGCCGGCAGCAGCTCGATGGCCTGCACCGCCAGCGCCGCAATGGCGCTGCGCTCGGAGCGGGCGCGGTCGCCGTCCAGCGCCACGCCGGATCCACCGCCCAGCACCAGGTTGCCGCGCGCCACCTGGCGGCAGTAGATGCCGCCGCCTTCCACGCCCAGGCTCCACTGCATGAAATAGGGCAGGGGCTCGGTCACGGCCATTGCCGGGTGGCCCGAGCGCAACGGCACGGCCTCGCCGAACTGTGCCGCCAGCGGGCCGGCCCAGGCGCCGGCGCAGTTGATCAGCACGGGCGCGCGCACCCGCAACTGCTGCCCCGAGTGCAGCGTGAACTGCCGGCCATCGTGCTCCACCGCATCGAGCGGCGTGCGCTCGAAGATGTGCGCGCCCGCACGCCGCGCCGCCAGGGCGAACGCGGGTGACACCAGGCGCGGGTTGGCCTGTCCGTCATCGGGGCACAGCGATCCGCCCACGGCGCGGCCTCCGAGCCAGGGGCAGCGCTCGCGCAGGCGGGCGCCCGACAGCAGCTCGATCCCGAGCCCGAAGTCGCGGCTCATCGCCTGGTACTTCTCCAGCGAGGCCAGGTCGGCCTCGCTGCGCGCGATCTTGAAATGGCCGGTGCGCTGGTACTCGCCATCGGTGCCCAGCAGCGCGGGCAGGCGGCCCCAGATCTCGTGGGCGCGCTGCGCCAGCGGCAGCTGGCTCACCGGCCGGCCCTGGCGGCGCACACCGCCATAGTTCACGCCGCTGGAGCGCGAGCCGCACAGGTCACGTTCGAGCAGCACCACGTCCACACCCCGGCGGCGCAGCGCCAACGCGGCCGATGCGCCCACGATGCCGCCACCGACGATGGCGACATCGGTGTCCAGCACCCGCGGGCTGCTGGTCAGGGTTGGCGTGGCGGTGCTCATGCTGCGGTTCCGTGGTGCGGGCTGGCGGCCTGCAGGTGGATGGGAATGGGCTTGATCGGGGCCTGGCCGCGCAGCCGGCCCACCAGCTCCACCGGCTTGCCGGTTGCATGGGCCAGGATCTCCGCCGCCGCCACCCCGCAGCTGCGGCCCTGGCAGCGGCCCATGCCGACGCGGGTCAAGGCCTTCAGGCGGTTCATCTCGTCGGCGCCGGCCTCGCGCACGGTCTCGCGCAACTGGCCCGCGGTGACATTCTCGCAACGGCACACCACCAGATCGTCGGATGCATGCGCGGCCCAGTCGGCCGGGAAGGGAAAGGCGCGCTCCAGCCCTTCGCGAAAGCGCTGCAGGTGGGCGAGCCTGTCTTCGAGCGCCTGCGCGCGGGCCGTATCCACCGCCACGCCCTGGTCGGCCAGCAAGGCTAGCGCAGCGCGCTCGCCGGCCCACTCGGCCGCATCGGCGCCCATGATGCCCGCGCCGTCGCCGGCCAGGTAGACGTTGGCCACGCTGCTGCGGCCCGCGGCATCGCGCTCGGGCAGGTGGACGCGGTGCAGGGGCGCCCAGGCAAAGCGGCAGCCCAGCAGGTCGGCCAGCTGGGTCTCGGAGCGCAGGGCGTAGCCCAGGCCCACGGCGTCGCAGGCCAGCGTGTGCTCGCGGGTGCCGTCACTCCACACCACGCCCTCCACGCGCTCGCTGCCGAGCACGCGCACGGGGCGCACGCCGGTGTGGATGGGCACGCCATGCGCGCGCAGCCAGCCCACGTAGTACACGCCCTTGGCGAAGGTGGCGGGCTGGGTCAGCAGGGCCGGCACGGCGGCCACCTGGTCGGCCAGGCGCGCGGTGTCCAGCACGGCGGCCACGGTGGTACCGGCGCGTGCGTACTGGTAGGCCACCAGGTACAGCAGCGGGCCGGTGCCCATCAGCACCACGCGGCTGCCGATGGTGCAGCCCTGGAACTTGAGCGCCACCTGGGCCCCGCCCAGGCTGTACACGCCGGGCAGTGTCCAGCCCGGCACGGGCAGCACGCGGTCGGCCGCGCCGCTGGCCACGATGAGCGGGCCGTAGGCCACGGTGCGCGTGGTCTGCGTGGGGCCGTGCAGCACGTCGAGCAGGCCGCCCTGGGCGTTCCACACCAGGCTGTCGGGGTGGTAGTCGATCTCTCCTGCCATGCCGTCGAGCGCGGCATGCACGGCCGTGGCGCGCGCTGCCTCGGTGCCGTACAGGGCCGAGGCCGGGCGTGCGAAGTGCGCGGGCGGGCGCCGGTAGATCTGGCCGCCGCCGCGCGCCGATTCGTCGAGCAGCACGGGGCGCACGCCATGGGCGGCCAGGGTCTGCGCGGCGCGTATGCCGGCGGGGCCCGCACCCACGACCACGGCCTGCAGGGTCGTGCGCTCGCTCATGCTGCACCTTCCTGGGTGCGCAGGTTCATGCCCGGCTGTATGAAGGTGGCGCAGGCGCGCAGGCGCTCGCCGCTGCCGGTCTGCACCCAGCAGTCCTGGCAGGCGCCCATCATGCAAAAGCCGGCGCGCGGCTCGTGGCTGAATTCGTTGTGGCGCAGCCGCGCCTGCAGGGTGAGGATGGCGGTGAGCACGGTGTCGCCTTCGAGCGCGCTGGCCGGCTGGCCGTCGAGCACGAAGGGCACGGCCTGGCGCGTGGTTTCGGCCACACGGCGCAGCAGCGGCGAAGCCGGGGAGGTCATCGTCATGGCCATGGCTTACTTGCGTCCCACGAGGACGCGGTCCAGGCCATAGACGCGGTCGAGCAGTACCATGGCAACCGCGGTCACGGCCACCATGAGGGCCGACACTGCGGCCATCAGCGGGTCGATGGACTCGGTGGCGTACATGTACATGCGCACGGGCAGCGTCACCGTGCTCGGCGAGGTGACGAAGATCGACATGGTCACCTCGTCGAAGCTGTTGATGAAGGCCAGCATCCACCCGCCGGTGACGCCCGGCAGGATCATGGGCAGCGTGATGCGCGTGAACACCGTGGCCTGGCTGGCACCGAGCGACAGCGCCGCGTGTTCGGCACTGCGGTCGAACCCGACCAGCGCCGCCACCACCAGGCGCAGCGTGTAAGGCGTGACGATGAGGGCATGGGCCAGCACCAGCCAGCCGAAGCTGCCCGTGCCGCCCACCAGCGCGAACAGGCGCAAGAGGGCCACGCCCAGCACCAGGTGCGGAATGATCAGCGGCGACAGGAACAGGCCGTTGAGAAAGCCACGGCCCGGGAATTCGTAGCGCGTGATGGCGATGCCCGCGGGCACGGCCAGCACCGTGGCCAGCGTGGCCGACGCGAGCGCCAGCCACAGGCTGTTCCAGAACGACTGCACGAAGTCGGGGTGGTCGAACACCGCCTTGAACCAGCGCAGCGAGAACGCGGTGGTCGGCAGGGTCAGCGTGTTTTCGGGCGTGAAGGCCACCACGCACACGACCAGCAGGGGTGCGAGCATGAAGGCGATGACGAGGGCGTTGAACGCCAGGGCGATGGGGCCGTTTTTTTGCATGTTCAGATTTCCTGCGGGCTCTGCGTCGTCATCCCAGTGCCTTTTTGTAGCGACCTTCGACCAGGCGGTTGTAGCTGAGCATCACCACCAGGTTGGCCACCAGCAGGGTCAGGGCCACGGCGGCGCCCAGGGGCCAGTTCAGCTCGTGCAGGTATTCGTCGTAGACCACGGTGGCCACCATCTTCAGGCGCCGCCCACCGAGCAGGCCGGGGATGGCGAAGGAGCTGGCCGCCAGGCCGAAGACGATCAGGCTGCCCGAGAGGATGCCCGGCAGCACCTGCGGCAGCACGATGCGGCGCAGCGTGGTGAACGGCGATGCCCGGAGCGACAGCGCGGCGTTCTGCACGCCGGGGTCGAGCTTTTGCAACGAGGTCCACACGGGGATCACCATGAAGGGCAGCATCACATGCACCAGGGCGATGATGACGGCGATCTCGGTGTAGAGCATCTTCACCGGGCCGATGCCGACGAGCCTGAGCGTGCCGTTGACCAGGCCCTCGGGCCCGAGCAGCATGCTCCAGCCGAAGGCCCGCACCACCACCGACACCAGCAGCGGTGCCAGCACCACCAGCAGCAGCACCGAGCGCCAGGGGTTGCGCATGCGGCTCAGGATATAGGCCTCGGGCGCGCCGACGAGCACGCAGATCAGCGTGACCAGGGCCGAGATCCAGAAGGTGCGCCAGAAGATGGCGTGGTAGTACGAATCGGCGAAGACGTGGGCGTAGTGCTCCAGCGTGTACTCGCCGGCCTTCACGCCCGTGGCCGGGTCGAAGGCGTTGAACGACAGCACGGCCGTGAGCGCCAGCGGCACCAGCAGCAGCGCGGTGAACAGCAGCAGTGCCGGGCCCGAGAGCCACCAGGGCACGGCCTTGCGTGCAGCGCTGGTCATGCGGCCACCTTGGCGTCGTGCAATGCGCTGTCTTCGTCGGCCAGCAGCAGGCGCATGCAGTGGTCGGGCCAGTCCACGCCGGTGCGGTCACCTTCGTTCAGCGCGTTGCGGCCATCGTTGGGGGCCAGCACCATCAGGTCGCCCACGGGTGTGGCCACGCGGTACAGCCACTGGCTGCCCAGGAAGAAGCGCTCGCCCACCTCGCCGTCGAGCCGGCCCTGGACGGCAGGCACCAGCTGCAGCTTTTCGGGCCGCACGCTGAGCAGCACGGCGGCGCCGGGCCGGAACGCCGGGCCCTCCACCTGCACGGCCAGCGAACCCACGGCCACGTGGGTGCGCTCAGTGCCGCTGGCCGTGACCTTGCCGGGCAGCAGGTTGGCCTTGCCCACGAAGGTGGAGATAAAGCGCGTGCGCGGGTGCTCGTAGACGCGGTGCGGGTGGTCGATCTGCGTGGCGCGGCCGGCCTCCATCACCACCACGCGGTCGCTGATGGACATGGCCTCGCTCTGGTCGTGCGTGACCATCACCGTGGTCGTGCCCACCTTGCGCTGGATCTGGCGCAGCTCGAACTGCATCTCCTCGCGCAGCTTGGCATCGAGGTTGGACAGGGGCTCGTCGAGCAGCAGCACGGGCGGCTCGATCACCAGCGCGCGCGCCAGCGCCACGCGCTGGCGCTGGCCGCCGGATAGCTCGCGCGGGTAGCGCGTGGCGTGGGCCTCCAGGTGCACCAGCCCCAGGGCCTGGGCCACGCGCTCCTTGCGCTCGGCCTTGGCGACCTTGCGCATCTCCAGGCCGAAGCTCACGTTGTCGGCCACCGTCATGTGCGGGAACAGGGCGTAGCTCTGGAACACGATCCCCAGGCCGCGCGTGTTGGCCTTGGCATGGGTGATGTCGCGCCCGTCGAGTTCGATGCGGCCGCTGCTCACCGCCTCGAAACCCGCCACCATCTGCAAGGTGGTGGTCTTGCCGCAGCCCGAAGGGCCCAGCAATGACACGAATTCGCCTTTTTCCACCGCCAGGTTCATGGCCTGCACCGCGCAGGTGCTGCCGTAGAACTTGGTCACGTCAGTGAGTTGAAGGAAGGACATGCACGGGCCTTTCTGGTCGCTGTTTCATCGCCGCGCTGCGGCAGTCGCTGTGGTGCCTGTTCCCTGTCTGCACCGGGGCGGTGCAGGAGGGAGCATCCCGTGGACTGTCTTGCGCTTTCGATTCAATGTATTGCAGTAATCAGGCCAGTTCGCATCGGGTATTCCATTAATCAGAATATTTATTGAATTTATTCCGTTTAATGGAATATGATGGGCCTTCAAAATGCCATCTATTCCACAGGAGCAGTGCATGGAACCAGCTTCCACCTCCACGGGCGGCGTGCCCCGCATGTTTGCCGTCATCCGGGCTCTGGCCGAGGTGCAGGCCGAGGGGGGGCGCGTCACCCAATTGGCGCGCGCCGTGGGCCTGACCCAGGGCACGACGCACCGTTTGCTGCAGTCACTGGTCGCAGAGGGCATGGCCGAGCAGGACGAGCGCAGCAAGCTCTACCGCCTGTCCACCGAGTTCTTCGCCCTGGCGGCCAAGGCCGGCAACCCGGGCGACCTGCGCAGCCTGTGCCGGCCCGCGCTGCTGCGCCTGAGCGCAAGCCTGGGCGACAGCATCTTCCTTTTGGTGCGCAGCGGTTTCGATGCGATCTGCCTGGACCGCAGCGAGGGGCCGTTCCCGATCCGCTCCTTCACCGGGGACATCGGCGGCCGGGTGGCGCTGGGGGTGGGGCAGGGGGCGCTGTCCATCCTGGCCTTTTTGCCCGAGGCCGAGCGCGAAGAGGTGATCCGCTTCAACCTGTCGCGCGTGCGCGAGTACGGCGTGTACGACGAGGTCTACCTGCGCACCGAGATCGAGCGCGTGCGCCAGACCGGCTATGCCGCCCGCAACACCGGCCTGCTGGAAGGCATGGCCGGCGTGGGCGTACCGGTGCTCGACCGCGAGGGCCGCGCCGTGGCCGCGCTCAGCGTGGGCACCATCTCGGCGCGCCTCAACGAAGACCGCCTGCCCACGGTGGTGGAGCTGCTCAAGCGCGAGGCCGCTGCCATCGGTCCGCGCATCCACCCGTTCGACGCCACCCTGCGCCGCCCCGCGCAAAGCCTGGCAGGGCAGCAGCCCGAGCAGCGCCTGGTGCCAGGCGGTGTCCCGGCGGCACCGAACTGACACGGAGTCCCGCGGCGTATGCTGCGGGTTCCTGCCCTGTCCAGGTGCCATGGATGCGGCGTTTTCCAACCCCCTTGCCCCAGGGCTGCCATGAACCCCATCCTCACCCTCGTCGTGTACTTCGCCATCATCACCTGGCTGCTGGTGGTCGTGGCCAGCCTGATCCGCGCCCGCGCCTGGACGCCCTCGGGCCTGCTGCTGGCCTTCGGCAACCGCGACCACCTGGCCGACCCGGGGGCCTTTGCCGGCCGCGCCGAGCGCACGGCGCGCAACAGCTTTGACAACCTCGTGTTCTTTGCCATCCTGGGCCTGGCGGCCACGGCCAGCAACCGCACCGGCAGCCAGGTAGAGCTGGGCGCCCAGGTGTTCTTCTGGGCGCGCATGGTCTACATCCCGGTGTACTACATCGGCATCCCGTATGTGCGCACGGCCACCTGGGCCGTGAGCATCGCCGGGCTGGCGATCATGGTGGCGGCCTTGCTGTAGTTCGCCCGCAACGCGAAGGGTGTGCAACCGGTGATACCGGACACAAGGCACCGCAAGGACTGGGTCCGGAGCTGCGGGGCGGCGCCTACAGTCCGTGTTCCTCTCCATACGGCCGAATGCCGCACCCATGACTACATTGCAGAACGCAAGCCCCGATTACCTCCAGCAATGCCGCGATGCGCAGGGCTCAGAGCAGGCCGCCTCGCTGGCGGCCACCCACCAGTGGGCCCATGTCGACAAGGCCCGGGCGCACCAGGACTTCCAGCGTTTCTATGAGGAACTGGCGCCGCTGATCGACAGCGCCGAGCCCTCTTCGCCGGCCATCCAGTCCCTCATGGCACGGCACCATGCCATTGCGTCGCGCTTCTATGCGCCGTCACGCGAGGCCTATATCGGCACGGCACTGTTCTATGCCGACAACCCCGACATGAAGGCTTTTCACAATGCCTACCACCCGCGCATGGTGGCGTTTCTCGGTGAGGCCATCCACACCTACGCGCACAGCCATCTATAGGCTGGGGCGGGCGGCCGTGGCGATGCCCGCGCACTGCGCGAGTAGCCAATCCCTGAAGGCCTTGACCAGTGGCGTCTGGGCGCGCGCCTCGGGGTAGACCAGGTAGTAGGCCTCGCTGCTGGTGAGCACCTCGGTGGACAGGGCCACCAGGGCCCCCGAAGCAAGTTCCCCCTCGATCAGAAAGCGCGGCAGCAGCGCCGCGCCCAGGCCCGACACCGCCGCCTGCGCGATCATCGAGAACTGCTCATAGCGGGGCCCGCGCAGCGCCTGCGGCGTGGGCGCGCCCACGCGCTCGAACCATTCGGTCCATTGCGTGGGGCGGGTGTTCTGCTGCAGCAGCACGGCGCCGGCCAGGTCGGCAGGGGAGCGCAGGCCTTGCTGGGTGCGGTAGGCGGGGCTGCACACGGGCAACACCTGCTCGTGCATCAGGTACTCGCAGACGGCGCCGGCCCAGTGCGGCGCGCCGAAGTGGATGGCCGCGTCCATGGGCTCCTGCGCAAAGTCGAAGGGCTCGGAGCGCGCCGAGAAATTCACCGTGGCATCGGGGTACAGCGCCATGAAGCCCGGCAGCCGCGGTATCAGCCAGCGTGTGCCAAGCGTGGGCAGCACGGCCAGGTTGAGCAGCCCGCCCGCGCTCGAAAAGGCCATGGCCTTTTGCGTGGCGGCCGACAGCTGCTGCAGCAGGGCGCGCACATCGGCCGCGTAGACGCGCCCGGCATCGGTCAGCACCACGCGCTGGCGCACGCGGTGGAACAGGGCCATGCCCAGTTGCTCCTCCAGCTGGCGTATCTGGCGCGAGACGGCGCTTTGCGTCAGGTGCAGCTCTTCGGCTGCGCGCGAGACGCTGGTGTGGCGCGCGGCCGCCTCGAAGGCGAGCAGGTCGGCCACCGGTGGCAGGAAGGTCTTGCGGAACATGTCTGTTCATGCGTGAGGAGAATGATTCTCAGGGCTTACACCGCTGGCGCACTGCGATGGTGCATATGCATTCCCCAAAAATGGCCTGGGTATTGCAGAGAGTTGATTCTATTTGCGAATCAAGTTGTTCCAATTTTTTGCTATCCGGCAGATGGCGATTGGGCGATATTGGGGGCATTGCTGAACCCCTTCTATCCAACGCCGCCATGTCCGATACCTCCGCCTCTGCTTCCCTCGTGACCGACGCCGATGCGCTGCTGCAGCGCCTGGGCGTGCCCCGTACGGCCTATACCGGTGGCGGCCTGTCGGTGCGTTCGCCCATCACCGGGGAGGCCATCGGCGCCGTGCACGAGGTCTCGCCGGCCGACGCCACCGCCGCCATCGCGCGCGCGCAGGCCGCGTTCCAGGCCTGGCGCAATGTGCCGGCCCCGCGCCGTGGCGAACTGGTGCGCCTGCTCGGCGAAGAGCTGCGCGCCGCCAAGGACGACCTGGGCCTGCTCGTGACCATCGAGGCCGGCAAGATCCCGTCCGAAGGTCTGGGCGAGGTGCAGGAGATGATCGACATCTGCGACTTTGCCGTCGGCCTGTCGCGCCAGCTCTATGGCCTGACCATCGCCACCGAGCGCCCCGGCCACCGCATGATGGAAACCTGGCACCCGCTGGGCGTGTGCGGCGTGATCTCGGCCTTCAATTTCCCCGTGGCCGTGTGGTCGTGGAATGCGGCCCTGGCCCTGGTCTGCGGCGACTCCGTGGTCTGGAAGCCGTCCGAGAAGACGCCGCTCACCGCCCTGGCCACGCATGCCATCGCCCAGCGCGCCCTGGCCCGCTTCGGCGATGCGCCCGAGGGCCTGCTCGAACTCTTGATTGGCCAGCGCGGCATCGGCGAGGTGCTGGTGGACGACGCCCGCGTGGCCGTGCTCTCTGCCACCGGCTCCACGGCCATGGGCCGCGCGGTCGGCCCGCGCCTGGCGGCCCGCTTCGCGCGCGCCATCCTGGAGCTGGGCGGCAACAACGCCGCCATCGTCGCGCCCTCGGCGGACCTGGACCTGGCCCTGCGCGGCATCGCCTTCGCCGCCATGGGCACGGCCGGCCAGCGCTGCACCACGCTGCGCCGCCTGTTCGTGCACGAGAGCATCTACGACACCCTGGTGCCCCAACTGCGCAAGGTGTACGGCAACGTGCAGGTGGGCGATCCGCGCGCTGCCGGCACCCTGGTCGGCCCGCTGATCGACCGCGGTGCCTACGACGGCATGCAAAAGGCGCTGGAAGAAGCCCGTGCCCTGGATGCCAAGGTGCACGGCGGCGAGCGCGTACCGGGCCTGGGCGGCAGCGATGCCTACTACGTGCGCCCCGCGCTGGTGGAACTGCAAAAGCATGAAGGCCCGGCCCTGCACGAGACCTTCGCGCCCATCCTCTACGTGGTGCGCTACCGTACGCTCGACGAGGCCATCGCCTGGAACAACGCCGTGGGGGCAGGCCTGTCGTCCTCGATCTTCACGCTCAACGTGCGCGAGGCCGAGCAGTTCATGTCGGCCGTGGGATCCGACTGCGGCATCGCCAACGTCAACATCGGCCCGAGCGGTGCCGAGATCGGCGGGGCCTTTGGCGGCGAGAAGGAAACCGGCGGTGGCCGAGAGGCCGGCTCCGACAGCTGGAAGGCCTACATGCGCCGTGCCACCAACACCATCAACTACTCCACCGCCCTGCCGCTCGCGCAGGGCGTGAAGTTCGACGTCTAAGAAGGTGCGAACGAACCCGACATGCCCGCTCATTCCGCCAAAACGCGCGCGCTCGTCGTGGCAAATGCTCGCCATAGCCCGAGCTATGGCTGTGCTTTGCGCCTAGATCGCACGCGTTTTGGCGGCCTGCTCGGACACGCCGGGTCCATTCACACCTTCTAACCATGCTGTTCGCTACGCAAACGCCCAGGAGCACCCCATGCCCATCGTGATCATCGGCGGCGGCGTCATCGGCAGTGCCATCGCCTACGAGCTGACACGCCAGCAGCCCGGCTGCGAGGTCGTGGTGGTGGAGCGCGACCCGGGCTATGCACGCGCCTCCTCGGCGCTGTCGGCCAGTTCCATCCGCCAGCAGTTCTCCACCGACATCAACGTGCAGATATCGGCCCATGGCATCGGCTTTCTGCGCAATGTGGACACGCTCCTGGCATGCAACGGCGATGTGCCCCACATCGGCCTGCACGAGGGCGGCTACCTGTACCTGGCCACAGCAGCCGGCGAGGCCACGCTGCGCGACAACCATGGGCTGCAAAAGCGCCATGGCGCCGATGTGGCGCTGCTCACTGCGGACGAACTGGCCACGCGCTTCCCCTGGCTGGCGCTGCAGGACGTGGTGCTGGGCTCGCTGGGCCTGTCGGGCGAGGGCTGGTTCGACGGCTACCTGCTGCTCACCGCGCTGCGCAGGAAGGCGCAGAGCCAGGGCGTGCGCTACGTGGCCGATGAGGCCGTGGGCCTGGACATGTCTGCCAGCGATGGCGTGCAGCATGTCACCGCCGTGCAGCTGAAAAGCGGCACCACGCTGCCCTGCAGCCATGCGGTGAATGCCGGCGGCCCCTGGGCCGCTGCCATCGCGGGCTGGGCCGGCATCGCGCTGCCCGTGGTGGGCAAGCGCCGCACCGTGTTCCACCTGTCCAGCCCGGCCCCGTTGCCCCGCTGCCCCCTGCTCATCGACACCAGTGGCATCTGGCTGCGGCCCGAGGGCAGCGGCTTCATTGCCGGTTTTGCGCCGCCCGCCGACCAGGATGCCGACTTCGCCCCGCTCGAGCCCGAGTACCACGCGTTCGAGGAGCATGTCTGGCCCACGCTGGCCGAGCGCATCCCCGGCTTCGAGGCGCTGCGCATGCAGGGCGCCTGGGCCGGCTACTACGAGATGAACACCTTCGACCACAACGCCATCGTGGGCCTGTCCCCCGACTGCGACAACCTGGTCTTCGCCAACGGCTTCTCGGGCCACGGCCTGCAGCAGTGCCCGGCCGTGGGCCGGGGCGTGGCCGAGCTGCTGCTCACGGGTAGCTACCAGAGCCTCGACCTGTCGCCGCTGTCCATCACGCGCATTGCCGAGAACCGGCCGCTGCTGGAGAAGAACGTCATCTGAACCTGGGGTCCGCCGCGTGGGTGTGGCGCGCCCTGCATTGCTTTCCCAACGCCATCCACAACAACCAACGAGGAGACGACGACATGGCTTTTTCCCCCAACCGCAAGATGATGGCCGTGGCACTGGCAGCGCTGCTGTGCGCCGCAGGCGCCAGCGCCCAGACCACGCTCGAGAAGATCAAGGCCAGCGGCAAGGTCGTGCTCGGCGTGCGCGAGACCTCGCCGCCCATGGCCTATGCACTGGGTGCCAATGAAAAATACGTGGGCTACCACGTCGAGCTGTGCGAGCGCGTGCTCAAGGACATCGTGCCCGACGCCAAGCTCGAGTACATGGCCGTGACGGCGCAGAACACCCTGCCGCTGGTGCAGAACGGCACGCTCGACATCGGCTGCGGCCCCACCACCAACAACACCGCGCGCCAGCAGCAGGTGGCCTTCGCGGTGACCACCTATGTGAGCGAAGTGCGCATGGCGGTGCGCAAGGATTCGGACCTGAAGTCCATCAGCCAGCTCGCGGGCCGCACCATTGCGGCGTCCACCGGCACCACGGCCGTACAGCTGCTGCGCAGGCAGGAGCGCGCCCTGGGCGGTGCGCCCATCAAGACCGTGCTGGGCAAGGACCACCACGAAAGCTTTCTGCTGCTCGAATCGGGCCGTGCCGATGCCTTCGTGCTCGACGACAACCTGCTGGCCGGGATGATCGCCAATTCCAAGGACCCCTCGGCCTACCGCATCGTGGGCGAGCCGCTGGGCGCCGAGCCGATCGCGCTGCTGTTCCGCAAGGACGACCCGACCTTCAAGGCGGCCGTGGACGGTGTGCTCACCAAGCTCATGCAGAGCGGCGAGATGGAGAAGATCTACACCAAGTGGTTCGTCAGCCCCATCCCGCCCAAGAACCTGGGTCTGAGCCTGCCGCTGGGCACCACGCTGCGCCAGCTGTTCGCCGCCCCCAACGACAAGCCCCTGGAGACCTACCAGCAATGAACGCCGCCATCCCCGCCACGGCCTTTCGCGCCGCCGACCGCATCAGCGCCATCGGCGTATCGGACATCGTGCGCATCACCCAGGCCGCCAACGAGCTCAAGCGCCAGGGCCAGCCCGTGATCGTGCTGGGCCTGGGCGAGCCGGACTTCGACACCCCGGCCCACATCCAGGAAGCCGCGCAGCAGGCCATGGCGCGGGGTGACACGCACTACACCGTGCTGGACGGCACGCCCGAACTCAAGGCCGCTATCCAGCGCAAGTTCCTCCATGACAACGGGCTGGAGTTCGCCACCCACGAGATCACGGTGGGAGCGGGTGCCAAGCAGGTCATCTACAACGCGCTGATGGCCAGCCTGAACCCCGGCGACGAGGTGATCCTGCCCGCACCGTACTGGACTTCGTACGCCGACATGGTGCTGATCGCGGGCGGCGTGCCGGTGGTGGTGCCGTGCAGCGAGGCCAATGGCTTTCGCATCACGGCCGAACAACTCGACGCCGCGATCACGCCGCGCACGCGCTGGGTGTTCATCAACTCCCCCTCCAACCCCAGCGGCACGGCCTACAGCGCCGAGCAGCTCCAGCCCATCCTGGAGGTGGTGCTGCACCACCCGCAGGTCTGGGTGCTGGCGGACGACATCTACGAGCACATCCTGTACGACGGCCACGCCTTCGCCACCCCCGCGGCGGTGATGCCTGCGCTGCGCGAGCGCACGCTCACCGTGAACGGCGTCTCCAAGTCGTATGCCATGACGGGCTGGCGCATCGGCTACGGCGCGGGCCCGCGCGCATTGATCGCGGCCATGGCCGTGGTGCAGAGCCAGGCCACCTCGTGCGCCTCGTCCATCAGCCAGGCGGCGGCCGTGGCGGCGCTCACCGGGCCGCAGGACATCGTGGCCGAGCGCTGCCGCGAATTCCAGGCGCGGCGCGACCTGGTGGTGGCCGCGCTCAACGCGTCGCCGGGGCTGCGCTGCCGCGTGCCTGAAGGGGCGTTCTACACCTTTGCCAGTTGCGAAGGCGTGCTGGGCCGCACCACGCCGGGTGGCGCCACGCTGCGCAGCGATGCGGATTTCTGCGACTACCTGCTGCGCGAGTTCCATGTGGCCGTGGTCCCCGGCAGCGTGCTGGGGCTGGCGCCGTACTTCCGTATCTCGTACGCTGCGTCCATGGCCGACCTGCAGGAAGCCTGCGCGCGCATCCGCCGTGCCTGCGAGGCGCTGCGCTGATGCCCCTGTGACTTCTTTCTTCTGTTTCTTTCGTTTCGGACCTTTGACATGACCACGCCTTCCTCCTCCAGCAACGCCGCCAGCCGCACGGGCGGCCAGATCCTGGTCCAGCAGCTCATCACCCATGGCGTCAAGCAGCTGTTCTGCGTGCCCGGTGAAAGCTACCTGGCCGTGCTGGATGCGCTGCACGACGCCGACATTGCCGTTACCGTCTGCCGCCAGGAGGGCGGCGCCGCCATGATGGCCGAGGCCCAGGGCAAGCTCACCGGCCAGCCGGGCATCTGCTTCGTCACGCGCGGGCCCGGGGCCACCAATGCCTCGGCCGGCGTGCACATCGCGCACCAGGACTCCACGCCGCTGATCCTGTTCGTAGGCCAGGTGGCGCGCGGGGCGCTGGGGCGCGAGGCCTTCCAGGAGCTGGACTACGGTGCCGTGTTCGGCACCATGGCCAAGTGGGTGGTGCAGATCGACGACCCGGCCCGCGTGCCCGAGCTCATCTCGCGCGCCTTCCACGTCGCCACCTCGGGCCGGCCCGGCCCGGTGGTGGTGGCCCTGCCCGAGGACATGCTGACCGAGGCCGCCACGGTGGCCGACGCGCTGCCCTACCAGGTGACCGAGACCCACCCCGGCGCTGCGCAGATGGCTGAGCTGGCCGAGCGCCTGGGCAAGGCCAGGCAGCCCGTCGCCATCCTGGGCGGCAGCCGCTGGTCCGAGCAAGCCGTGCACGAGTTCACGGCCTTTGCCGAGGCCTGGTCGCTGCCCGTGTACTGCTCGTTCCGCCGGCAGATGCTGTTCCCGGCCACGCATGCCTGCTATGGCGGCGACCTGGGCCTGGGCGTGAACCCCAAGCTGCTGGCGCGCATCCGCGCGTCGGACCTCGTGCTGGTGGTCGGCGGGCGCCTGTCCGAGGTGCCGTCGCAGGGCTATGAGCTGTTCGCCATTCCCAACCCCGTGCAGCCCATCGTGCATGTGCTCGCCGATGCGGACGAACTGGGCCGGCTCTACCGCGCGGCGCAACCGATGCATGCCACGCCCCAGGCCTTCACTGCGGCGCTGGCCACGGTGCGCCCCACGGCCGCCGTGCCTTGGGCGGCCCATGCCGAGGCCGCCCACGCCGAATACCTGGCCTGGAGCGACACCGCCCCCATCCGCATCCCCGGCGACCTGCAGATGGGCCAGGTGATGCAGCACCTCAAGGAGGTGCTGCCGGCCGACACCATCTTCTGCAACGGCGCGGGCAACTTCGCCACCTGGATCCACCGCTTCTGGCCCTTCACCACCTACGCTAGCCAGCTGGCGCCCACCAGCGGCTCCATGGGCTACGGCCTGCCGGCCGGCGTGGGCGGCAAGCGCCTGTGGCCGCAGCGCGAGGTGGTGGTCTTTGCCGGCGACGGCGACTTCCTCATGCATGGCCAGGAGTTCGCCACCGCCGTGCAGTACGGCCTGCCCATCATCGTGGTGCTGCTGGACAACGCCATGTACGGCACCATCCGCATGCACCAGGAGCGCGAGTACCCGGGCCGCGTCAGCGCTACCGCGCTCAAGAACCCCGACTTCAAGGCCTACGCGCAGGCCTTCGGCGGCCATGGCGAGCGCGTCACTACCACCGAGGAGTTCGGCCCTGCATTGGCCCGCGCCCGTGCCAGCGGCCTGCCCAGTGTGCTGCACTGCCTGATCGATCCCGAGGCGATCACGCCGACGGGAACGCTGCAGGGCCTGCGCAACGCGGCGCTCGCCAAGAAGTAATACCGCGTCCAAACCCTGTGGTCGGCTGGGCGGCTGACAGCAGGGTGTCTGCGCTTTTGCGCACAATGGAGGCCGTGACCTCCCCACCGCCCGACGAGCCTTCCGCACCGCGCCTGCGCCGCATCGCGCACCTCGACATGGATGCTTTCTTCGCATCCGTCGAGTTGCTGCGCTACCCGCAGCTCAAGGGCCTGGCCGTGGTCATCGGCGGCGGGCGGCGCAAGGTGGACGAGCTGCTGCACCAGAGCCCTGATGGCCAGGGTCTGCGCGAGCCGCACTTCATTCCGGTGGCCGACTTTCCCCTGCTCAAGGACTATGTGGGCCGGGGCGTCATCACCACCGCCACCTACGCGGCGCGGCAGTTCGGCGTGGGCTCGGCCATGGGCATGATGAAGGCCGCCAAACTGTGCCCGCATGCCATCGTGCTGCCCGTGGATTTCGACGAGGTGCGCCGCTTCTCGCGCCTGTTCAAGAGCACCATCGCCGAGATCGCGCCCGTGATGCAGGACCGCGGGGTGGACGAGGTCTACATCGACTTCACCGACGTGCCCGGCGGCCAGCGCGAAGGGGGTCGGGTGCTGGCGCGGCTGATCCAGAAGAGCATCTTCGACGTGACGGGCCTGACCTGTTCCATCGGCGTGGCGCCCAACCGCCTGCTGGCCAAGATGGCCAGCGAGTTCAACAAGCCCAACGGCATCTCCATCGTCCACGAGGAAGACCTCAAGGACAGGATCTGGCCGCTCAACGTGCGCAAGATCAACGGCATCGGCCCCAAGGCGGGCGAGAAGCTCGCGGCGCTGGGCATCACGACCATCGGCGAGCTGGCCGCGCAGGATCCACAGTGGCTCATCGCACGCTTCGGCCAATCGAGCGGCGCCTGGATGCACCGCGTGGCCTGGGGCCGCGACGACAGCCCTGTGGTGACCGAGAGCGAGCCCGTGAGCATGAGCCGCGAGACCACCTTCGACCGCGACCTGCATGCCGTGCGCGACAAAGCCGAGCTCGGCCGCATCTTCACCGACCTGTGCGAGCGCGTGGCGGCCGATTTGCAGCGCAAGGGCTATGTCGGCAAGACCATCGGCATCAAGCTGCGCTACGACGACTTCAGGATCGCCACGCGCGACCAGACGCTGGACCGCTACACCCAGGACGCGGCCACCATCCGCCGCACGGCGGGCCTGTGCCTCAAGCGGGTGCCGCTGGACCGCAAGCTGCGTTTGCTGGGCGTGCGCGTGGGCACGCTGGAGCGCGAGGGCGAGGTGCCCGACGGCCCGCCCGAACCACGCGCCCCCCGGGTGCGCGAGGCCGACCCGCACACCCGACCGCTGTTCTGAGGGCCGACGGGCGGGGGGGCTTGACGAAGTCTTACGTCAAACTTACATTGATCATTCCTCTGGCGGGAGATGGTCATGACGCTCAAGGAGCTCCAACGCATCAAGCAATGGCATGTGGACCACCGGGTGGAGCATCCGCTGGAATACCACCTGTGGGATATGGTCCTCACGCTCTGGCTCATGGGCTGGGTGGGCTGGGTGCCCACGTGCGCGCTGGGTGACGCCTGGGCTGCGCCCCTGTGTTTTGCCGGGACTCTGTTGCCCAGCCTCTACGTGGGCTGGCGTGCCCGGGCGCACCGCTTGAACAAGTTGCGATGCGATTGGCTCAGGGCGTGAACACCACCTGAGAGGTCGCGCCGGCTCAGGTGTTTACTGCCGTGCGGTGCGCACGTTGCCCGGGAGGGCCTGCGGGTGGCTGGTGCGCAGCGGGTTGATATCGAGGCCGCCGCGGCGCGTGTAGCGCGCGTAGACCGTGAGCTTGAGCGGCTTGCAGCGTGTCCACAGGTCCATGAAGATGCGCTCCACGCACTGCTCGTGGAACTCGTTGTGGTTGCGAAAGCTCACCAGGTACTGCAGCAGCCCTTCCTGGTCGATGGGGGCGCCGGTGTAGCGGATCTGCACGCTGCCCCAGTCGGGCTGGCCGGTCACCAGGCAGTTGCTCTTGAGCAGGTTGCTGGTGAGCACTTCGGTGACGGCGGGCTCGTCATGCACGGCGTGCAGCAGGTGTGGCGCGGGCTGGTAGTGGGTGCACTCCACGTCCAGGCGGTCCAGGCTCAGGCCGTCGAGCTCGTGCACCGGTTCCCGGTCGAACATCTCGGGCAGCAGCAGCCGCACGCCCACTGTGGCCGGGTGCTCGGCACCGCGCCAGGCGGCCTCGCTCACGTCGGTGCGGATGCGCGCCTGCACCTCGGATGGATCGGCAAAGCGCGTGTTGTTGAAGCTGTTCAGGTAGAGCTTGAAGGACTTGCTCTCGACGATGTTCGGCGTCTCGCAGGGGATGGTGATGTGCACCAGGGCCACCTGCGGCTTGCCGCGCTGGTTGAGCCAGGACAGCTCGAAGGCCGTCCACAGGTCCGCGCCGAAGAAGGGCGGGGCTGCGATGATGCCGATCTCGGCGCGCTTGCCGGCGCGCGGGATGGGGAACAGCAGCGAGGCGTCGTACTGGTCCACATAGGCGGAGGCCTTGCCCAGCTGGGACTGCTCGGGGGTGTTGTCGTTCATGGCGGGTGCTTCCCTGGTTGGCTGGGCGGTGGTGCCGCCTTACTTGAATTCGCGCTCGCGCAGCCACTTGGTGGCGATCCATTTCTCGCCGGCAATCACCGGTGCGCCGCCATGCAGCGTGCGGGTCGCAGGGTGGGCGCGCTCGTAGCTGAAGAACACGGCATTGCCGCGCTGGGGAGCCACTTCGACGTGCACGTCGGGGAAGGTGGTGCCGCCGCCCTTGTCGGGCGTGTTGAGGTACATCACCAGCGTGCCCACACGCTGCCCGCCGCGCTTCAAGATGGTGGGCGTGCCCGGCTCGCCCGGGTCGAAATAGTCGTAGTGCGGCTTGTACTCGGCCCCGGGGCGGTAGTGCAGCACCTGCAGGCCCTCGCCGTTCTCTATGGGCCAATCCAGCAGCCGGGCGATGCGCTCCTCGATGCGCTGCACCACCGGGTTCTCGCCGCGCTGAAAGAACATGCCGTCGCTGGTGCGGTCGTCGTTGACCTCCTCGCCGCCGGTCTTGGTCGCGACCGTGAGCGAGCGTGCCATGCGGGGCGCGGCCGCGGCGATCAGGGCGTCGCATTCCTCGGCAGAGAGCAGGTTGCCGAACACCACGATGCGCGGCTTGGCGATGGCCAGCAGGATGTTCACAGCGCGGTCGCCAGCGTCGATCTGGGCCGGCGATTCGTCCAGCAGGGGTTCGGGCACCCTCACGGCGGGCGGCTGGCCCTGCTGCTCGGCCAGCGCGTTGAGGTGGTCCTGCAGCGTGATTTCCAGGGCCTCGGCGGCCACGTCCTCGTTCCAACCGGCATCGCGCATGGATTGCAGCACCACGGGCGCGGCAAAGCCGGCCTCGGCCTGTTCGACGATCCAGCGGCGCAGCTCGGGCGTGATGGCCTGGCGTGCCGCAGCGGCAGTGCTGGTGGTGGAAGGCGACTGTTCGGAAGACGATGCCATGGCAGATCTCACACGTTGGTCTTGCGCCGGAACACCAGGCGCTCGGGTTGGGAGGCAGCGGGAGCAAAAGTGTAGCCTTCCAGGCCAAAGCCCTGGAGGCCGTGCGGGGTGGCGATGCGCTGGGTCACGGCGTAGCGCGCCATCAGCCCGCGCGCGCGCTTGGCATGGAAGCTGATGATCTTGTAGATGCCACCCTTCCAGTCCTCGAAGACGCACTCGACCACGCGCGCCTTGAGGGCCTTGGTGTCCACGGCCTTGAAGTACTCCTGCGAGGCGAGGTTCACCACCACCGGCGTGGTGTCGGCGCGCAGCCGGGTATTGAGGTGCCTGGCGATGCGGTCGCCCCAGAACTGGTAAAGGTTGCTGCCGGCCTCGGTGGCCAGGCGCGTGCCCATCTCCAGGCGGTAGGGCTGCATCCGGTCCAGCGGGCGCAGCAGGCCGTACAGGCCGCTCAGGATGCAAACGTGGTCCTGTGCCCATTGCAGGTCTTCGCTGGCCAGCGTGCGCGCGTCCAGGCCTTCGTAGACGTCGCCATTGAAGGCCAGCAGGGCCTGGCGCGAGTTGGTCTCGGTAAAGCGCGGCTTCCAGGCCTGGTAGCGCGCCACGTTCAGGGCGGCAAGCGGGTCGCTCAGCGACATCAGCGTGGCGATGTCCTGGTGCGACTTTTCGCGCAGCACCTTGATCAGGTCCTTGGATTGCGGCACGAACTGCGGCAGTGTGTGCGGCAGGTCGGGTGGCAGCGGGGTTTCGTAGTCCAGCGACTTGGCGGGGGACAGCAGGAACAGCATGGTGGCGTGGTGGTTCGTCGAGGTCGAACAAAAGGAAAGTGGGGCACCGGGGGCGTGGCCGCAAGGATACCGGCATCGGCCATGCGCCTGCACAAAGGGGGCCCCGAAAAGCAAAAAGGCGGCCGAGGCCGCCTTCTTGTGCACTCACCGCATCAGGCGGCCGGTGGCTGCTCGAAAGGCAGCTTCATCGCTGAGAGGTCGCGGCGGGTTTCCACCAGCACCAGCGGGCCCTCGTCGACCACCACCACGGGTGGACGCTCGCGCGGCACGTGGATGGGCTTGGGCTCTGCTGCGATCGCAGCCTGCACGGCGGCGATCTTTGCGGCATCGGAGTTCACCCACTGCAGGCCCGACGACTCGGCAACCTGCTGCAGCTCGCCGAGCGGCAGGGTGAATGCCTGCACACGGGGCAGGCCGGCTGCGGGGGCCGGGGCTGCCGCCACCGGGGCGGCGGCTGCGGGCGCCGGGGCGGCCACAGGCATTGTCACAGGGGCAACCACGGGTGCTGCCACAGGGGCTGGTGCCTGTGCCACTGGCACGGGGGCGACGGGTGCTGCTGCGACTGGTGCGACCGGGGCAGGGGCGCTTTCCTGCACGGGCGCTGCCACAGGGGCTGCCACGGGTGCTGCGGCTGCGGCAGGGGCGCTGAAGTAGCTGCGGCGTGGTGCATCGTCCTGGGGCTCGGCCGCGGGGGCTGGGACCGCCGAGGTATCGAAGTCCAGCAGCGGGGCTGCTGCCGGTGCCGGTGCGGCTGCGCCCTCGGCATTGTCGCGCGGACCACGCTCGCCACGTTCGCGGCGGTCGCGGCCGTAGCGGTCGCGCGAGCGGCGCTCACGGCGTTGCTCTTCGCTGCCTGCAGCGGCGTTGGCCGACTCGTTGCCGGTCAGGTCCAGGTCGGGCAGCAGCGCCAGCGGCGAGGTATCGGCGAAGTCGCCGGCCGGTGCCGCCTGTTCAGCGCCCTCGGCATTGCGGGGGGCGCGCTCACCGCGCTCGCCACGTTCACGGCGGCCGGAGCCGTCGCCGCGCTCGCGGCGGGGGCCGCGCTCGCCGCGTTCGCCACGGGGGGGCTGGCCGGCGGCGGCGTCGGCGCCACTGCCGATCGGGCCTTCCACCTGGGCGCCGGCAACTGCAGCGGCCTGCTCGCCATTCAGCGCAGCGCCGTTGGCCTGGTTGCGGCTTTCGCCGTCGTTGCGGCCACGGCCATTGCGGCCGCCGCGTCCTTCACGGCCCTCGCGGCCTTCACCCTCGGGACGGCGTTCGCCGCCTTCGCGGGGTGGGCGGTTGCCCTGGCCCTCGGCATCGCGCGGTGCGCGGCCTTCGGCCGAGCGCTCACCGCGGCGGCCACGGCCTTCTGCGGCGCCATCGCGGTTGCCACCGTCACGGCCGCCGCCTTCGCGCTGGCCATCGCTGCGGCCAGGCGCGTCGCGGTTGCTGCGGCGTCCGCCACGGCTTTCACCGCGGCCATCACGGCGGGGTTCACGGGCGGTGGTTTCTGCCGCGGCAGGTGCGGGCGCGGCGGCAGGGGTTGCCACCGGGGCCGGTGCTGCTGGCTTGTCGCCGAAGCCGAAGAAGCCCTTGATGAAGGCCAGGATGCCTTGCTCCTGCGGCGCGGCCGGGGCAGCTGCAGCAGGTGCCGGTGCGGGCGTGGGGGCAGCGGCGGCTGGTGTGCCTGCGGGGCGCTGGCCCTGGCCGGCGCGTGCGGGGCGGGCCGTGCCTTCGGGGCGGGGCTCGACCTGCGGGGCCGGTGCGTCGGGCAGCACGCCCTTGATCACCGGGGTCTGCTTGTTGGTGGGCTCCTGCGAGCGGCGCGTCACGGCCGTGGGGTCTTCCACTTCCTCGGCGAGCTTGTAGCTTGCTTCGATGTGGTCCAGGCGCGGGTCGTCGTGCTTGAGGCGTTCCAGGCGGTAGTTGGGGGTTTCCAGCGTCTTGTTGGGAACCATCAGCACGGCCACGCGCTGCTTGAGCTCGATCTTGGCGATCTCGGTGCGCTTTTCGTTCAGCAGGAACGAGGCCACTTCCACCGGCACCTGGCAGTGCACGGCGGCCGTGTTGTCCTTCATCGACTCTTCCTGGATGATGCGCAGGATCTGCAGCGCCGAGGACTCGGTGTCGCGGATGTGGCCCGAGCCACCGCAGCGCGGGCAGGGGATGGAGGAGCCTTCGGACAGCGCGGGCTTCAGGCGCTGGCGGCTCATTTCCATGAGGCCGAACTTGCTGATGGTGCCGAACTGCACGCGGGCGCGGTCCTGGCGCAGTGCGTCGCGCAGGCGGTTTTCCACTTCGCGGCGGTTCTTGCTCTCCTCCATGTCGATGAAGTCGATCACGATCAGGCCGCCCAGGTCGCGCAGGCGCATCTGGCGCGCCACTTCGTCGGCGGCTTCCAGGTTGGTGCGGGTGGCGGTTTCCTCGATGTCGCCGCCCTTGATGGCGCGGGCCGAGTTCACGTCCACGCTGACCAGCGCTTCGGTGTGGTCGATCACGATGGCGCCGCCCGAGGGCAGTTGCACGGTGCGTGCGTAGGCCGATTCGATCTGGTGCTCGATCTGGAAGCGGCTGAACAGGGCGGCGTCGTCGCGGTAGCGCTTCACGCGGGCGGCATGCTCGGGCATGACGTGCGCCATGAACTGCTGCGCCTGTTCGTAGATGTCGTCGGTATCGATGAGGATGTCACCGATGTCGTTGTTGAAGTAGTCGCGGATCGCGCGGATGACGAGGCTCGATTCCTGGTAGATCAGGAAGGCGCCCTTGCCGCCCTTGGCGGCGCCGTCGATGGCGTTCCACAGCTTGAGCAGGTAGTTCAGGTCCCACTGCAGCTCGGGCGCGGTGCGGCCGATGCCGGCGGTGCGCGCGATGATGGACATGCCGTTGGGGTATTCCAGTTGGTCCATCGCCTCCTTGAGCTCGGCGCGGTCCTCGCCCTCGATGCGGCGCGAGACGCCACCGCCACGAGGGTTGTTGGGCATCAGCACCACATAGCGGCCGGCCAGCGAGACGAAGGTGGTCAGGGCTGCGCCCTTGTTGCCGCGCTCTTCCTTTTCGACCTGGACCAGCAGTTCCTGGCCTTCGCGGATCACTTCATTGATGCGTGCCTGGCTGGGGGAGACGCCAGGGGCGAAATAGCTGCGCGAGATTTCCTTGAACGGCAGGAAGCCGTGGCGGTCTTCGCCGTAGTCGACGAAGCAGGCTTCCAGCGAAGGCTCGACGCGCGTGACGACGGCCTTGTAGATGTTGCCCTTGCGCTGCTCGCGCCCCTCGATCTCGATCTCGTAGTCGAGGAGCTTTTGTCCGTCGACGATGGCCAGGCGCCGTTCTTCGGGCTGCGTGGCGTTGATGAGCATCCGCTTCATGATGCGATTCCTTCTTGTGTTTCGCGGTGGGCAGCGGCGCAGCCATCAGTGCTGCAGCGGGCTGCCACCCGCAGTTCCAAACCATTGAACAAGCTCTACAGGAGCCGTGAATGCCTGGACTGACGCGTCGAAACGAAGGGAATTGCCGGGGATGCCGAAAGCCTGCCGCGCGTTAGCGCGGCAGCAAAAGGCAGGGGCGCGTGGAAGGGGGCGAGTGGGAGAGGCGCAGTTTTGCCACGAACAAGGCGGCTGGTTGCGCTTGCCGGGTGGATGCCACAGGCCCTTGCCATTGCGCGCGCATGGCCAGGGGCATGCGCCACCGCCATAAGGTCACAATCCAGGCCATCAACAACCACATGCTCGCTTCGATCCGCTGGCAGACCTTGCCCTGGTGGGGCGCATCTGCCAGCTTGGGGGATTCCGTATCAGTGTTTCAATCTGTCAGCCCGCCGGCTGGCGCCCAGGCCATTGCAGGCATCTGGCCTGCAATCTGCGTGGGCGACACCCGCTGGCATCGACCGGCCTGCGCCCGTGTGGCGGTCGTGTGGACTAAACTCCAGACAAATCAACCACTTACACAGCAACGCGCAGGTGAAACACATTATAGGGGGCAAACCGCCGTCCGGTCCCGCCCCGGCTTCCAACCCGCCAGCCGCCCGGTTCGTCGAGGTCGACGAGGACTCGGCGGGCCAGCGCCTCGATAACTTTTTGATACGGCATCTCAAGGGCGTGCCCAAGACGCATGTCTACCGCATCATCCGCAGCGGCGAGGTGCGCATCAACAAGGGCCGCGCCAGCGCCGACACCCGGGTGGAGGCGGGCGACCAGGTGCGCCTGCCGCCCGTGCGTGTCTCCGAGAAGGTGGCCGAGAAGGCCGAGCGCCCGGCGCCCGCGCGCGAATTTCCCATCCTGCTCGAGGACGAGCACGTGATCGCGCTCGACAAGCCCGCAGGCGTGGCCGTGCATGGCGGCAGCGGGGTCAGCTTCGGCGTCATCGAACAGTTGCGCCAGGCGCGGCCGGCCGCGAAATTTCTGGAACTGGTGCACCGGCTGGACCGGGACACCTCGGGGATCCTGCTGGTGGCCAAGAAGCGCTCGGCGCTCACGCACCTGCAGGACCAGTTCCGCGAGCGCGAAACCGGCAAGACCTACCTGGCCCTGGTCACGGGCGTGTGGGCTGCCAGCAACAAGGTCATCGACCTGCCGCTGCACAAGTATTTGCAGGCCGATGGCGAGCGCCGGGTGCGCGTGACCACGGCCGACGACCCCGATGGCATGCGCTCCATCACCCTGGTCAAGGTGCGCCAGAAGGTGCCGGCGCGCCAGGAGCAGGGCCTGCCGGCCATGACCTTGCTGGAGGTGACCATCAAGACCGGTCGCACGCACCAGATCCGCGTGCACCTGGCCAGCCAGGGGCACGCCATCGTGGGTGACGACAAGTACGGTGATTTCGAGCTGAACAAACGCTTGCAGAAGCTGGGCATGCGGCGCATGTTCCTGCACGCCTGGAGGTTACAGTTCAACCACCCGGCCAGTGGCGAGCGCGTGGCGCTCAACGCCGAACTGCCGCCCGAACTGGCCGATTTTGTCCCTTCTGCCTGAGTGCCTTCCTCCATGCGCCCCACGTCCCGTCCCCGCCGCTTCGACCTGATCGCCTTTGACTGGGATGGCACCCTGTTCGATTCCACGCAGATCATCGTGCGCTGCATCCAGGCGGCCGTGAAGGACGTGGGCGGCACCGTGCCCACGGACAAGGCCGCTTCGTACGTGATCGGCATGGCGCTGATGCAGGCGCTGGCCCATGCAGCGCCCGACGTGCCGCCCGAGAAATACCCCGAGCTGGGCAACCGCTACCGTTTCCACTACCTGCAGCACCAGGACGACCTGAGCCTGTTCGAGGGCGTGCTGCCCATGCTGGCCGACCTGCGCGACGCCGGGCACCTGCTCACGGTGGCCACGGGCAAGAGCCGGCGCGGGCTGGACGACGTGCTGCACTCCAAGGACCTCAAGGGCGTATTCGACGGTTCGCGCACGGCCGACCAGACAGCCGGCAAGCCCCACCCGCTGATGCTGCAGGAGCTGATGGCCGAGTTCGATGTGCTGCCCGAGCGCGTGCTGATGATCGGCGACACCACGCACGACCTGCAGATGGCGCTGAACGCCGGCTGTGCCAGCGTGGGGGTGAGCTATGGCGCCCATGAGCCCGATGCCTTCCATGTGCTGCAGCCGCTGGCCGTGGCGCATTCCGTGCGCGAGTTGCATGACTGGCTGCGGGCCAATGGCTGATCTGCGCCCCCGCGCCACTGCTGTCCTGCCATGAGCACCACCGAATCCGCCCCCATCGCCCTGTGCAACAGCGCCGACCTGGCGGACGGCGGCCTTGCGGTGCCGTTCGATGTGACCTACGCCGGCCAGACCTGCCGCGCCTTCGCCATCCGCTACCGCGGGGCGCCGCACGCCTACCTCAACCGCTGCACGCACGTGGCGATGGAGATGGACTACCAGCCGGACCGTTTTTTCGACGATTCCGGCAACTGGCTGCTGTGCGCCACGCATGGCGCCGCCTACCTGCCCGACACGGGCCAGTGTGCGGGCGGGCCCTGCCGGGGCGGCCTGGTGAAGATCACCCTCTCGGAGTCCGACGGTGTGGTGCACTGGCATACTGCCTACAACCTCCAGCCCGTCGTGTTCTAGAGCATGATGATCCGAACGGGCATGCCCCTGTTTTTCTGCACCCCTGCCTGCCCGGGGTGCACGGTGTCTCAAAAGGCCTGAAATGACCGATCCGCAACAGCCCGGAACCCCGGGTTCCGACAAGAATTTTCCCCCTTCGCAGGACCTGTGGTCGCAATCGGCCGCCCCGTCCGGCGCCCGCGCGGCGGCGCAGGAGCCCGGCTGGGAGCGTGCCACGCTGGAGAAGCTGGCCTTTGCGGCGCTCAGCGAGCAGCGCTCGGCCCGGCGCTGGAAGATCTTTTTCCGCTTCGCATGGCTGTTCCTGATCGTCGCGCTGGCCTGGGGGGCCATGCGCCAGGCGTCGACGGGCGCCAGCAAGAGCACGCCGCACACGGCGGTGGTGGACGTCAAGGGCGAGATCGCCTCGGGGGCCGAGGCCAGTGCCGAGTTCGTGGTGGCGGCCATGCGCAGCGCCTTCGAGGACGAGGGCTCCCAGGCCGTGGTGCTGCTGATCAACTCGCCGGGCGGCAGCCCGGTGCAGGCCGGCATCATCAATGACGAGATCGTGCGCCTGAAGGCCAAGTACAACAAGCCGGTGTATGCCGTGGTCGAGGAGACCTGCGCCTCGGCTGCCTATTACATTGCGGCAGCGGCCGATGAGATCTTCGTGGACAAGGCCAGCATCGTGGGCAGCATCGGCGTGCTGATGGATGGCTTCGGCTTCACCGGCATCATGGAAAAGCTCGGTGTGGAGCGCCGCCTGCTCACCGCGGGCGAGAACAAGGGCTTCCTCGATCCCTTCAGTCCCCAGACCGAAAAGCAGCGCGAGTATGCGCAGGCCATGCTCAACCAGATCCACCAGCAGTTCATCGCCGTGGTGAAGGCGGGCCGGGGCGATCGGCTCAAGACCACGCCCGAGACCTTCAGCGGCCTGTTCTGGACCGGCCAGCAGGCCGTGGAGATGGGACTGGCCGACAAGCTCGGCAACCTCGACTTCGTGGCGCGCGAAGTAGTCAAGGCCGAGGAGATCATCGACTACACCCGCCGTGACAATGTGGCCGAACGCCTGGCCAAGCGCTTCGGCGCGGCCATGGGCATCGGCGCGGCCAAGGCCATGATGTCTGCCGGGCCGCAACTGCGCTGATCAGGAATCCAGTCCGCCAGCCTTGCGTTGGCGTGAGCCGTCTTCGAGGATGGTGTCGTCGGCCAGCAGCTTGCCCGAGTCATCCCACTGCTTGCGCGCCTCCAGCCGGGTGCGGCCCCGGGCGTCGGGCGCGGTGTAGCGGTCTTCCTGGGCCAGGCGGCCATTGGGGTAGAACAGTTGCTGCACGCCGGTGCGCTGCTGCTGTTCGGTGAGTGTTTCCTTGCGCGTGAGCCGGCCCTCGTCGTCGCGCAGTTCGCGCTGGATGCGGGCGGCCTCGCCGGTGCCGGTCATGGTCGAGCGCTCGCGCGCCGCCCCGTTCAGGTACCAGCGCTCCAGCAGCACCTCGCGTCCGTCGGCATAGCTGTGCTGCTCGGTCAGCTGGCCGGTGCTGCCGAAGCGGCGCAGGCTGTGCAGTGGCCCACGGGTGTCGCGCAGAAAGCGCTGTTCGTCGGGCAGGAAGATGCGCTCCTCGCGCAGCACGCTCTTGCCACCCTCGGTGAAAAAGCTGCGGTGCACGCGCCTGCCTTCCTCGAAGAGCATCTGCTGCGCGACCAGGCCCTCGCCTGTCCATTCGGTGGACAGCAGCAGCCTTCCCTGGTCGTAGCGCACCTGGCCAGTCTTGGCACCCGCGCTGGTGAACAGCGGGGTGTCGGCGGCGCCCTCGAAGCCGCAAAGCTTGCGGTCTTCGGGCAGGACGCTGGTGCGTGGGCACTGCAGCCGCGTGGGCTGGCCGGCTGCGTTGTATTCGATGACGAACTGCTCCTGCCCACCGGTGTGGAAAGACACGCGCTCGGGTCGGCCATTGGCATCGAAGCGGCGCACCACCCCGACGGTGCTGCCGTTCTCGGCGAATTCCTCGCGCTTGAGCTGCCCGTTGGGCCAGAACTCGGCCACACGGCCCTGGCTGTTGCCGCGCTCGTTCACGCTGCGCTCACGCAGCAGTTTGCCTTCCCGGTCGAAAAAGCGTTCCTTGCCCAGGTACTTGCCGTCCTTGAGCTCCTGCTCGCGCTGCAGCTGGCCGGTGTTTTCGTCGCGGCAGCGCAGCAGGCCGGTCAGGCCGGCGGTTTCAGCCCCATTGTTGGGGTTGACCGGCTTGCCGTTGAATTCGCAGCGGATGATGGCGTTTGCGCCCGTGGCGCAGGTGCCCAGGGCAAGAAGCAGGAGGGCGGGCAGGCGTTGCATGGCGTGAAGGAGGGGTCAGCGGCCCAGGGCGAACACCATGGGCGTGCGGTTGCCGGGTACCAGGGGCTGGGCACGCCACTGGCGCACGAGCTGGCTGCGGATCTGCGCGTCGGGCAGGGTCAGCCCGCTGGCCAGGGCCAGGCGGGTGTGGGGCTGCAGGGTCTGTACCAAGGCCTGCCACAGCGCGGGGTTGCGGTAGGGCGTCTCGATGAAGAGCTGGGTCTGGCCGGTCTTGAGGGCCAGGGACTCGAGTTCGCGGATGCGCTGCGTGCGCTCCTGTCCGTCCTGGGGCAGGTAGCCGGCAAAGGCGAAACTCTGGCCGTTGAGGCCGCTGGCGGCCAGGGCCAGCAGCAGCGAGACCGGGCCCACCAGCGGCACGACGGGGATACCCAGGTCGTGTGCGGCGCGCACCACGGACGAGCCCGGGTCGGCCACGGCCGGCATGCCGGCCTCGCTGACCAGGCCCATGGCGTGGCCGGCGAGGGCGGGCGCCAGCAGGGGCTTGGCGTCGAAGTGGGCCGAGCCCTTGTCGCCGTGGTCGCCCTTCTTGTGCACCTCGCGCGGCAATTCGGTGATCTGCTGCTGCTGCAGGGGGGCGGCCAAGGGGTGCAGGGCATCGATGCGCTTCAGGTAGGCACGGGTGCTCTTGGCGTTCTCGCAGACCCAGTGGGTGAGCTGAGCCGCCTGCTGCAGGGTGCCGGCGGGCAGGGCTTC
This sequence comes from Acidovorax sp. GW821-FHT09B03, assembly GCF_059418305.1. NCBI lineage: Bacteria > Pseudomonadati > Pseudomonadota > Betaproteobacteria > Burkholderiales > Comamonadaceae > Acidovorax > Acidovorax sp. GW821-FHT09B03. Next base: position 375,218 of record NZ_JBWKPP010000002.1, read on the forward strand.
CTGCAGTGGGATTTCCACGTCGCAGCCGAAGTCGAGCGGGGCGGGCACCAGGTACAGCGTGCCGCTGGCGGCGGCATGGGCGGGCGCGTCCACGGGTGTGGCGGGGCGCGTGCTCATGGCAGGACCACCCCGGCGGCGCGCAGCATGCGGCAGGTGCGGATCAGCGGCAGGCCGATGAGGGCTGTGGGGTCATCGCTGTGGATGGCGTCGAGCAGGGCGATGCCCAGGCCCTCGCTCTTGGCGCTGCCGGCGCAGTCGTAGGGCTGTTCGGCGCGCAGGTAGCGTTCGATCTCCTCGTCCGACAGATCGCGAAAGCGCACTTCCACGGGGGCGATGTCCACCTGCTCGAAGCCGTTGGCCTGGCACACGGTGGCCACGGCGGTCTGGAAAATCACGGTCTGCCCGCGCATCTGGCGCAGTTGCTGCACGGCGCGCTCATGGGTGCCAGGCTTGCCCAGGGGCTGGCCCGCCAGGTCCGCCACCTGGTCGGAACCGATGACCACGGCCTCGGGATGAAGGCGTGCCACGGCCCGGGCCTTGGCCAGGGCCAGGCGCAGGGCCAGATCGCGTGGGGCTTCCCCGGGGGCGGGGGTCTCGTCGACCTCGGGCGAGGCGACTTCGAAAGGCAGGTTCAGGCGGGACAGCAGTTCGCGCCGGTAGCGCGAGGTGGAGCCCAATACCACAGGGCGTTGCAGGGCGGGGGATTGATGCATTCGCTGATTCTCTTACACTGCCGCCATGACCAAGGAATTCTCAGTGGACCGGCTCGACGTCAAGGCGTTTGCTTTGGCTGGCGCGCGCCTGGCCGGCCATGATTCCCTTTTGAAGTATGAGCGCCTGGCCCAGGAGGCCCGGGGCCTGCATCCCGACCTGCTGGTGGACTGGCAGGCACAGGGAGAAGTGCGCACGGCGCTCGGTGGTGCCAGCCAGGTGTGGCTGGTGCTCAAGGTGCGTGCCGCCTTCCCGATGCAATGCCAGCGCTGCCTCACGCCCGTGGACGTGCCGCTGGAGGTGGGCCGCGCCTTCCGTTTCGTGGCCGACGAGGCCACGGCCGAGGCCCTCGACGACGAGAGCGAAGAAGACCTGCTGGCCATGAGCCGCGAGTTCGACCTGCACGAGTTGATCGAGGACGAGCTGCTGATGGCGCTGCCCGTGGTGCCCAAGCACGACGAGTGCCCTACGGCCGTGCCGCTGGCATCGTCGGATGACGACTTCGAGGAAGCGAACGCGGACAAGCCCAATCCATTTGCGGCGCTGGCAGGCCTCAAAAAAGACAGCCACAAGCACTGAATCCATTTGGGCTATAATCGAGGGCTTCGCGCGAATCCCCTCGTGTCTTCTATGGGCCCATCGCGTATTTACCAACCTATTTAAGACCAGGAGCCATCATGGCCGTTCAGCAAAACAAAAAGTCCCCTTCCAAGCGCGGTATGCACCGTTCGCACAATGCCCTGAATGTGCCGGGCATTGCTGTGGAGCCTACCACCGGCGAAACCCATCTGCGCCACCACATCAGCCCCAACGGTTTCTACCGTGGCCGCCAGGTGCTCAAGAACAAGTCTGAAGCCTGATCTTCAGTACCCCTCAAAGGCCCGTTGCTACTGAGTTTGTAGCGCGGGCCTTTGTTTTGACCGTTGTATCCATCTTCCGGCCCGCGCTGTTGGCCGGACAAGTCGCCCATGATCACACTGGCTGTTGACTGCATGGGGGGCGATCACGGCCCCCGCGTCACGCTCGCGGCGTGCCGTCAGTTCCTTGGCAATCACCCGGATGCCCGCCTGCTGCTGGTCGGCCTGGCGGACAGCCTGCACGATTTTTCCCACGACCGCGCCACCATCGTCCCCGCCACCGAGGTGGTGGCCATGGACGACCCCGTCGAGGTGGCCCTGCGCCGTAAAAAAGACTCTTCCATGCGTGTGGCCATCCAGCAGGTCAAGGATGGCACGGCAGCAGCAGCGGTTTCGGCTGGCAATACCGGCGCCTTGATGGCCATTGCGCGTTACCTGCTCAAGACCCTGGACGGTATCGACCGGCCCGCGATTGCCACCCAACTGCCCAACAACCAGGGGCGCGCAACCACGGTGCTGGACCTGGGGGCGAATGTGGACTGCTCGGCCGAGCACCTGCTGCAGTTCGCGGTCATGGGCTCGGCCCTGGTGTCGGCCCTGCGTGATGACGGCGGCGAGCCCACCGTGGGTTTGCTCAATATTGGTGAGGAGATCATCAAAGGCAGCGAAGTCATCAAAAAAGCGGGTGAACTGCTGCGATCTGCGGCCGAAGCTGGGGATCTCAACTTTTACGGAAACGTCGAAGGCAATGACATCTTCAAGGGCACGGTGGACATCGTGGTCTGTGATGGATTTGTCGGCAACGTGGCGCTCAAGGCCAGCGAGGGTGTTGCGGCCATGGTGATCGGTGGGCTCAAGAATGAGTTTTCCAAGAACATCTTCACCAAAGCTGCTGCCATCATCGCTTATCCGGTGCTAAAAGCGCTCATGACCCGCATGGATTACCGGCGCTACAACGGCGCCGCCTTGCTGGGGTTGCGCGGACTGGTGTTCAAGAGCCACGGCTCGGCCGACGCCATGGCCTTCGAACAGGCGCTGAACCGGGCGTATGATGCAGCCCGCAACAACCTGCTCGACCGTGTCCGGGCCCGGATTGCGCACGCAGCGCCGCTCCTGGCCCCTGCCGATGCCCAGCCCCGGCCTGCAGCGGCGACGACACATTAATGAGACGCTATTCCCGCATCACCGGCACTGGCAGCTACCTGCCACCGCGCCGGCTCACGAATGCCGACCTGGTGGCCGAGCTGGCCCGCGATGGCATCGAAACCTCGGACGAGTGGATCGTCGAGCGCACGGGAATCCGGGCGCGGCATTTTGCGGCCCCCGACGTGGCGGCCAGCGACCTCGGGCTGGAAGCGGCCCGCAATGCCCTCTCGGCCGCGGGCCTGGAAGCGAAGGACATCGACCTGATCATCGTCGCCACGTCCACGCCGGACATGGTGTTTCCCTCGGTCGCCTGCATTCTGCAGAACAAGCTGGGTGCCAATGGGTGCCCGGCCTTCGATGTGCAGGCTGTGTGCAGCGGCTTCGTCTATGCGCTGTCGGTGGCCGATGCCATGATCCAGACCGGCGCTGCCAACCGCGCCCTGGTGATTGGCGCCGAGGTGTTCAGCCGCATCCTGGATTTCAAGGACCGTACCACCTGCGTGCTGTTCGGTGATGGCGCCGGGGCCGTGGTGCTGGAGGCGTCCGACACGCCGGGCATCCTGTCGAGCGACCTGCATGCCGATGGCAAGCATGTCGGCATCCTGTGCGTGCCGGGCAATGTCTCGGGTGGCCAGGTGCTCGGCGATCCCGTGCTCAAGATGGATGGCCAGGCCGTGTTCCGGCTGGCCGTGGGGGTGCTTGAAAAGGCGGCCCACGCCGTGCTGGCCAAGGCCGGCCTGACCGAAGCCGATGTGGACTGGCTGATTCCCCACCAGGCCAACATCCGCATCATGCAGGGCACGGCCCGCAAGCTCAAGCTGCCGATGGACAAGGTGGTGGTCACGGTGGACCAGCATGGCAATACATCGGCGGCCTCCATTCCGCTGGCGCTCGACCACGGGGTGCGCAGCGGGCAGGTCAAGAAGGGTGAAACGCTGCTGCTCGAAGGCGTTGGCGGTGGATTCACCTGGGGCGCCGTGCTCCTGAAGCTGTAGCCTGCCGCCTGCGCGCGGCCTGCAGTACCCGATTCCTTTCTTCTATCTGTGCTGGCATGAAGTCATTTGCATTTGTTTTTCCCGGGCAGGGCTCGCAGTCGGTCGGCATGCTCGACGGCTGGGGTGATCACCCCGCGGTGGCCGAGACCCTGCGCGAGGCCTCGGATGCCCTGGGTGAAGATATTGCCCTCCTGATCAAGGAAGGCCCCAAGGAGGCGTTGGCCCTGACCACCAACACCCAGCCGGTGATGCTGGCCGCCGGTGTGGCGGCGTGGCGTGTGTGGCGTGCCGAGGGGGGCGCTGCGCCCGTCGCGCTGGCCGGGCACTCGCTGGGTGAATACTCCGCGCTGGTTGCTGCGGGTGTGCTGACGCTGTCGCAGGCGGCGCCCCTGGTGCGCCTGCGTGCTGCCGCGATGCAGGAGGCCGTGCCCGTGGGGACTGGTGCCATGGCGGCCATCCTGGGCATGGAGGCTTCCAAGGTCATCGCCGGTTGTGCCGAGGCGGTGGCTGCGTTCGGCCCCGGCAGTGCCGAGGTGGTGGAGGCCGTGAATTTCAACGACCCCATCCAGACCGTGATTGCCGGTACCAAGGCGGCCGTGGACAAGGCCTGCGAGGTGCTCAAGGCGGCTGGTGCCAAGCGCGCGCTGCTGCTGCCGGTGTCGGCGCCTTTCCATTCGAGCCTGATGAAGCCCGCAGCCGACAAGCTGCGCGAGGCGCTGGCCAGCGTGGCGCTGGCGGCGCCCGCCATTCCCGTGGTCAACAACGTGGATGTGGCGATGCACAGCGATGCCGACGCGATCCGCGATGCGCTGGTGCGCCAGGCCTTTGGTGCCGTGCGCTGGGTGGAATGCGTGCAGGCGCTCAAGGCGCGCGGCGTGACGCATATCGTGGAGTGTGGCCCCGGCAAGGTGCTGGCCGGCCTGACCAAGCGCATCGACCCCGAGCTGGTCGGTGCCGCAGTATTTGACACGGCCTCGCTGGCCGAAGCACGGGAGTTGCTGGCATGACGGATTCTGTTCAACAACCCGCCCAGGTGGCGCTGGTCACCGGCGCGTCGCGCGGCATTGGTGCGGCGATCGCGCTGGAGCTGGCGGTGCGCGGCTACCAGGTGGTCGGCACGGCCACCACCGACGATGGCGCGGCGCGCATCTCTGCGGCGCTGGCGGCCTACCCGGGCTCCAAGGGCGTCAATCTCAATGTGAACGACGGTGCGGCCATCGAGGCCACCATCGATGCCATCGTCAAGCAACAGGGCGGCCTGCACGTGCTGGTGAACAATGCCGGCATCACGCGCGACACCCTGGCCATGCGCATGAAGGACGATGACTGGGATGCGGTGCTGGACACCAACCTCAAGGCGGTCTTTCGCGTGAGCCGGGCTGCCATCCGCCCCATGATGAAGCAGCGCTTCGGACGCATCATCAGCATCACCAGCGTGGTCGGTGCATCGGGCAATCCAGGCCAGGCCAACTATGCTGCCGCGAAAGCCGGCGTGGCCGGCATGACGCGCGCGCTGGCGCGTGAACTGGGCAGCCGCAGCATCACCGTGAACTGCGTGGCCCCCGGGTTCATCGAGACCGACATGACCGCCGGCCTGCCTGAAGAGCAGCAAAAAGCCCTGCAAACGCAGATCGCCCTGGGCCATCTGGGCAAGCCTTCGGACATCGCACATGCGGTCGCCTACCTCGCTTCGCGCGAAGCAGGCTATGTGACCGGGCAGGAGTTGCATGTCAATGGCGGCATGTACATGTAATTGTTGAAAGATAACGCCGGTTCATCCGGACGGCGGGCTGCTGAGGGGCTTCTCCTGAAGCGGCTAGAATCGCGGATTCATTCACAACCCCCAGAGGGAAACCATGAGCGATATCGAAGCACGCGTCAAAAAAATCATTGCCGAACAACTCGGTGTGGAAGAGTCCCAAGTCACCAATGAAAAGGCCTTCGTGGCAGACCTCGGTGCCGACTCGCTCGACACGGTGGAACTGGTGATGGCCTTGGAAGACGAGTTCGGCATCGAGATCCCTGACGAAGACGCCGAGAAGATCACGACGGTGCAAAACGCCATCGATTACGCCAACACCCATCAGAAGGCCTGAGCCGGCGCACCGCGCCTGACTTGAGCGATCAGCAGAAGGTTTTTACGCATGAGCCGTCGTCGCGTTGTCGTGACCGGCCTGGGTTGCGTCAGCCCCGTGGGAAACACGGTGGCAGATGCCTGGGCCAATGTCCTCGCCGGAAATTCCGGCATTGACCTCATCACCAAGTTCGATGCGTCGAACTTTGCCTGCAAGATTGCGGGGGAGGTCAAGGGGCTTGACCTGGAGTCGTACATCAGCGCCAAGGATGCGCGCTCGATGGACACCTTCATCCATTTCGGCATTGTTGCGGCAGCGCAGGCCATACAGGATGCGGGGCTGCCCACCGGAGAGGCGCTGGACGACGAGTTCGCCACGCGCATCGCCTGTGTGATCGGATCCGGAATCGGTGGCCTGCCGCTGATCGAGGACACCCATGCCGAGCTGACCAACCGCGGACCACGGCGTATCACGCCGTTCTTCGTGCCGGCCTCCATCATCAATATGGTGGCGGGCCATGTGTCCATGCGTTTTGGCTTCAAAGGCCCGAACCTGGCGGTGGTGACGGCCTGCACGACAGGCCTGCACTGCATCGGCGAGGGCGGCCGCATGATCGAATACGGCGACGCTGACGTGGTGATTGCCGGTGGCACGGAATCCACGGTGTCCCCACTGGGCATCGGCGGCTTTGCCGCGATGCGTGCACTGTCCACCCGCAACGATGATCCCAAGACGGCGTCGCGCCCCTGGGACAAGGACCGTGATGGTTTCGTGCTGGGTGAAGGCGCGGGCGTGCTGGTGCTCGAGGAGTACGAGCATGCCAAGGCCCGTGGCGCCAAGATCTATGCCGAGCTCAGCGGCTTCGGCATGAGCGCCGATGCCGGCCACATGACCGCACCGAACATGGACGGCCCGCGCCGCGCCATGATCAGCGCCATGCGCAACGCCGGCATCAACCCCGAGGACGTGGGCTATCTGAACGCGCACGGCACCTCCACGCCCCTGGGCGACCTCAATGAAACCAATGCCATCAAGGCCGCATTGGGCGATGCCGCCTACAAGACGGTGGTCAGCTCCACCAAGTCGATGACGGGCCACCTGCTCGGCGGCGCGGGCGGGATCGAAAGCGTGTTCACCGTGCTGGCGCTGCACCACCAGAAGGTGCCGCCGACCATCAACCTGTTCAACCAGGACCCCGAGTGCGACCTCGATTACTGCGCCAATACGGCCCGTGATCTGAAGATGGACTATGCGCTCAAGAACAACTTCGGCTTCGGCGGGACCAACGGCTCCCTGGTGTTCAAGCGGGTCTGAGCGGCCGCTGCCTCCGTGCCGGGCCCCTGTCGTGGGGCTGCGGTGCGCGCTGGCCGGCGGTTTGCGGCAAACTGCAGGGCGATGATGGCCCCGCGCTTCCTTTTTCTTCCATGAGTTCCACGGCACGCCGTGCTCCTGCCGTGCGCTTTCCGGTGCGGCGCAGCCGTGCCGTGGGGGGCGTGCTGGCGGCTCTGGCGCTGGCCGGGGGCGCAGCCTTGTTGGCCTGGTGGCTGGTGGGGGCGGGTCGGGGCGCGCTCGTGGCCGCTGCCGGTGCTGCCGCCTGGCTGGCCGCGGTGGCGGCGGCCAGGCATTGGTGGATCGGCCAGTTTTGCGGGGAGCTGCGCTGGGATGGCCAGCAATGGTGGCTGGACCGCCTGCTCCCTGGGGGCTCGCCGATGCCCTTGAAAGGCGCGCCCGAGGTCCAGTGGGACCTGCAGGACCACCTGTGGGTGTGTGCCCATGCCACCCCGGGGCGAGCGCGCACCTGGCTGTGGCTGGAGTGCCGCCAACAGCCCGAGCGCTGGCCCGATCTGCGCCGTGCGGTATATTCGCGCGCCGGAACGGGCACCGTGGGTGCTGCCGAGTTCGCGCCGATCCACAGCCGAGAGGCGTGAAGAACCCCCCTTTGATGACTGCCCAAACGCCGCCTCCCGTACCCGACAACAGCGATCTTCAATTGGTGGAGCGCACGGTGGCGGGCGACCAGCGGGCGTTCGAGCTGCTGGTCATCAAGTACCAACGCCGCATCGAGCGCCTGATCGGCCGCATGGTGCGCGACACGGACATCATCCAGGACATTGCGCAGGAAACCTTCATCCGCGCCTACCGGGCCTTGCACCAGTTCCGGGGGGACGCCCAGTTCTACACCTGGCTGTACCGGATTGCCGTGAATACGGCCAAGAAGGCGCTGATGGACATGAAGCGCAATCCGGTGGTTTCGGAAAATGCCCTGAGGGGTGCCGATGACGAAGATGAAACTTCTCGTGTCGGGCATGAACTAACCAGCGACGAGACCCCTGAAACGGTGCTGGCGGCCAATGAAATCGCCCAGGCGGTGAATGCCGCCATGGAGGCGCTGCCCGAGGATTTGCGCCAGGCCGTGACGCTGCGCGAGATCGAGGGGCTCAGTTACGAAGAGATCGCTGCCGCCATGGGGTGCCCCATAGGCACGGTGCGGTCGCGTATTTTCCGTGCGCGGGAGGCGATTTCGGCCCGCGTGCGCCCGATGCTGGAAAACCAGACGGGCAAAAGGTGGTGATTGTGTGGTGTACGGCAAGGGCGAAGCAGTGTTCGGTGACGGATATGCAGGTGAAACCATGAACAATGATGTGACAGCGAAGCGCGAACAGATTTCGGCACTGGCCGATGGCCAATTGCATGGTGATGCGTTTGCGGATGCCATGGCGTGCACGGGCGACGACGAAGGTCTGGCCACGTGGCAGCTCTACCACCTGGTGGGCGATGTGCTGCGTTCGAACGAACTGGCGCGTGCCGATGGCAGCAGCGTGCTGCTGTCGCGCTTGCGCGAACAGATGGCCCAGGAGGCCCCGGTGCAGCGCCCGGTGGCCCTGGCGCCCGAATCCGGGTTGGCCGTGGTGGCGCAGGCGCAGCTGCCGGCGGCCAACGCCTCGGTGTTCCGCTGGAAGATGGTGGCCGGTGTGGCGTCCCTGGCGGCCGTGGCGGCCATCGGGTGGTCGTCGGTCGGTGCGTTGCAGGGCGGGCGCGGGGCGTCCGGTCCGCAGCTGGCGTCTTCCGGGGTGCCGGTGATCCAGGCGTCGCAGCAGCCCCAGGGATTGCTGCCATCCGCGCCCCTGGTCGCCGTGGCCGACAACGAGGGGCAGCAGGTCATGATCCGCGATCCGCGCCTGGATGAGCTGCTGGCTGCCCACAAGCAATTCGGCAGCACCTCGGCGCTGCAGATGCCCGCGGGCTTCCTGCGCAACGCCACGTTTGCCTCGCCCAGCCGCTGACGGCTGCCGCTTGCCTTGGAATCGGATTGATGCCTGATCTTGCCCTGGTGGGTGCCATGGAAAGCCGGTGGTGGCGCCGAATGATCGCGGGTGCGGCGTTGTGGGTGGGTGCGGCCTTGGCGGTCGTGGGTGCGGTGCCGTGCGCCCAGGCCCAGCCCGCGCAAGGGCCGTCCGCATCGGCGTTGCCGCCGATGTCGGTGGTGACCCCTGCGCGGGATATCGCCCAATGGATCGAGCGCATGCACGAGGCGCCGCGCAAGCGCTCCTATGTCGGCACTTTCGTGGTGCTGTCGTCATCGGGCGCCATGTTCAGCTCGCGCATCTGGAATGCCTGCGATGGCAAGCAGCAGCTCGAGCGCGTGGATGGCCTGAGCGGCACGCCGCGCAAGGTCTTTCGGCGCAACGACGAGGTGCGCACCTTTTTGCCCGAGGAGCGCACCGTGCGCACGGAGCGCGGGGATGCGCGGGGCCTTTTCCCACAATTGCCGTCGGTGCAAGGCACTTCCCTGGCCAAGCACTATGAAGCCCAGGTGCTCGGGCAGGAGCGCGTGGCAGGACTGGATGCCGATGTGGTCTGGTTCAAGCCGCTCGATGCCTTGCGTTTCGGCTACCGTATCTGGAGCGAAAGGGGGTCGGGCCTGGTGGTCAAGATGCAGACCCTGGCAACGGACGGCAGGGTGCTGGAGCAGGCGGCGTTCTCCGAGCTCGACCTCAACGCCTCCGTGTCCATGGACAAGCTCGCGCGCATGATGGACGATGTGTCGGGCTACAAGGTGATCGCCCCGGCTGCGGCCAAGACCACAGCGCTGGAGGAGGGCTGGCGCCTGCGGCAGCCGGTGACCGGCTTTGTGCCGCAAAGCTGCCACAAGCGGCTGGCGGCTGCGGGGCCCGCAGAGGCTGCGCCGGTGCTGCAGTGCCTGTATTCCGATGGCCTGGCGACGGTGTCACTGTTCATTGAGCCCTTCGATGTGAGGCGGCATGGCACGCAAGGCCAGTTGGGCAGCGTGGGCGCTACGCAGATGCTGGGCCAGCGCATGGCGTCCGAGGCCTGGGTGACGGCCGTGGGCGAAGTCCCCATGCAGACGCTGCGCCTCTTCGTGGGTGCGCTGGAGCGTGTGCGCTGAGCCAGGGCTGCCCACTAGGGGTGGAGGTTTTCGGGAACCATTTGCCGTCCCCCCTTTCACATGCAGTGACACATTGAGGCGTTCCCCCACATTTCATGAAAGGTCGATGATGTCCAAGTTTCACGGGAGTATGTTGCGCGCCCTGGCCATGTCCGGCATGGTGGCAGCGGTGGCCAGCGTGGCAGTGCTGCCCCAGGGCGTGGCGATGGCGCAGTCCGCGGTGGTGCGAGGTCTGCCGGACTTCACCGATCTGGTGGACCAGGTCGGGCCCTCGGTCGTGAACATCCGCACACGCGAGAAAGCGTCGGAGCGCTCGGCCAGCGGCATGGACGAGGAGATGCTGGAGTTCTTTCGCCGCTTCGGCGTGCCGATCCCCAACATGCCGCGCCAGCAACGTCCCCAGCGCCCCCAGCAGGAAGAGGAGGCACAGCCGCGAGGCGTCGGTTCGGGGTTCATCCTCACGGCCGATGGCTTCGTGATGACCAATGCCCATGTGATCGATGGCGCCGACGAAGTCATCGTGACGCTGACCGACAAGCGGGAGTTCAAGGCCCGCGTCGTGGGCGCCGACAAGCGCACCGACGTGGCCGTGGTGAAGATCGATGCCACCGGCCTGCCGGCCGTGAAGGTGGGCGACGTGAGCCGCCTCAAGGTCGGGGAGTGGGTGATGGCCATCGGCTCGCCCTTCGGCCTGGAAAACAGCGTCACGGCGGGCATCGTGAGTGCCAAGGCACGCGACACCGGCGACTACCTGCCCTTCATCCAGACCGACGTGGCCATCAATCCCGGCAACTCCGGTGGTCCGCTCATCAACATGCGGGGTGAGGTGGTGGGCATCAACAGCCAGATCTATTCGCGCTCGGGCGGCTTCATGGGCATCTCGTTCGCCATCCCGATGGACGAGGCCATCCGCGTCAGCGAACAGCTGCGCTCTTCGGGGCGGGTGACGCGCGGCCGCATCGGCGTGCAGATCGGCAACGTCAGCAAGGACGTGGCCGAGACCATCGGTCTGGGCAAGGCGCAGGGTGCGCTGGTCACGGGTGTGGAATCGGGCTCGCCCGCGGACAAGGCGGGGGTCGAGGCGGGTGACATCATCACGCGCTTTGACGGCAAGCCCATCGAGAAGGTGGCAGACCTGCCGCGCCTGGTGGGCAACACCAAGCCGGGCACGAAGAGCGCCATCACGGTGTTTCGCCGCGGCAGCTCGCGCGACCTCAGCGTCACCATCGCCGAGATCGAACCCGACAACAAGCCGGTGGCCAAGGCGGCCGAGCCGAAAGAGGAGAAGCCCAAGGCATCGGCAGCGGCCCAGCAGCTGGGCCTGTCCGTCCTCGAGCTCACCGACGCGCAGAAGAAGGAGCTCAAGCTCAAGGGGGGCGTGGCCGTGGCTTCGGCCACTGATGCTGCTGCGCGTGCGGGCCTGCGCGAGGGCGACGTGATCCTTTCGGTTGCCAACACGGAGGTCGCAAGCCTCAAGGACTTTGAAGCAGTGGTGTCCAAGGCAGACAAGAGCAAGCCCCTGAGCGTGCTCTACCGACGTGGCGAGTGGGCCCAGTACGCAGTGATCCGGCCTCTGCGTTGAGGAAAGAAGGCCATCGGGCGGCCGTGCGCACAAGCCGGTTTCAGGAGGGCTATTCCCTCTGACTCCGGTGGGGTTTTGCCAAAAATCCCACCGGAAGCGAGCCTGCGCCAAGGGTCGAAAAAAAATTGAAAGGTTAGCTCTCGCTAACTTCTGGACCAGTGCATCAACCAGTTTCGATAGAATACGGGTGCTTGTTCAACCATTATGTGCATATTGAACGGCGCCTGCTCCACCATGCGGGATGTACCGTGCTCATGCACAGCTGATCCACAGCTCACCCACAAGTTGTTCATCGATGTGTGGCTTGAATCTGTGAATAAACTGTGTATAAAATCCCTGTTGCAGTCAGGCAACGACCCTTTTCCTGCCAGTGCCGGGCTGCTCCCGACACGCTTTTTGCCTACAATGAAGATCCAACTATCGCAGTTGCCAATGATTGTTGGTTCAGGGCGCGTCGCCACTCGACGCGCCCTTTTTTCTTGTGCGCGCCGTTTTAATTCAATTACTTGACGCTTCCCGTTGATGAACCACATCAGAAATTTTTCCATCATTGCGCACATCGACCATGGCAAGTCGACGTTGGCCGACCGCTTGATCCAGCGATGCGGCGGCCTTGCGGACCGCGATATGGAGGCCCAGGTTCTGGACTCGATGGACATCGAAAAAGAGCGTGGGATAACCATCAAGGCGCAGACCGCTGCGCTGCAGTACAAGGCGCGTGATGGACAGGTCTACAACCTCAACCTGATCGACACGCCGGGCCATGTGGACTTCTCGTACGAGGTGAGCCGCTCGCTGTCTGCATGCGAGGGCGCACTGCTCGTCGTCGATGCATCGCAAGGTGTGGAAGCACAGACCGTTGCCAACTGCTACACCGCGCTGGACCTCGGCGTCGAAGTGGTGCCCGTGCTCAACAAGATGGATCTGCCCAATGCCGATCCCGACAACGCGAAGGCCGAGGTCGAGGACGTGATCGGCATCGACGCGACCGATGCGATTCCCTGCTCGGCCAAGACCGGCATGGGCATCGACGAGATCCTCGAAGCCATCGTGGCCAAGGTGCCTGCGCCGCGTGGCAATGCCGACGGTCCGCTGCGTGCCATGATCATCGACAGCTGGTTCGACAGCTACGTCGGCGTGGTGATGCTGGTGCGTGTCGTCGACGGTCGTCTGCTCAAGGGCGAGCGCATCAAGATGATGGCCACGGGGGCTGTGTACAACGCGGACAACCTGGGCGTTTTCACCCCTGCCAACGAGCCACGCGAGTCCCTTGATGCGGGTCAGGTGGGCTACATCATCGCCGGCATCAAGGAGCTGCAGGCCGCCAAGGTGGGCGACACCATCACCCTGGAAAAGAAGCTGCCCAACAATGCCGGGCCGGCCACTGAAGCACTGCCGGGTTTCAAGGAAATCCAGCCGCAGGTGTTTGCCGGCCTGTATCCGACGGAAGCCAGCGAATACGACTCGCTGCGCGACGCGCTCGAAAAACTCAAGCTCAACGATGCCTCGCTGCACTACGAGCCCGAGGTCAGCCAGGCGCTGGGCTTCGGTTTCCGCTGCGGCTTCCTGGGCCTCTTGCACATGGAGATCGTGCAGGAACGCCTGGAGCGCGAATTCGACCAGGACCTGATCACCACCGCGCCCAGCGTGGTCTACCAGGTGGTGCGCGCAGACGGCGAGACCGTCATGGTCGAGAACCCCTCCAAGATGCCCGACCAGGGCCGTCTGGAAGAGGTGCGCGAGCCCATCGTCACGGTGCACCTGTACATGCCCCAGGACTACGTGGGCCCGGTGATGACACTGGCCAACCAGAAGCGCGGCGTGCAGATCAACATGGCCTACCACGGCCGCCAGGTCATGCTGACCTACGAGATGCCCCTGGGCGAAATCGTGCTCGACTTCTTCGACAAGCTCAAGTCGGTCTCGCGCGGCTATGCCTCGATGGACTACGAGTTCAAGGAGTACCGCGCCTCCGACGTGGTCAAGGTCGACATCCTGCTCAATGGCGAGAAGGTCGATGCGCTGTCCATCATCGTGCACCGCTCGCAGTCGCAGTACCGCGGCCGGGCTGTGGTCGGCAAGATGCGCGAGATCATCAGCCGCCAGATGTACGACGTGGCCATCCAGGCCGCCATCGGTGCCAACATCATCGCCCGCGAGACCATCAAGGCGCTGCGCAAGAACGTGCTGGCCAAGTGCTACGGCGGTGACATCAGCCGCAAGCGCAAGCTTCTGGAAAAGCAGAAGGCGGGCAAGAAGCGGATGAAGCAGATCGGTTCGGTCGAGGTGCCCCAGGAGGCCTTCCTCGCCATTTTGCAGGTGGAAGATTGATGCAGTTCATGCAAATTCTCACGGCGGCCATCCTGGCGGCCTTTGTCGGTTACATGGGTTCTTGGTACTTTGGCCTCATCGAGGGCAATTTTGCGCTGCTGCTGTTCCTGGCCACGGTGGTCACGGGAGTGTTCTGGCTGGCGGAGCGCCTGTACTTTCTGCCCCAGCGCCGCCGTGCGGCCCAGGCAATCGAAGACGCGGCTGTGCAGCGCCGGGCCGAACTCGACCGCATGGGCATCCAGAAGGTGGACGTGGATGTGCAGGAAGCCCAGGGTCGCCTGCTCATGCAGCCCTGGTGGCTGGACTGGACGGCCGGCCTGTTCCCGGTGATCGCGGCGGTGTTCGTGCTGCGCTCCTTCCTGTTCGAGCCCTTCAAGATTCCGTCGGGCTCGATGATTCCGACGCTGCTGGTGGGCGACCTGATCCTGGTCAACAAGTTCACCTATGGCGTGCGCCTGCCCGTGATCAACACCAAGATCATCGAGGGCAACAAGCCGGTGCGTGGGGATGTGATGGTCTTTCGCTACCCGCCCCAGCCCAACCTTGACTACATCAAGCGCGTGATCGGCGTGCCGGGCGACGAAGTGGCCTACCTGAACAAGCGCCTGACCGTCAATGGGCAGGCGGTGCCCACCACCAATGCGCCGGACTTCTTCGAGGAAGACAGCATGCGCTACTTCAAGCAGTTGGAGGAGCAGTTGGACGGCAAGGCCCACCGGCTGCTGAACAATCCCGAGGTCCCTGCTTTCATCCAGGGCGCGAGCAATTTTGCGTACCGCGAGAACTGCCGCTACAGTGTCGAAGGCGTGGTTTGCAAGGTGCCCGAGGGCCACTATTTCATGATGGGGGACAACCGCGACAATTCGCTGGACTCCCGTTACTGGGGCTTCGTGCCGGACGCCAATATCGTGGGCAAGGCCTTTTTTGTCTGGATGAATTTCGGTAATCTCAAGCGCATCGGGCCTTTTCATTGACCGATAGCCCATTTCCATCAACATTGAGAGGGGAGAGCATGCATATCCATCGTTTCGCCAGCCGCTCGCGCCAGCGTGGCCTGTCCTTCATCGGCGTGATCTTCATCGGCCTGATCTGCGTGGCGGCGTTTGCCATCGGCGGGCAGTCGGTCCCGATTTTTCTGGAGTACCAGGCCATCGACAAGGCAGCGAACAAGGCTGCCAGGGAGGAGACTACTGTCGCCGGGATCCGGGGCGCTTTTGATCGTGCGGGTGCCATTGACGACATCAGTTCCATCAAGGGCAAGGACTTGGAAATTTCGAAGCGGGGCGACAAGAATGTGGTCGCCTTCAAGTACTCGCGCGAAATCCCGCTGGCAGGCCCAGCGTTCCTCGTCTACCGCTTCGAGGGACAGACCAAGTAGTGTCCCCCAGTCTCCAAGCGCTGCAGGACCGCCTGCAGCACCCCTTTTCCGACCCCTCGCTGCTGCAACGTGCGATCACGCACCGCAGCTTTTCGGCCGACCACAATGAGCGGTTGGAGTTTCTCGGGGACTCCGTTTTGAACCTGGCGGTGGCCAGCCTGCTGTACCAGCGCCTGGGTTCATTGCCCGAAGGCGATCTCTCGCGGGTGCGGGCCAACCTCGTCAAGCAGGACACGCTGCACCAGCTGGCACTGCGCCTGCGCGTGTCCGAGGTGCTGCGCCTGGGCGAGGGGGAGTCCAAATCCGGCGGACACCAGCGCCCCTCGATCCTTGCCGATGCGCTGGAGGCGCTGATCGGTGCGGTGTACCTCGATGCCGGGTACCTCCAGGCGGAGGCCCTGGTCCACCGCCTGTTCCAGGCCATGGAGATCAACCCGCAGATGCAGGCCGCGTCCAAGGATGCCAAGACCGCGTTGCAGGAGTGGCTCCAGGGCCGCAAAATGAAGCTCCCCCAGTATGCCGTCGTGGCCACCGTGGGGGCGGCGCACCGCCAGACATTCGATGTCGAGTGCGATATTCCCGAACTGGGCCTGACCGAGCGTGGCATCGGCGGCTCCCGCCGTGCCGGCGAGCAGGCCGCTGCGGCCGCCATGCTGGCCACACTGAAAGCAAAGAACCTATGAACGACGCCACCAACGAGCCGGCCGGCGATTCCAGCCAGCCACCGGGCGCCCAGTCGCCCGCCGACCTGGAGGCGATGCTGGCCGGGGCGCGGGTGCCTGCTGCTGCGGTGGAAGGCCAGCGCTGCGGCGTGATCGCCATCGTCGGCAAGCCCAACGTGGGCAAGTCCACGCTGCTCAACGCCCTGGTGGGCCAGAAGATCAGCATCACCTCGCGCAAGGCGCAGACCACGCGCCACCGCATCACGGGCATCCGCACGCGCGAGCAGACCCAGTTCGTCTTCGTCGACACGCCGGGTTTCCAGACCCGCCACGCCACGGCGCTCAACAAGTCGCTCAACAAGACGGTGATGGGCGCGATCGGTGATGTGGACCTGATCCTCTTCGTCGTCGAGGCCGGCAACTTCACGCTGGCCGATGCCAAGGTGCTGTCGCTGTTCAAGCCCGGCATTCCCACCTTGCTGATCGCCAACAAGCTCGACATGGTCAACCGCCGTGCCGAACTGGCCCCCTGGCTCAAAAGCATGCAGGAGCGCCACCCGTTCGCCGAATTCGTGCCCATGTCGGCCAAGAACAAGGGCGACATCGAGCGCCTTTTCGGCATCTGCGCCAAGTACCTGCCCGAGCAGGCCTGGTGGTATGGTGAGGACGAGCTCACCGACCGCAGCGAGAAGTTCCTGGCCAGCGAAACCGTGCGCGAAAAGCTGTTCCGCTTCACCGGCGATGAACTGCCCTACACCTCCACCGTCGTCATCGACAAATTCGAGGAAGAGGCCAGCAAGCAGCACAAGCGTCTCGTGAAGATCGCCGCCACCATCGTGGTCGAGCGCGACAACCACAAGATGATGGTCATCGGCGACAAGGGCGAGCGCCTGAAACGCATCGGCACCGAGGCCCGACAGGAGCTCGAAAAACTCATGGACGCCAAGGTATTCCTCGAGCTCTGGGTCAAGGTGCGCTCCGGCTGGGCCGACGACGAAGCGCGCGTGCGCTCCTTCGGCTACGAGTGAGGATGGCTCCCGCGCTGCTCCGTGCAGAGGCGCCCGAGCGCCTGCGGCGTGGCTGAAAGCCGCCCATGGCCGTTGCCAAACGCATCTCCGATGAGCCCGCGTTCGTGCTGCACAGCTACGACTGGAGCGAGTCGAGCCTGATTCTGGAGGTGTTCTGCCGCCGCCAGGGCCGGGTCGCCCTGGTCGCCAAGGGCGCCAAGAAGCCCACTTCCAACTTCCGGCCGGTACTGCTGCCGCTGCAGCCGCTGTTGCTCACCTACACCCTGTCGGGCGATGGTTCGGCCGACATCCACACCCTCAAGGGGGCCGAGTGGGTCGGTGGGCATGTCATGCCCACGGGTGACGCGCTGCTGTCGGGCATGTACCTCAACGAGCTGCTGCTGCGCCTGCTCGCGCGGGCCGATGCGCACACCGCGCTGTTCGATGCCTATGCCGGGGTGGTGCGCGTGCTCGCCAGCGAGCATGGCGATGCGCTCGAGCCTGTGCTGCGCAGCTTCGAGCTGCTGCTGCTGCGTGAGATCGGCCTGTTGCCCAGCCTGGATGCGCAGACCATGACCCTGGAGCCCTTGCACCCCGGCACACGCTACACGCTGGTGGCCGAAGGGGGCTTGCGTACGGCCTCATCGGGCGACCGTGTCGCGCTGCCCGGCAGCCAGTGGCAGGCCCTGCAGGCAGCACTCGACACCAGCGCATCCAGCTACACGGCCACCTTGCGTGCCTGTGCGCCGGTGGCCGCCGAGCTCAAGCCCCAGCTGCGGGCGCTCTTGCAATACCATTGCGGCAGTCCCACGCTGCGCACCCGCCAGCTCATGATGGATCTGCAGACCCTCTGATCTACGAACCTTCCATGGCACAACTCCCGTCGCATCGCACCGCTTTGTCGGTCAACGTCAACAAGGTCGCCCTGGTGCGCAACACGCGCCACCTGGGCATTCCCAGCGTCACGCGCGCGGCGCAGGTATGCCTGGAGGCCGGTGCCCGGGGCATCACCGTGCATCCCCGCCCGGACGAACGCCATATCCGCAGCCACGACGTGTTCGAGCTGGCCGAGCTCATGAAGGCCTGGCCCGACCGGGAGTACAACATCGAGGGCAACCCCTCGCAGAACCTGATGGACTTCATCCGCCAGGTGCGTCCGCACCAGGCGACCTTCGTGCCCGACAGCGAAGACCAGTTCACCAGCGACCATGGCTGGAGCTTCCCTCAGGATGCCGAGCGCCTGGCGCCGCTGATTGCCGAATGCAGGGCCCTGGGCGTGCGCGTGAGCCTGTTCATGGACCCGACACCCGAGGCCATGGCCGCCGCCAGGGCCGTGGGGGCCGACCGCATCGAGCTCTATACCGAGCCCTATGCCGCCGCCTGGGGTACGCCCGACCAGGCGGCGCAGCTGGAGCGCTACCGCGCCGCCGCCCAGGCGGCCCTGGATGCCGGGTTGGGAGTCAATGCCGGCCACGACCTCAACCGCGACAACCTGACCGCCTTCGTGCGCGGGGTGCCCGGCGTGCTCGAGGTGTCCATCGGCCACGCGCTGATCGCCGACGCGCTGGAACTGGGCTATGCGGCCACCGTGCGGGCCTACAACGCCTGCATAGCGGCTGCCTGAGCACTGCAGCCATGATCTACGGTATCGGCACCGACATCTGCGACGTGCGCCGCATCAAGGCCAGCCTGGAGCGCCATGGCGACCGTTTTGCCGAGAAGGTGCTGTCCGCGGGCGAGCTCGCTACCTGGCGCGCCCGCACCGCCCGCTGGCCGGACCGGGGCCTGCGCTACCTGGCTACCCGCTTTTCTGCCAAGGAGGCATTCAGCAAGGCCATCGGCCTCGGCATGCGCATGCCCATGACCTGGCGCCACTGCGAAGTGGCCAAGCTGCCATCGGGCCAACCCGTGATCGTGCTGCACGGCGCGCTCAAGGAATGGTTCGAGGAGCGCGGCCTGCAGGCCCACCTGAGCGTGACCGACGAAACCGACTACGCGGCCAGCTTCTGCGTGGTCGAAAAAGCGCCTTGATACCTGTGGGGGCGCTTTCCCTGGCGCACCTGCCCATCCCCATTCCTTCTGATTCTCACAAGTCCATGACCGAACACGCACCCGTCATCCTCGATGTGGCCGGCACGTCCCTCAGCGCCGACGACCGCCGCCGCCTGGCCCACCCGCTCACGGGTGGCGTGATCCTGTTCGCCCGCAACTGGGACAACCGCGCCCAGCTGCTGTCCCTGACCAGCGCCATCAAGGCCGTGCGCGACGATCTCCTGATCTGCGTGGACCACGAAGGCGGTCGCGTGCAGCGCTTTCGCACCGATGGGTTCACCCACCTGCCGCCCATGCGCGCCCTGGGCGCGATGTGGATGGACGATGGCAAGGGCGCCAAGGCGGTGCCCGGCAGCGGCGCCCTGCGCGCGACCAATGCCGCGACGGCCGCTGGCTATGTGCTGGGCACCGAGCTGCGCGCCTGCGGTGTGGATTTCTCCTTCACCCCGGTGCTCGATCTCGACTGGCAGGAAGAGCCTGCCGGCTCGCGCAGTGGCGTGATCGGCGACCGCTCCTTCCACCGCGACCCGCGCGTGGTATCCCTGCTGGCCAAGAGCCTCATGCACGGGCTGCTCCAGGCCGGCATGGCCAATTGCGGCAAGCATTTTCCCGGCCATGGCTTCGTCAAGGCCGATTCGCACACCGAGGTGCCGGTGGACACGCGCAGCCTCAAGGCCATCCTGGCCGATGACGCGGCCCCGTACCCCTGGCTCAGCAGCACGCTCACCAGCGTGATGCCGGCCCACGTGATCTACCCCAAGGTGGACAGCCGCCCGGCCGGTTTTTCCAAGCGCTGGCTGCAAGACATCCTGCGCCGCGAGATGCGCTTTGACGGCGCCATCTTCAGCGACGACCTGAGCATGGAGGGCGCCCGCCGCCTGGACGGCCAGCTGGTCAGCTACACCGATGGTGCGTTGGCCGCGCTGGAAGCCGGTTGCGACCTGGTGCTGCTGTGCAACCAGAGCGTGGGCGATGGCAAGGCGGTGGACGAACTGCTCGACGGCTTGGCCGAGGCCCGGGCGAAAGGCCGCTGGCAACCCAATGTGGATAGCGAATCGCGCCGCATCGCCCTGCTGCCCGAAACCCTTCCCCAGGCCTGGGACGACCTGATGTACCAGCCGGCCTACCTGCAGGCACTCGACCTGCTGCCCTGAACTGCGCCGCCGTCCTGGTTCAGGGCGCGGGCGTGGCGGGAGGGGACTCCTGCACCGGTGCGGACGTCGCGGGCGTTGCGGACTCCGCCGCTGCGGGCGGCGGTCCTCTCCAGCGCCGGATCACGCGCTGGAAGATCAGGGCATTGGGTATCTGCAGCCAGGTACCGTCCGGACCTGCATGGAGGTGGTCTTCGAGCGTGGTGTACAGCAGGTTGATGTCCACCACCCGGCCCTTGGCGCCGGGCTTCTCGGCCGTGTCCAGCACCTCGATGTAGTCGCCCACGCGGAACGGCCGCACGGTGAAGATCAGCAGTGCGCAGAACAGGTTGGAGAGCACGCTCCAGGCCGCGAAGAAGGCCACGGCACCCACGGTGGCGAAGCCCGTGAGGGCTGTCCACAGCACGGTGGCCGACACCCCCATGCGCTCGAGTACCAGCAGGAAGGCGCTGGCCACGATGGTCCAGCGGATCAACCCCTTGATCGGCACCAGCAACTCGTCGGGCAACTGGTAGTGGGCGGCGGCACGCGCCACCAGGCGCCTCAGCAGGCGCTGCAGCAGCCAGGCCACGAAAATGATCAGCAGGATCTGCAGGCCGGGCACGATCACCTCGAGCCAGTCCTGCACCCAGTCGGGCAGACGTGTCTTCAAAACATGCAGACCAGTGCTGGCCATGGGAAAAGAGCGCGAGGCCCGGAAACAACAACAGGAAATATCGCCATCAGCTGCGCAACTGCTCCACGGTATCCATCTGCATCTCGAAACTGAAAAAGCGGTTGCGACCCTGGGCCTTGGCCGCGTACAGGGCCTGGTCGGCACGCATGATCATGCTCTCGGCATTGGTGCTGTCATCGGGCACGCAGGTGGTGATGCCGCCCGACAGCGTGAGCGCATCGCCCAGCGGGGAATCCGGGTGTGCGACGCCGCGCACCTTAAGCAACTGGCCCAGCGCGCGTGCAAAAGTCATGGCGCCGGAGCGCGGGGTGTTGGGCAGGATCAGTGCGAATTCCTCGCCACCATAGCGCGATGCGACATCGCGCGGCCGCACGCACACTTCGCGCAGCAGCCGGCCCACCTCCTTGAGGCAGGCATCTCCCTGCACATGCCCGCTGGCGTCGTTGAAGCGCTTGAAATGGTCCAGGTCGCACAGCATCAGCGTCAGTGGCGTGCCATCGCGCCGGGCCGACAGGATCTCGTTGTGCAGCATGCGGTCGAAGCCACGGCGGTTCACCAGGCCGGTCAGCGCGTCCACCTCCACCATCTCGTTGAGGCGCTGGTTGGCCACGTGCAGCTCGGCCGATACCGACACCAGCCGCCGGCGCATGTCCAGCAGGCGCTGCATGGCGCGCAGCTTGGCCATCAGCACGATGGGCCTGACGGGTTTGACCAGGTAGTCGTCGCCCCCCACCTCGATGCCGCGCCATACGTCGAGCTCGTTGTCCAGGCCCGACAGGAAGATGATGGGCGTCCAGTCACCGGCCTCGCTCTCGCGCATCTGCTGCGCCACCCAATAGCCGTCCTTGCCGGGCAACTTGATGTCCAGCAGCACCAGGTCCGGGCGTTGCGCCTTGAACAGGTGCAGCGCCGCCGTGCCCTCGGGGGCCTCGAAGATCTTCGCCACCCCGGCCTGCCGCAACTCGGCCACCAGGGCTGCCCGCACCGAGTTCTGATCCTCGACCACCAGGACCGAGAAGCTGTTGCGGGACGAGGGCCCGGTGGCCGTGGCGGGGTAGGGCGCGCTGCTGGGAGTGAATGGCACGGTGACTCCTTGGTGCGAAGCTCAGGAGATGGGCAGCAGCCAGCCGCTCAGGATTCCCGTCGCAGTGCCGGGAACAGTATCACGTCGCGGATGCTGGGGCTATCCGTCAATAGCATCATCAGGCGGTCGATGCCGATGCCGCAGCCGCCCGTGGGAGGCATGCCGTATTCCAGCGCGCGCACGAAGTCGTGGTCGTAGAACATGGCCTCGTCGTCGCCACTGTCCTTGGCGGCCACCTGGGCGTGAAAGCGCGCGGCCTGGTCCTCGGCATCGTTGAGCTCGCTGAAGCCGTTGCCGAACTCGCGCCCGGTGATGTACAGCTCGAAGCGCTCGGTCACCTCGGGGCGGGTGTCATTGGCACGCGCCAGCGGCGAGATCTCCGTCGGGTGTTCCATGATGAAGGTGGGCAGCCACAGCTTGTCCTCCACCGTCTCCTCGAAGTACAGCACCTGCAGGCTGGCCAGCGAACGCGTGGACAGCTTGTTCTTTTCTTCATTCAGGCCCAGCTTCTTCAGGGCGCTGGTCAGCCAGGCGGCATCGTCCACGTGGGCACCGGCCTCGGTGTACTGGAAGATGGCTTCGCGGATCGTCAGGCGCGCAAACGGCTGCGACAGGTCCACAGCGCGGCCCTGGTAGGTCAGTTGCAGCGAGCCCGTGGCCTTGAGCGCCACCTCGCGGATCAGCGTCTCGGTGAAGTCCATCAGGTCCAGGTAGTTCCAGTACGCCGCGTAGAACTCCATCATGGTGAACTCGGGGTTGTGGCGCACCGAGATGCCTTCGTTGCGGTAGCTGCGGTTGATCTCGAACACGCGCTCGAAACCGCCCACGATCAGGCGCTTGAGGTAAAGCTCCGGCGCGATGCGCAGGTACATCTCCTGCTCGAGCGCGTTGTGGTGCGTCACGAAAGGCTTGGCATTGGCGCCGCCCGGGATCGGGTGCAGCATGGGCGTCTCGACTTCGAGAAAGCCGTGTTCCACCATGAACTCGCGCAGGCCGCTCACGGCCTTGCTGCGCGCGATGAAGCGCTTGCGCGCCTGTTCGTCGGTGATCAGGTCCACATAGCGCTGGCGGTACTTCTGCTCCTGGTCGGCCATGCCGTGGAACTTGTCGGGCAGCGGGCGCAGGCTCTTGGTCAGGAGGCGCAGGCGCGTAACCTTGATCGACAGCTCGCCGGTCTTGGTCTTGAACGTGGTGCCCTCGGCGCCCACGATGTCGCCCAGGTCCCAGTGCTTGAAGGCCGCATAGGCTTCCTCGCCCAGCGCATCGCGGGTCACGTACAGCTGGATCTGGCCGCCGGTGTCGCCCAGCGAGCCGTCCTGCACCGTGGCGAAGCTGGCCTTGCCCATCACGCGCTTGAGCATCATGCGCCCGGCCACGCTCACCGTGGCCGGGTTGGCCTCCAGGGCCTCGGCATCCAGCGGGCCATAGGTGGCGTGCAGCTTGGCCGCCTTGTTGGCCGGCTTGAAGTTGTTGGGGAAGGCCACGCCACCGCCCTGGGCCTGCACTTCGCGCAGGGCGCGGAGCTTCTCACGACGTTCGGCCATGAGCTTGTTGTCGTCCGGGGGCACTGGGGGGGTGTTCTGTTCAGACATAGGTGCGGTCAATGCGGTGCGCGCGTGGCGCGTCGTTGTAGGAAGGCTGCCGGGACGACAGTCCACGGCGGCGAACCTGCCATTTTATCGGCTTGGCGTGCCCGGCACGGTTTTTTGCCCCTGCGGCCGCGGTTTTCCGCCGGTCAGTGCGGCTGGCCGGGGCCGCCGCCCTCGGCGCGGGCAGGCCGCAGCACGGCATCCGCCGTGCGCACGAGGATCACCAGGTCCTGCCACAGGCTGGGGTTTTGCGCATAGCGCGCGGCGTAGTCCAGCTTCACGGGCAGGATGTCTTCCACATAGGTGCGCTCGGGGTCGGCGCTCTGCGCCAGCAGCGCACTCTCGTTGCGAAAGGCGATGGAGGCCAGGTCGGTGATGCCCGGGCGCACGCTGAGCACGATGGCGCTGATCTCGGCCGGGTACATCGCCACGTAGTGCGGCACCTCGGGCCGGGGGCCCACCAGGCTCATGTCGCCCTTGAGCACATTGAGCAGCTGGGGCAGTTCGTCGAGCTTGCTGTGGCGCAGCCAGTGGCCCGCGCGCGTGATGCGCGCGTCCTCGCCAATGGTGATCGCCGGGCCGGTCCTATCGGCCCCGGTGCGCATGGTGCGGAACTTGTAGATGGTGAAATGGCGCCCATGCCGGCCCACCCGCTCCTGGCGGAACAGCGCACCACCGGCCGAATCGAAACGCACCCAGAGCGCGATGGCCAGCAGCACCGGGCCAAGCACCAGCAAGGCGCTGCCCGCAACCACGATGTCCATCAGGCGCTTGAGCATCCTCACCCCAGCAGGGTCTGCAGGGCCGCTATCACACGGTCCTGGTCGGCATCGCCCATCGCGGTGAACAAGGGAATGCTCACCATGGCCTGGTAGGCCGCGTCGGCCTGCGGGAACATCGCAGGCGTGAGCGCATAGCGGTCGCGCCAGTAGGGGTGGCGGTGCAGCGGCACATAGTGCACGCTGGTGCCGATACCGAGGTCCGACAAACCCTGCACCAGTGCATCGCGCGACAGGCGTGCGCCTTGTGTCAGGCGGATCACGTACAGGTGCCAGGCATGCACGTCGCCCGCAGGGGCTTGTGCCGGCAACACCAGGGGCAGGTTTTTCAGGCCGGCGTGGTAGCGCTGTGCCAGGTATTGGCGCCGCTCCACGAAGGCCGGCAGGCGCGCCAGTTGCTGCACCCCCATGGCCGCGGCCACGTCGGTCATGTTGTACTTGAAGCCCGGTGCCACCACCTCGTAGTACCAGGCGGGTGTCTTGGAGGTGAAGCGGTCGAAGGCATCGCGGTTCATGCCGTGCAGGCGCATCACGCGCATGCGCCTGGCCAGGTCCGGGTCGCGCGTCACGGCCATGCCGCCTTCTCCGGTGGTGATGGTCTTATTGGCGTAGAAGCTGAACACCGTGACATCCGAGGCCAGTTGCCCCACCAGCGTGCCCTTCCAGGTCGTGGGCAGGGCATGTGCCGCGTCTTCCACCACCTTGAGGCCGTGTTCCTTCGCAATCGCCAGGATGGCATCCATGTCGCAGGCCAGGCCACCGTAGTGCACCGGCATGATGGCCTTGGTGCGCGGCGTGATGGCGGCGCGCACCCGGGCCGGGTCCATGTTCAGCGTCACCGGGTCCACATCCACCAGCACCGGGTCGGCACCCAGGTAGCGCACCACCTCGGTCGTGGCCGTGAAGGTCAGCGTGGGCGCGATCACCTCGTCGCCCGGGCCGGTGCCCAAGGCTTCCAGGGCCAGGTGCAGGCCGGCCGTGGCCGAGTTCACGGCCAGGCTGTCCACGCCGCCGCCGAGGTAGTCGGTGAAGGCCTGCTCGAAGGTCCTGGTCTGCGGCCCTGTGGTGACCCAGCCCGAGCGCATGGCCTCGGCAACCGCATTCACCTCGGCATCACCGATGTCGGGGCGGGCGAAAGGGAGGAAGGGCAGGGCGGCAGTGTCAGCGTTCGGCATGGTTGGATGGCAAAGGTTTGGCGGGGACAGTGCCACGGCCGATGGCGTGGTATTCCAGCCCCGCGGCATGCAGCTCGGCGGGCTCGAAAAGGTTGCGGCCATCGAACACCGCGCGTTCGCGCAGCGTGGCGGCCAGGTGGGCAAAATCCGGGCTGCGGAACTCCTTCCATTCGGTGGCGATGACGAGCGCGTCCGCGCCCACCAGCGCCGCGTCGGCCTGCTCCGCAAAGGACAGGCCGGCGCGCGGGCCCAGGGCCTGGCGCGCCTGGTCCATGGCCTGGGGGTCGTAGGCAACGACCTCGGCGCCCAGGGCCAGCAGTCGGTCGATGATGGCCAGGCTCGGCGCCTCGCGCATGTCGTCGGTGCCGGGCTTGAAGGCCAGGCCCCAGAGCGCAAAGCGCCGGCCCGCGAGGTCGGCGCCGAAGCGCGCAACGATCTTGTCGGTCAGCACCTGTTTCTGGCGGTCATTCACGGCTTTCACGGCGGGCAGGATGTGGAACTCCTGCCCCGCATCCTGCGCGGTCCGGATGAGCGCGCGCACATCCTTGGGAAAGCACGATCCGCCATAGCCCGTGCCCGCGTAGAGAAAATGCGTGCCGATGCGCGGGTCCATGCCGATGCCGGTGCGCACGTTCTCGATGTCGGCCCCGAGCTTCTCGGCCAGCAGCGCCAGCTCGTTCATGAAGCTGATGCGCGTGGCCAGCATGGCGTTGGCCGCGTACTTGGTGAATTCGGCGCTGCGCACGTCCATCACCACCAGGCGGTCGCGGTTGCGCATGAAGGGCGCGTACACGGCGCGCATGAGCTCGGTGGCGCGTTCGTCCGCGCTGCCCACGATCACGCGGTCGGGCCGCATGAAATCCTGCACCGCGCTGCCTTCCTTGAGGAACTCAGGGTTGGATACCACGGCAAAGTCGGCAGGCAGGCCGCGGCCCGCCAGCACACCGGCCACGGCCTCGCGCACCCGGTCGGCCGTGCCCACAGGCACCGTGCTCTTGTTGACGATGAGCTTGTAGCCTGCCATGCGCTCGGCGATCGAGCGCGCCGCCGCCAGCACGTGCTGCAGGTCGGCCGAGCCGTCCTCGCTCGGTGGCGTGCCCACGGCAATGAACTGCAGCATGCCGTGTGCCACAGCACGGTCGATGTCGGTGGTGAACTCCAGGCGGCCGCTGCGCGCGTTGCGCAGCACCACGTCGAGCAGGCCGGGTTCGTGGATGGGCAACTGCCCCTGGTTCAGCGCGGCGATCCGGCGCGCATCCAGGTCCAGGCACACCACGTGGTTGCCCATCTCCGAGAGGCAGGCCCCGGTGACAAGGCCCACATAGCCGGTGCCGATGACGGTGATTTTCATGGAACGTGATTCAGTGCGGTGCGAAGCAGAGGGTCAGGCCGGCTTGGCCAGCCAGGTCAACCGGTGGGTGCGCAGCGGGTACAGCAGCGCCGATGCCGGCGCGAGCCAGGCCGCAGGCAGCCGGCGTGCAATGGGCGGGGCCAGCGTGGTCCGCCGCGACTGCACCTGCGCGTGGGGAAACAGGCGGCGCAGCTCGGCCAGGGGCACGCCGCGCACATCGGGATTGCGGGGATTGTCCACGATGAAGTCATAGACCAGTACGCCGCCGCCCGGCGCCACCCAGCGCCACAGGGTCTCTGCCATGTGCTTGCGGAAGGCCGGGTCCAGCAGCGAGCTGAACAGGGTGAAGGCCAGCACGGCATGCTGGCTGTCCTCGGCCACGGGGGCCAGCGTGGCATCGCCCTCGGTGATGCGCACGGCACCCGGCAGAGCGGCCCGCGCCTGCGCGGCACGCTCGGTGATCAGCTCCAGCCCCTGCAGGCGTGCCGGGCTGGCACCCAGGCGCAGCAGGTCCTGCAGGTTGCCGCCCGCGCCGCAGCCGACCTCGGTGATGGCCAGGTCCGAGAGGCTGGTCCAGCCATGGGCGTGCCACAGCCGTACCAGGGCGCGCAGGCGCTCCTGCTGCGCCTGCAGGGCCGAGGCGCTGGCCATCAGTTGGTAGCGCAGGGCATCCTGTGCGGCATCGCGGCGCGCATAGCGCGCCTGCACGGCCTGGGGTTCGGCGGGGTTGCTCATCGCGTGATCCGGGCAAATTGGGCCGAGGGCGGGCGCGCGCGCAGCACATCCCACAGGCCGCGCCAGGTGCCCAGGCCATAGGCCACGTGGTAGGCAGCGATCACCACCGGCAGCTGCGCCAGCAATTGCCAGCGGCCTGCACTGCGTGCAGCCGACACCGAGGCCAGGGCCACATAGGCTGCATACAGCGCCACCAATGCGGCCAGCGGCAGCGCGGTCCAGGGCAGGCACAGCGCGAACAGGCCGAGCGCGGCCACGAAGGCGGCGGGTACCAGCTGCCGCACCGAACCGGCCTGTCCGTGCTTGCGCACCACGAAGGGGCGCCAGTAGCCGTACTGCCGCTGCTGCGCGAACAAATGGTGCAGCGAATTGCGCGGGTGGTAGAGCGAATGGATCAGCGGGCTCTGCCAGATGCGCCCGCCCGCCAGGCGCAGGCGCAGGTTGTGCTCGTCGTCCTGGTTGCGCACCAGGGCCTCGTCGAAGCCGCCGATGCGCTCGAACACGGCGCGCGGCCAGCAGCCCAGGTAGACCGTGTCCACCTCGCCGTCAAACCCGGTGTCGCGCGAGCGTGCGCCACCCACCACCCAGCGGCACTGGAAGGCGGCGGCCACGGCTTGGCCCATGGGCCCCGTGCCCTCGGCCACCCAGGGGCCGCCCACATTGTCGGCGCCGGTGCGTTGCAAGGTCTCGATGCAGCGCGCCACATAGTCGGGCGCGAAGCGGGTGTGGATGTCCAGCCGCACGATGACTTCGCCCCGCGCGCGTGCAATGCAGGCGTTGAGCCCGGTGGAGACGATGCGCCCGGGGTTGTCCACCCACTGCAGCCTGTCATCCTGCGCGCTGCGCGCAACCAGCAACTCGCGCGTACCGTCATCGCTGCAGCCATCGGCCACCAGCACTTCCATCTGCCAGCCGGGCGGCAGCACCTGCGCCAGCGCGCTGTCGCAGAAGGCGGCGATGTGCGCCGCCTCGTTGCGGCAGGGCGCGATCACGCTGACCCATGCCAGGGTGTCCTGGGTCTGGCTCATGGCGTGCCCATTCGTTCTCGGTAAAGTCGGTCCATCGTATCCATCTGTACGGCACGGTCGCCGTCGCGCGCAATGCGCTGCGTGTTCTCCTGGCCGTGGCGCTGCGCCCCGCCATCGTCGGCAACCAGCGCCTCCAGGCAGCGGGCCAGGGTGGCCGCATCGCGCGGTGGCACCAGCACGCTGGCATCGAGCCAGGCGCGGTTGGCGTCCAGGTCGCTGGCCACCACGGCCAGGCCGCAGGCCATGCTTTCGAGCACCGAGACCGAGGTCGCGTCGCTCGTGGGCACCGAGACGGAGATCTTGCACTGCGCCAGCACCCGCGCCATGCCCGCATCGTCCAGCCGGCCGTGAAAGACCACCTGCTGCTCCAGCCCCCTGGCGCTCACCAGCGCGCGCAGCGCGGCTTCCATCGATCCGCCGCCCAGCAGGTGCAGTTGCACCCCCGCTTCGGGATGGCGCGCCACCAGGGCGGCCACCGCCTCGACGATGGTGTCGATGTTGTAGTTGGGTTCCCAGGAGCGCAGGCTCACGAGCTGCAGCCCGGTCTTGCCGGCCCAGGGCACCGGCGCAAAGCGCGCAAGGTCCACGCCCCAGTGGATCTCCTGCACAGGGCAGGCCGGGCCGTAGGCCTGGGCCGCGTCGATCAGGCTCTGCGAGTCACCCGTGATCAGGTCGGCCCGGCGCAGGCTCCAGCCCGTGAGCCAGCGCATCAGCGCGCTCTTGTGCGGCGTCACCAGCAGGTCGCTGCCCCAGGCCGTCATCACCAGCGGGTGGCGGCCACAGCGGGCCGCCAGGTAGCCGTAGGAGGTGATGTAGTGCGCGTGCACGATGTCGGGCGCCAGCGCCTGCACGTAGCGGCGTGCCTGCCCCACGCGCAGCAGCCAGTCGGTCGAGCGGCGCACGGGCGCCAGCACCTTCTGCTCCACCCCCTCGATAGGCTCCGGGCGGGCCGTGACCAGCGACACCCGGTAGCCGCGCGCGCGCATCTCCGCCGCCCAGCGCCGGATGTGCGGGCTGTTGGCATCGCCCAGCAGGCACAGGTGCTTCTGTGCCTCAGCCATGGGGTTGCTCCGGCCCGGCGGTGGGCAGTTCTCCCGCCCAGGCCTGGTAATGCTGTGCCCATTCGGGGTACTGCGCCAGCAGGGCCGCATCGGCCGTGCGCACGTCGCCCACCTGGCGTGCCGGCGCGCCGGCCATCACGGCAAATGCCGGTACTTCGCCGCGCACCTGCGAGTAGGCGCAGATCAGCGCCCCGCGGCCGATGCGCGTGCCGGCCTCGACCAGGCTGTGCGGCCCGACGAAGGTGTAGGCGCCGATGTGCACGGAAGCCTTCACGTAGCCGGGCACTTCACCGCCCGCATGGGTCGCATAGCCGCGCCCGAGCAGCCGGATGGAGCGGTGCGAGCTGTGGGTGACGATGCTCACGAAGTTGGTGATCTGCACACCCTCGTCGATCGTGAGACCCGCGGTGGCGTCGAGAAAATTGAACTGGCCGATGAACACGTGGTCCGCGAGCGTGAGGCCCGGCTCCCCCTCGATGCAGGTGCTGGGCGCGATGCGCGTGTGCGCCAGCAGCACGCCGCCCGGCGTGCGCTCGCCGAACACCATGCGGTACATCAGCGCCTGCCAGATCCGGCGCCGTGCGCGGTTAAGCCAGGCTTTCATCGGGGATGTTTTTCCAGTGGGCAAGGGTGAGGAAGTAGTAGGCGAAGTAGGGCAGCATGGAGGCCGACAGGCCCCAGGCCGCACCTTCCAGGCCGCCCAGGGCCAAGCCGGCCAGCAGCCCGGCAAAGAAGGCCAATTGTCCCACCAGTGCCAGGCGCAGCGCCCAGGCCTGCGCGCGCCAGGCCAGTGTGGTCACCGACAGCGGCGAGGCGATGAAGTGCAGGGCGATGTAGGGCGCGATCGCGCGCACCAGCGGGCCCGCCTCGCTCCACTGCGCGCCGAACGCGGTGGTGAACAGCCAGGGTCCCCAGAGCATCAGCACGGCTGCCATCGGCAGGGCGATGGTGGCCAGCGCCAACATGCTCTTGCGCACCAGGGCACGGGCCTCGCCCGCCGTGCGGGCCTGCAGTAATTGCGGGTACAGCGCCTGCGAGAGCGCGCCGCCGAGCAAGGTGGCCGGTGCCTTGAGGTAGCGCAGCGACAGCGCCCACAGGCCCGCTGCCGCACCCCCCGCCCAGGCCGCCACGGCGATCAGTGTCAGCGTGTCCTGCAGCGCACCCATGAAGGCATGCGGCGTGTTGAGCAGCGGAAAGTCGCGGTGGCGCGCCGCCATGGCGCGCAGCGATGCCCGCGGTGCACGCCACAGCACGGCCCAGCCCCCGGCAGGAGCCGGCCTGGCCAGGGTAACTGCAGCCACCAGCCCTGCGGCCACGGCACCGGTCAGCAGACCTGCCGTGCCCACCTTGAGCAGGCCCAGCGCCAGCTGCAGCAAGGCGCCGCCGCCATGCTGCACCAGGCGCGCGATGGACAACAGGCCAAAGCGCTGCGAGCGCGTGGCCCACAGCGTGAGCCACTGCGTGGCCGCGATGGACAGCACGGCCAGGGGCAGGGCCCAGGCCAGCGGCATGCCCTGCAGCACGGCGATGACCCCGCCGGCCACCAGCGTGCCGGTCGTGGCCAGCAGCAGCAGGCGCGCGCACAGCGCCATCAGCTCGGCCGCACCCGGTTCGGTCTTTTCCAGCGGCAGCGCGAACTCGTAGCGCGCGCAGCCGACCACCGCCACATTGGTCGCCAGGGCCCACAGCAACGCGAACTGACCGAATTCGGCGGGGGTGTACAGGCGCGTGATGGCCGGCCCCAGCAGCAGCGGCAGCGCATGGGCCACCACACTGCCGGTCAGCAAGGTCGCCGTGGCACGCAGCAGGGTGGAACTCACTTCAGTGATCCATGGCGCTGCGCGCCACCTGCAGCCCACGAAGCCGGCACGCACAAGGCCACTGCTCCCGTTCAAGGGCCGCCCCGCCACACCGGGGGCGTCCCCCTTCCGGATTGCGAAGCATACTGAGAGAGGGGGACGGCGCGAAGCGACTCAGGGGGTGCTTCATGTCAGGCCTGTAGTGGCTCCTGGTGGAAGCCGGGCACCAGTTCGTGCAGCAGGGCCATCATGGTCGCGCCATCGCCCTGGTGGATGGCTTCCTCCAGGGCCTGCAGGCGGCCCTGCAATGCGTCCCAGGCGAGGTGTTCCTCGTGCGCACGCAGAATGCGCGAGTGCGGCGTGGGCTGTGCGCCATCGCCGATCAGCAGTTCCTCGTAGAGCTTTTCCCCGGGGCGCAGGCCGGTGAAGACGATCTCGATGTCGCCCTCGGGGTGCTCCGGGGCGCGCACGCTCAGGCCCGACAGCGCAACCATGCGCTGCGCCAGGTCCAGGATGCGGATGGGCTCGCCCATGTCGAGCACGAAGACCTCGCCGCCCTGGGCCATGGCACCGGCCTGCAGCACCAGCTGCGCGGCTTCAGGGATGGTCATGAAATAGCGGGTCACGTCCGGGTGCGTCACCGTGACCGGGCCGCCCGCGGCGATCTGGCTGCGGAACAGCGGGATCACGCTGCCACTGGAACCCAGCACGTTGCCAAAGCGCACCATGGAGAAATGGCGGCGCGCAGCACCGCCCTCGGTCGGGGGCTGGTTGCCGGTGCAGGACGCCACCGCTTGCAGCACCAGCTCGGCCACGCGCTTGCTGGCCCCCATCACATTGGTGGGGCGAACGGCCTTGTCGGTGGAGACCAGCACGAAATTTTCCACCCCGCTGGCCATGGCCGCACGCACCATGTGCAGCGTGCCGAAGACATTGTTGCGGATGCCTTCGCCCGCGTTGGCTTCCACCATGGGCACATGCTTGTAGGCGGCGGCATGGTAAATGGTGCGCGGGCGGTGCGCCTGGCACAGGTCGAGCATGTGCTGCGCGTGGCTCACGCTGGCCAGCAGCGGCACCAGCTCGCAGGCCATGGCTTCCTGCTGCACGATGGACTGCAGTTCCTGGTGGATGCTGTAGAGCGCGAACTCGCTGTGGTCCAGCAACAGCAGGCGTGCCGCGCCCTGGCGCGCGATCTGGCGGCACAGCTCGCTGCCGATGCTGCCGCCCGCGCCCGTGACCATCACCACCTGGCCACGGATATGGCGGCCCAGCAGTGCGGGGTCGGGGGCCACCGGGTCGCGGCCCAGCAGGTCCTCGAGCTCCAGGTCCTGGAAGTCGGTCACCGTCACGCGCCCGCTGGCCAGGTCCGTGAGGCCCGGGATGGTGCGTATGCGCACGGGCAGCTCGCGCAGGTTCTCGATGATCTGGTGGCGGCGCTGGCGTGGCACGCTGGGCAGCGCCAGCAGCACATCGGTGATGCCAAAGCGCTTGACCACCTCGGCCAGGGCGATGGGTGCATACACGCGCACGCCATTGATGCTGCGGCCCACCTTGGCGTGGTCGTCGTCGGCAAAGGCCTCGAGCACGTAATTGCGCGCGCTCACCAGGCCGGCGGCTGTCTGGGCGCCGGCCGAGCCGGCCCCATAGATCAGCAGGCGGTGCGGCGCCCGGGTGTTCTGCCCGGCCAGCCACAGCCAGCCCAGCGAACGGCTGGCGCCCACCAGCAGCAGAAAGATCACCGGCTGCAGGATGCCCACGCTGCGCGGAATGCCGGTCCACTGCCCGACCAGCAAAATGGCGAACAGCAGCGCACCGTAGATGGCCACGGCCTTGCCCGTGGTGATGAGCGCCGCGATGCCGGTGTAGCGGAAGATGGCCCGGTACAGTCCCAGGTTCACGAAGATGGGAAAGGCCAGCGCAGGCGCCAGCACATAGGCCAGCCACTGCATGCCCTCGTTGGGCCAGTGCAGGGTATCGAGGCGCAGCGTGAAGGCCAGCCACATGGCGAACAGGCCCATGCCGATGTCCAGCGCCACCACCACCAGCCGCTTGACCGGGCGGGGCCACTCCAGAACATTGCTCAGCACGTGCCTGCCGCCTGGCTGCTAGCCCTGCGGGTCGTCATTGCGCGATGCCCGTGCGCTCCAGCACGTCGCCCACGAGTTCCAGCCGCACGAGGGGGTTGTCGAGCTCCATCAGCCGCTGCTTGAGCTCCAGCGGCACGGGCAGCAACTCGCACCAGCGGTTGGCCACCCAGCCGCAGTCGTCGAGTTGGGCAGCGGTGGGCACCAGGGCCGCGGGGCTGTCCGGATCGCGCTGCTGCAGGGTGTTGAGCACCTGCGCCAGGGCCTGCGACGCCTTGCGCAGGTCATCGGGCACGGGCACGGCCAGATCGGGGTCGAGGTGCGTCACATCGGCGATCCACAGCCCGTGGACCAGGTGGCTGCGTTGCACGATGCGAAAACGCTGGCTGCCGCGGCACTGCAGGGTGATGAGCCCGGCCTGCGGCGTCTCCAGCTGCTCGATGACGGCAAGGGTGCCGATTTCGCTGAACTGCTCCTCGGGCGCGCCCGCCTGGCGCACCTCATGGCCCTGCGTGAGCGACACCACGCCGAAGGGGGCACCCATCTGGTGGCATTTGCGCACCATGTCCAGGTAACGTACCTCGAACACGCGCAGCGCCAGCAGCCCCTCGGGAAAGAGCACGGAGCCCAGGGGAAAAAGGGGCAGGGATGACAGGGAAAGGGGTTGTGTCATAAAGCAAGTTCTTCGCCCGCTATCATCCCATGGCGCGGGCTGCTTTCGCACCGCCCGCTTTCCTTTTTGCCCCTCCCCCATGTTCTTCCAGATCGCTTCGTTCCTGCTTGATGTCGTCGGTGGCCTGCTCACGGGCGCCTGTCTGCTGCGCCTGTACATGCAGTGGCAGCGCGTGCCGTTCGGCAACCCCATCGGCGGGCTGGTCTTTGCGCTCACTGACTGGGTCATCCTGCCCTTGCGCAAGCTGATCCCGCCCGTGGGCAGGTGGGACCTTTCCAGCCTGGTGGCGGCAATCCTGTTCCAGGTGCTGCAGTACGTGCTGCTGCTGGTGCTCATCGGCCAGACTGCCGCCTGGGCCTGGTTGCCCTGGCTGGTGCTGTTCGGCCTGGCCAAGGTGGCCGTGTCGGGGCTCATGGGCCTGCTCATCGTGCATGCCGTGATGTCCTGGATCGCTGCCCGCTCCCCGCTGTCCGATGTGGTGTGGCGCCTGTGCGCGCCCGTGTTGCGGCCGTTCCAGAAGGTGATCCCCTTGCTGGGCGGGGTGGATCTGTCCCCCCTGGTGGTGCTGGTGCTGCTGCAGGTGCTGATGATCGTCTTGGGCCACCTGCAGGCCGGTGTCATGCGCTGAAGCCCCGGGCCCCAAGCAAAAGCGCCTGTCGGAGACAGGCGCTTTTTTGATGGGCCAGCGTTCGTTCAGAGCACGGCGTCGGCTGGCAGGCGCTGCAGCATGGCCAGGCTGCTGGCCACGGTGTTGCGCAGTTCGCGGCGATCGCAGATGAAGTCCACGGCACCCTTGGTCTGCAGGAATTCGGCGCGCTGGAAGCCCTCGGGCAGGGTCACGCGCACCGTGGATTCGATCACGCGCGGGCCGGCAAAGCCGATCAGTGCCTTGGGCTCGGCGATCACGATGTCGCCCACGAAAGCGAAGCCGGCGCTCACACCGCCCATGGTCGGGTCGGTCAGCACGCTGATATAGGGCAGGCCCTTCTTGGCCAGGCGGGTCAGCGCGGCATTGGTCTTGGCCATCTGCATCAGCGACAGCAGGCCTTCCTGCATGCGAGCGCCGCCGGTGGCGGTAAAGCAGATGAACGGCACCTTCTGCTCGATCGCAGTTTCCACGCCGCGCACGAAGCGCTCGCCGACCACGGAGCCCATGGAGCCGCCCATGAAGTCGAATTCGAAGCAGGCCACCACCACGTTGATGCTCTTGACCGCACCGCCCATGACGATGAGGGCATCGGTCTCACCGGTGTTCTCCAGCGCTTCCTTGAGGCGTTCGGGGTACTTGCGGCTGTCCTTGAACTTCAGCGCATCCACGGGCAGCACTTCCTGGCCGATCTCGTAGCGGCCCTCGGGGTCCAGGAAGGCGTCCAGGCGGGCCCGCGCACCGATGCGGTGGTGGTGGCTGCAGTGCGGGCAGACGTTCTGGTTGTGCTCCAGGTCGGACTTGTAGAGCACCGTTTCGCAGCTCGGGCACTTGATCCACAAGCCTTCGGGCACCTGGCGGCGCTCGGTCGGGTCGGTTTGCTGGATTTTGGCGGGCAGGAGTTTTTCGAGCCAGGACATGGTGTTTTCCTCGTCAATGACAGGGGTTCAGCGCATTTCGCCGGTTTTCCGGGCCTGGGGCCAGGAGGCGATGGACAAAACCCTGTGTGAAACCGTAATGGGCGCCCCCCGGGTGGGTGGGCGCCAAGGGGCACATTATGCGTCGAGTGCCTTGCGGATCCCGCGCAGGAAGTCCACGGTGATCGCCACGACCTTCTCGTGCGGCTGGTCCTCAATCAGCTGGATGATGCGCGTGCCGATCACCACGGCGTCGGCCACCTTGCCGATCGCCTGGGCGGTGGCGGCGTCGCGGATACCGAAGCCCACGCCCACGGGGATCTGCACATGCTGGCGGATGCGCGGCAGCATCTGCTCCACGGCAGCCGTGTCCAGCGCTCCCGATCCGGTCACGCCCTTGAGCGACACGTAGTACACATAGCCGCTGGCCACGCGTGCCACCTGGGCCATGCGCTCGTCCGTGCTGGTGGGGGCCAGAAGGAAGATCAGGTCCATGCCGTGCGCGCGCAGGCTGGCGGCAAAGGCCTCGCATTCCTCGGGCGGGTAGTCCACCACGAGCACGCCGTCCACGCCGGCTGCGGCCGCATCGCGCACGAAGGCGCCCGCGCCGTGCACCTGGTCATAGCGCTCCACGGGGTTGGCATAGCCCATGAGCACCACCGGGGTGGTGGTGTTGCGCTTTCTGAAATCGCGCACGTGGTCGAGCACCTGGGCCATGCCGATACCCAGGGCCAGGGCCTTTTCGCCCGCCTTCTGGATCACCGGGCCGTCGGCCATGGGGTCGGAAAAGGGCACGCCCAGCTCGATCACGTCGGCACCCGCCTCCACCATGCCGTGCATGAGGGCGGGGGTGATGTCGGCGAACGGGAAACCGGCGGTGACGTAGGGCACGAGGGCCTTGCGGCCCTGCGCCTTCAATTGGTCGAAAGTG
Source organism: Acidovorax sp. GW821-FHT09B03 (assembly GCF_059418305.1). Classification (NCBI taxonomy): domain Bacteria; kingdom Pseudomonadati; phylum Pseudomonadota; class Betaproteobacteria; order Burkholderiales; family Comamonadaceae; genus Acidovorax; species Acidovorax sp. GW821-FHT09B03. The sequence goes on from NZ_JBWKPP010000002.1 coordinate 412,101, forward strand.
GTGCTGATACGGTTCATGGCTTGGCCTCTGCGCCTTTCACGGTCAGTCCGCGCATGGAGGGGCGGTCGTAGAAATCTTCGCCCGACAGGTCGGCCACGGTGCCGATGTCCTTGTCGCCGCGGCCCGACAGATTGACCAGGATGGACTGGTCCGGGCGCATGGTCTTGGCGAGCTTCATGGCATAGGCCACGGCGTGGCTCGATTCGAGCGCCGGGATGATGCCCTCGGCGCGGCACAGGTGGTGGAAGGCCGCGAGGGCCTCCTGGTCGGTGATGCCGACGTATTCGGCACGGCCGATCTCCTGCAGCCAGGCGTGCTCGGGGCCCACGCCCGGGTAGTCCAGGCCCGCGCTGATGCTGTGCGTCTCGGTGATCTGGCCGTTGGCGTCCTGCAGGATGAAGGTGCGGTTGCCGTGCAGCACGCCCGAGCTGCCGCGCTGCAGCGACGCCGAGTGCTTGCCGCTATCGAGGCCCTCGCCGGCCGCTTCCACGCCGATCAGGCGCGTCTTCTCGAACGGGATGTAGGGGTAAAAGATGCCCATGGCATTGCTGCCGCCGCCCACGCAGGCCACCACGGCATCGGGCTGCTGGCCCTGCACCTTGTTCTCGGCCAGCATCGGGGGCATCTGCTCCACGCATTCGGTGCCGATCACGCTCTGGAAGTCGCGCACCATCATCGGGTAGGGGTGCGGGCCCGCCACCGTGCCAATGATGTAGAAGGTGTTGTCCACATTGGCCACCCAGTCGCGCATGGCTTCGTTGAGCGCGTCCTTCAAGGTCTTGCTGCCCGACTCGACGGGCACCACGGTGGCACCCAGCAGCTTCATGCGATAGACGTTGGGGCTCTGGCGCTTGACGTCCTCGGAGCCCATGTAGACCACGCATTCGAGGCCGTAGCGCGCGCAGATGGTGGCCGTGGCCACGCCGTGCTGGCCGGCACCGGTCTCGGCGATGATGCGCGGCTTGCCCATGCGGCGCGCCAGCATGGCCTGGCCGATCACGTTGTTGATCTTGTGGGCGCCGGTGTGGTTGAGGTCCTCGCGCTTGAGGTAGATCTGCGCGCCGCCGAGTTCGCGGCTGGTGCGCGCGGCATGGTAGACGGGCGAGGGCCGGCCCACGAAGTGCTTGAGCTCGTACTCGAATTCGGCGAGGAACTCGGGGTCGTGCTGGTAGCGCGCATAGGCCTCGCGCAGTTCGTTGATGGCGTGGGTCAGCGTTTCGCTGACGAAGCTGCCGCCATAGGAGCCGAAGTGGCCTGAGGGATCAGGTTGCTGATAGGAATTCATGGGGGTTCTTTGCAAGTTGTGCATCGGCCGCACGCACGGCGGCAACGAAGCGTTGGATCTTGTCGGCGTCCTTGGTGCCCCGCAGGGGCTTGCCATCGGGCCCGAGGGCCTCGACGCCGGAACTGACATCAACCGCCAGCGTGGTGCAACGCGGGCGCACTTGCAAAATGCCATCGGTCACGTTTGCAGGCGTGAGTCCACCAGACAAAACGAGGTGAGAGCCGACGCTTGGTGGAAGGAGTGACCAATTGAATGCCTTGCCGCCGCCGCCGTACCCCTCGACATGGGCGTCGAGCAGGATGGCTTGGGCGTTTGAAAAATCGTGTGCGTATTTTACGAGGTCGAATTGTGCCGCATCCGGGCCCAGGGGTATACGGGCCGCGCGCAGGTAAGGCCGCGCACCGTTTCCGGAGGCCGTCTGGCATTGCTCAGGCGTTTCGTCTCCATGGAATTGCACGGTGGCGCCGGCAATCTGTGCGGTGGCGGCCATCACCTCCTCTGCGCTGGCGTTCACGAACAGCAGCACCGGGGTGACGAAGGGCGGCAGGCGCCGTGCCAGTTCGGCAGCGCGCGTTGCCGTGACGGCGCGCGCACTCTGGGCGAACAGCACGAAGCCGATGGCATCGGCGCCCGCCGCAACGGCGGCGTCCACGTCCTGCTCGCGTGTCAGTCCGCAGATCTTGATGCGGGTGCGAGCGGCGGGGTGGGGGGCGGCTTGGGAGGGCGAGGAGGTGCTCATGGGAGCCAATCATACGCAGCCGTGCGCTGGGGCAGGCCCCACGCGGCGTCGTAGACCGGTCCCTGGAAGTACAGCCCGTCGGGCGAGAAGGTGGGCGCTGCGGCATCGCGCGAGCGTGCCTGCAGCACCTGCTCGATCCACCCGGGTGGCTGGTCGCCCCGGCCGATGGCCACCAGGCAGCCCATGAGGTTGCGGATCATGTGGTGCAAAAAGGCATTCGCCTCGAACTCGAAACGCCAGTAGCAGGGGCTCCAGCCGAGCTCGGGATGGGGTTCGCCCAGCCCGCGGCGCGAGATGTCGATGCGCGACAGCGTCTTGACCGGCGACTTGGCCTGGCAGGCCGAAGCGCGGAACGAGGTGAAGTCGTGCTCGCCCAGCAGATGGTCGGCCGCCTGGCGCATGGCCGCATGGTCCAGGGGGTGGTAGACCCAGCCCACGCGCCCGGCATCCACGCTCGGGCGAACAGGCGATTGCAGCAGCACGTAGGCATAGCGGCGCGCCACCGCGCTGCCGCGCGAGTGGAAGTCGTCGGGCACATGGCTGGCCCATTGCACCGCGATGTCGGGGGGCAGGAAGGTATTGGTGCCGCGCACCCAGGACGAGGGCGGGCGGTTCAAGGGGGTGTCGAAATGCACCACCTGCATCAGGCCGTGCACCCCCGCATCCGTGCGGCCGGCGCACAGCGTGCCCACGCGGTGCGTGGCAAAGCGCGCCAGGGCCGCTTCCAGCTTGTCCTGGATGGTGTTGCCGGACAGCTGGCTCTGCCAGCCGCTGTAGGGCTGGCCGTTGTAACTGACACCCAGGGCCACCCTCATGGGCGGGCCTGGGGGAGGGGGCGAAACAGAGGTCCCGGTGTGGGCTGCATCAGCCCAGTTCGACCAGCATGCGCTGGGCGCGGGTCCTGAGGGCGCCGCTCGATTCGGCCACGACCTCCTCGATCAGCGTGCGCGCACCATCGGTGTCGCCGATGGCGTTGAACTCTTCGGCCAGTGCCAGCTTGGTGGCCAGCGGGTCGTCCTGGGCAGCGGCCGATCCGTCGTCTTCCGGCGAGATGGGCACGGCTGCCGTGGGGATTTCCGCTTCGCGCGACGCCGGGGCCGCCATGGGCTTGGAGGGCGCCGTCAGGTCCAGCGACAGTTCGCCCAGGTCGAAGTCCATGGGGCTGGAGTCCTGGGCGTCGGCCAGTGGCATGGGGCCGGTGGGCGCCATCGTCAGCTCGTCGTTGGGTGCGGCCGCACGGGCTGCCGGTGCGGGGGCCGGTGCGTTCCAGGCGGCATCGGCCGTCAGGTCGGGCAAGTCGAAGTCGTCGTTGGACAGCACGGGCTCCATGCGCTGGGGCTCGCGCGGTGCCGGCGCCGCCACGGCGGCGCCTGCTGCTGCTGCGGCCGCCGCAAAGCCGCCGGGGGGCGCGGGCGGTGCGTCGGTCAGTGCGTCGTCGGGCAGATCGAGGTCGAGGTCCAGGTCCAGGTCGGGTGGCAGGGCTGCCGATGCCACAGGGGCGCCCGAGAAGGTGCTCACGAAGGCACCAGGAATCGAGGGGTTCTCGTCTTCCGGCTGGCCGGGGCGACCGCCTGGCTGGTACAGCGGGTTTTCGGGTTCGATACCGCGGCCCAGGTCGACGATGCGCGCCCAGTCGGGGCCTTCGCCCTGCGTCAGCTTGAAGACTTCGCCGGCCACGGACTCCAGGGCCTTGCGGTCCTGGCGCTTGGCATAGATCTCGGCCAGCTTCACGTGCACGGACACGCGGGCCGGGTTGTGGCGCACGGCTTCCTTGAGGATCTCCTCGGCCTGCAGGTCACGGCCGTAGGCCAGGTACACGTCGGCTTCGGCCACGGGGTCGACATCACCGCCGGCATCGAGCTGGCTGGGCGAGTAGGCCATGGACGAGCCGGTGGTCATCTCGCTGTTGGCGGTGTCCACGCGCTGGCCGCCACTGGCGCCGAAGAACGAATCGGGCTGGATGCGGCTTTCCAGGAAGGAGCTGTCCACGCCCGCATTGTTGCGGCGACGCTGGATCACGCGGTAGGCGCCATAGCCCAGCAGCAGGGCCAGCAGGCCGCCACCGGCCAGGGGGATCAGCGGGTCGTCCAGCAGGCCGTCGAGGAAACCGGGCTCTGCCACCGGTGTCGGAGGTGGCAGCACGACGGGCTTGGAAGCCGGGGCGGCGGGCGGCGTGGCCGCAGCGGCGTCCGATGCGGGGGCAGCGCTGGCCTCGGCCGATGCGCCGCTGGTGGGTTCGGAGGCTGCCGTGGCCGGTGGGGCTTCAGGCGCGGCCGGCGTGGCAGGCACGCCGGGCACGGCCACCTGGGCCGGGGTGCTGGCTGCAGGCGCAGCGGGAGCGGCGGCAGGTGCTGCCGGCGTGGCTGGCGTCGAGGGGGCTGCGGCCGATGCGGCGCCCAGCTTGTTCAGATCGCTGATGTTCTTGGACAGTTCGGCCATGCGGGCCGATGCGTCGCTGGCCTGCTTGTCCTTGGCCAACTGGTCTTCGGCGGCCTTCTGGCCCTTGACCGAACCCTTGGACAGCGTGAGCTTGTCGGGGGCTGTGGTGGCGGGCTTGCTGTCTTCCACACGGGTCTGCACCGAGCCCTTGGCCGAGCGTTCGGCCGATGCCACGGTGGTGGAGGGGGCGGATTCGGCCAGCTTGCGGCGGAAGGCGCCGAAGTCACGGCTCTGCGCGGCCAGGATCTGGCGGGCTTCGGGCGCAGGCGTGGCCTGGGCCGTGGCCTGGTCGGGTATCTGCAGCACCGCGCCGGCCTTGATGCGGTTGATGTTGCCGCCGATGAATGCGTCCGGATTGGCACGCTGCATGGCCACCAGCATCTGGTCGAGCGAGACGCCGCCCTGGCGGTTGGCATTGGCGATGCGGCTGGCCGTGTCGCCGGCCTGCACGGTCACGCCGCCTTCGGCGGGCGTGGCGCGGGGGGCTGCGGGTGCGCGGGGCGCAGCGGCAGGTGCCGATGCCGCGGACGACGGGCGACCGGCCACGGCGGGCGGGACGTCCGCACGCGCGGCCGGGGCCGTGGTCTGCGGGGCGGCCGTCACCGTTGGCGCCGGACGGCGCATCGCTGGCGGGTCGAACAGCATCGTGTAGCTGCGCACCAGGCGGCCCGAGCCCCAGGAGGCATCGAGCACCAGGTCGACGAAGGGGTCGTTCACCGGGCGGTCGCTGGACAGGCGCAGCACGGCCGAGCCATCGGCACGGCGTTGCAGTTGCACCTGCAGGTTGTTCATGGTGGGCGAGTACTCCATGCCCTGGGCGCGAAACACCTCGGGCGTGGCCGTGCTGGCCTTCAGGGTTTCCGCCTCCGCAGGGGTGATCTGCGGCAGATCGATCTCGGCGCGCAGGGGTTCGCCCAGGGCGGATTGCACGGTGATACGGCCCAGCGCGAGCGCGGACGCATCGGTGGCGTAGAGCCCGGCAGTTGCCACGGCCGCAGCCGCCAGCACAGAAAATTTCCAACGATGCATGTTTGCCATCAACTGATTGGGTTGTGCGGCTCGGTCGAGCGGTGCTGTTTTTCTCATGGTCTGGTCCCGCCCCGGCGCGTGAAAATATGTAAAAAGCACCATAGCATCAATGTTTTGCACTGACAAGCTGAGGTGGCGCAGAAGCTTTGCCCCCGGTGGTCATGCCCCAACTTGGGGCATGCAGATGTTGCCAATTGCCAACGTCACGTAACCGGGTGTGTCAAGGGTCAGGGCGCAAAAAAGCGCGCGCAACAGGCATTGCGCGCGCTGGGGGCCTGGGCTCCTGGAGCCCGGGCAAGGGGATTTTAGGCGGCCAGCAGGATGCGCAGCATGCGGCGCAGCGGCTCGGCTGCGCCCCACAGCAACTGGTCGCCGATGGTGAAGGCGCCCACGTACTCGGGGCCCATGGCCAGCTTGCGCACGCGGCCCACGGGAATGGTCATGGTGCCGGTCACGGCCACCGGCGTCAGGTCCTTGATCGTCGCTTCACGCGTGTTGGGCACCACCTTCACCCACTCGTTGTCGGCGGCGATCATGGCTTCCAGGTCAGCCACGGGCACGTCCTTCTTGAGCTTGAAGGTCAGCGCCTGGCTGTGGCAGCGCATGGCGCCCACGCGCACGCAGAAGCCGTCCACGGGGATGGCGCTGGAACCGAAGCCCTCGCCCTGGCCCAGGATCTTGTTGGTCTCGGCCATGCCCTTCCATTCTTCCTTGGACATGCCGTTGCCCAGGTCCTTGTCGATCCAGGGGATCAGCGAGCCACCCAGCGGCACGCCGAAGTTGGCCGTCTCGGCGCCGGACAGGGCGCGCTGCTTGGCGATGACCTTGCGGTCGATTTCCAGGATGGCGCTCTTGGGGTCGTCCAGCAGGGACTTCACCTCGGCGTTCAGCGTGCCGTACTGCGTGAGCAGTTCGCGCATGTGCTGGGCGCCGCCGCCGCTGGCGGCCTGGTAGGTCTGGGTGCTCATCCACTCGACGAGGCCGGCCTTGTACAGCGCGCCCACGCCCATCAGCATGCAGCTCACGGTGCAGTTGCCGCCGACCCAGTTCTTGCCGCCCTTGGACAGCGCATCCTGGATGACGGGCAGGTTCACGGGGTCGAGGATGATGACGGCATCCTTTTCCATGCGCAGCGTGGAGGCCGCGTCGATCCAGTGGCCGTTCCAGCCGGCGGCGCGCAGCTTGGGGAAGACTTCGGAGGTGTACTCACCGCCCTGGGCGGTGATGATGATCTCGCAGCGCTTCAGGGCGTCGATGTTGAACGCATCCTGCAGCGTGGTCTCGTTCTTGGCCACTGCAGGGGCCTTGCCGCCGGCATTCGAGGTGGAGAAGAACAATGGCTCGATCAGGTCGAAGTCATTCTCTTCGGCCATGCGATCCATCAACACCGAGCCGACCATGCCGCGCCAGCCGACCAAACCTACCAACTTGCTCATTTCAACGCCCCTTTTACAGATTAACAAACAGTGCCAGACCGGACTGCTCGCCTGGCTCGTCAGGCCAGGAAGGGCGCACGACGAACCAGGCTGAGTCAGCCCTTAATGGTCGTGGTTTTGGTGATGGTTGCGCGCGCAGCCACACCGGCCGTGGCGGCGGGTGCAATGTTCAGGGCGAACGTGTGGGCGGCAAACATAAGCGGATATTGTAGCGGATGCGGGATTGAACCGTCCATCACGAAATGGCCCGGCGTCCCCTGGTCGGCAAGAGGCGTGCCACCCGGAAGAATTTTTTCTCAAGCAAAGGCAGCAATGCAGCAGGTGATCATTGTCGGTTCGGGCCAACTGGCCCGGGAACTCGTGGACTCGTTGGATGCGGGAGAGGGGTGCGCGGTCGTGCGCTGGCCGGTGGCGCCTGGCACGGCGCCATCCATCGTGGTCCATGCCGGCTCCGGGAGGGAGCTCGCCGCCGTCGGGGCATTTTGCGAGGCATCGGGCAGCCCCCTGGTGGAGCTGGCCACCGGGTCGGTGCTGGAACAGGGCAGCCACGGCTTTCCGGTGGTGGTGTGCCCCAACACCAACATCCTGATGCTCAAGTTCATGGGCATGCTGGAACGCAGCGGGCATCTGTTCCATGGGCACCGCATCGCGCTCGCCGAGAGTCCCACCAGGCACAGAAAACCTCTGTTCCCGGCACGGCGGTAGGCATGGCGCATGCACTGGGCCTGGCGGCGGGCGACATCCGGTCCGTGCGTTCCGCCGAGGTCCAGTCCCGTGACCTGCACATTCCCAAGGAGCATCTGGGGCGCCATGCCTACCACCGGATCGACATCGGGGATGGGCTGTGCAGCCTGACGCTGGAAACCCGCGTCTATGGCGATGCGCCCTATGCCGACGGCGTGGCGCGTATCGTTGCCGCCGTGCGCGCCCACCCCCTGGACAACCGGATCTATTCCGTCATGGAGTTCGTGCACAGCGGCTGGCTGTAGGCGTCTGCAGGCCCCGGGGCCAAAAAAAGCGCCGGGGTCGCCGGCGCTTGGGGTGGGGAGGCGAGGGCCCGGGGTCAGGCGGCCAGCGCCTTCACCACGGCATCGCCCATCTGGGCCGTGCCGACCTTGGTCGTGCCTTCGCTCCAGATGTCGGGCGTGCGCAGGCCCTGGGCCAGCACCTTCTGCACGGCCGCCTCGATGCGCTGGGCAGAGGCTTCCTGGTTCAGCGAGAAGCGCAGCATCATCGCCGCCGAAAGGATGGTGGCCAGCGGGTTGGCCACGCCCTTGCCGGCGATGTCGGGCGCGCTGCCGTGGCTGGGCTCGTACAGGCCCTGGTTGCTGCTGTTCAGCGAGGCCGAGGGCAGCATGCCGATCGAGCCGGTGAGCATGGACGCCTCGTCCGAGAGGATGTCGCCGAACATGTTGCCGGTGACCACCACGTCGAATTTCTTGGGCGCGCGCACCAGCTGCATGGCGGCGTTGTCCACGTACATATGGTCGAGTTCCACGTCGGGGTATTCCTTGCCGACTTCGGTCACGATGTCCTTCCAGAACTGGAAGGTCTCGAGCACGTTGGCCTTGTCCACGCTGGTCACGCGCTTGCTGCGCTTGCGTGCGGCCTGGAAGGCCACGTGCGCGATGCGCTCGACCTCGGGGCGGCTGTAGCGCATGGTGTCGAAGGCCTCTTCGGCGCCGGGGAAGTGGCCATCGGTGGCGATGCGGCGGCCACGCGGCTGGCCGAAGTAGATGTCGCCCGTGAGCTCGCGGATGATGAGGATGTCGAGGCCGGAGATCAGCTCGGGCTTGAGGCTCGATGCCCCCACCAGCTGCTCATAGCAGATCGCGGGGCGGAAGTTGGCGAACAGGCCCAGGTTCTTGCGCAGGCCCAGGATGGCCTGCTCGGGGCGCAGGGGGCGGTCGAGCTTGTCGTACTTCCAGTCGCCCACGGCGCCGAACAGCACAGCATCGGCGTCCTTGGCCAGCTTGAGTGTGGCCTCGGGCAGGGGGTGGCCGTGCGCCTCGTAGGCGGCGCCGCCGACCAGGGCCGACTCCATCTCGAACTTCAGGTCCAGCACTTCGAGGACCTTGACGGCCTCCGCAACGATTTCGGTGCCGATGCCGTCTCCCGGCAGAACTGCGATTTTCATGAACGACTTCTTTGTAAAGGAATGGCCGCGTGACCTGGCAGGCCTGCCAGGCAGCGTCGGCCACAAGTGATGAACCGGGTGTGGAGGACCTGGGGTCAGGAGACCATGCTGTGCGCCAGCCAGGGCTTGGTGGCCAGGCGCTGGGCTTCGAAGGCGCGGATCTTGTCGGACTGGCGCAGGGTCAGGCCGATGTCGTCGAAGCCGTTGAGCAGGCAGTACTTGCGAAACGCCTGCACCTCGAACGGGATTTCCTCGCCCTGCGGGCGCACGACGACCTGGCGCTCCAGGTCGACGGTGAGCTGGTAGCCGGGGAAGGCCGCGACTTCATCGAACAGCTGGGCCACGGTGGCTTCGGGCAGCACGATGGGCAGGAGGCCGTTCTTGAAGCAGTTGTTGAAGAAGATGTCGGCGAAGCTCGGTGCGATCACGGTGCGAAAGCCGAACTGGTCCAGCGCCCAGGGGGCGTGCTCGCGGCTCGATCCACAGCCGAAGTTCTTGCGTGCGATGAGCACGCTGGCACCCTGGTAGCGCGGCTGGTTGAGCACGAAGTCGGGGTTGGGCTTGCGGCTGGCGGGGTCCTGGCCGGGCTCGCCATGGTCCAGGTAGCGCCATTCGTCGAACAGGTTCACGCCAAAACCGGTCTTCTTGATCGACTTGAGGAACTGCTTGGGGATGATGGCGTCGGTGTCGACGTTCTCGCGGTCCATCGGGGCCACGAGGCCCTTGTGCACGGTGAATTTCTGCATGGTGGGTTGCCTTACTTGTTGGCGGCGCGCTCAAGGGCGCCGCCGGCCCGCTGGACGTCCTGGCCCACGCCCTTGACGGTGTTGCAGCCGGCCAGCAGGAAAGCCAGCGAAAGGGCGATGAAAGTGGCGGTCTTTTTCATGACGGGACTCCTTCGGTCGATGGGTGGAAAGGCCAACGGGCGTTGGATCAATGGAGGGGTGAAAGGGTTCAGGAGAACTGGCGGATGTCCACGAAGTGGCCGTGCACGGCAGCGGCTGCGGCCATGGCGGGGCTCACCAGGTGGGTGCGGCCGCCAGCGCCCTGGCGGCCTTCGAAGTTGCGGTTGCTGGTACTGGCGCAGCGCTCGCCCGGCTCCAGGCGGTCGGCGTTCATGGCCAGGCACATGGAGCAGCCGGGCTCGCGCCACTCGAAGCCCGCGGCCTTGAAGATCTCGTGCAGGCCTTCGCGCTCGGCCTGCTCCTTGACCAGACCCGAGCCGGGTACCACCAGGGCCAGCTTCACGTTGCTGGCCACCTTGCGGCCCAGGTTCTTGACCACGGCTGCGGCCTCGCGCATGTCCTCGATGCGGCTGTTGGTGCACGAACCGATGAACACCTTGTCGATGGTGATGTCGTTGATCGGCTTGCCGGGCGTGAGGCCCATGTAGGTCAGCGCGCGCTCGATGGCGCTGCGCTTGTTGGCGTCCTTTTCCTTGTCAGGATCGGGCACGTGGGCGTCGATGCCCAGCACCATCTCGGGCGAGGTGCCCCAGGTGACCTGCGGCAGGATGTCGGCCGCGTCGAGCTTCACCACGGTGTCGAAGTGCGCATCGGCGTCGGAGTGCAGCGTTTTCCAGTAGGCGGCGGCCTGGTCCCATTCCACGCCCGTGGGCGACAGGGGGCGGCCACGCACGTACTCGATGGTCTTGTCGTCCACGGCCACCAGGCCGGCGCGTGCGCCGCCTTCGATGGCCATGTTGCACACGGTCATGCGGCCTTCCATGGACAGGCCGCGGATGACCGAGCCTGCGAACTCGATGGTGTAGCCCGTGCCGCCGGCCGTGCCGATCTTGCCGATGATGGCCAGCACGACGTCCTTGGCGGTGACGCCCTTGGCCAGCTGGCCGTCCACCTGCACCAGCATGTTCTTGGCCTTCTTGGCCAGCAGGGTCTGGGTGGCCATCACGTGCTCGACTTCGGAGGTGCCGATGCCGTGCGCCAGCGCGCCGAAGGCGCCGTGCGTGCTGGTGTGGCTGTCGCCGCAGACCACCGTCATGCCGGGCAGGGTGGCGCCGTTCTCGGGCCCGATCACGTGGACGATGCCCTGGCGCTTGTGCATGAACGGGAAGAAGGCCGCAGGGTGGATCTGCGCCATGTTGTCGTTCAGCGTGGTGATCTGCTCCTTGCTGATCGGGTCGGTGATGCCGTCATAGCCCGCTTCCCAGCCCGTGGTGGGCGTGTTGTGGTCGGCGGTGGCGACGATCGAGCTGGTGCGCCACACCTTGCGGCCGGCCTCGCGCAGGCCTTCGAAGGCCTGGGGGCTGGTGACTTCGTGCACCAGGTGCCGGTCGATGTAGAGGATGGAGGTGCCGTCCTCTTCGGTATGGACGACGTGCTCGTCCCAGATCTTGTCGTACAGGGTGCGTCCCATGGTGCGTCTCTTTCAGGTGGGTAATGTGATTTTAGTGGGGCCCGCCCTGCAGGGCGGGGGTGGCGGCGGGCAGGGATGCATGCGCGGGTGCCGCCGCCGGCTGCAGCGGTGCCAGGTGCTCCACCAGCAGCCGCGCGGTCACGGGCAGGGCGTCGAAATCGCGCGCCACCACGCGCAGCTCGCGGTGGGCCCAGGCCTCGGCCAGCGGTATGGCGCGCAGGTGGCCCACGCCGCGCATGAGCTCGAAGGCGCGGTCGGGCAGCAGGCCCACGCCGAGGCCGTTGTCGATCATGCGGCACATGGCGTCGAGCCCCGTGACCTGGATGCGCTGGCGCAGCGGGCGCCCGGCGGCGGCCGCTGCGGCACGCATGGCCAGGCTGATGCTGCTGTTGGCGTGCAGGCCGACGATGTCCCAGTCCAGCACCTCCTCGAAGCCGATGGCGCTGTGCTGTGCCAGGGCATGCGCCTCGGGCACCACGAGCACCAGGTGGTCGGCGCGGTAGGGGCGGCTTTGCAGTTCGTTGCCGCCGGTGCCCGTGGCCATGCCGACGTTGCAGATGCCCAGGTCGGCCGCGCCCTCGTGCACGGCATTGAGCACGTCGCTGCTCAGGTGCTCCTGCAGGTCGATCTTGATCTGGCTGTGCTCGCGCGCAAAGGCGCCCAGGTCCTCCGGCAGGAACTGGAAGATGGCCGAGATGTTGGCATGCATGCGCACGTGGCCGCGCACGCCGTCGGCGTATTCGCTGAGCTCGCCCTGCATGCGCTCCAGGCCGAAGAGCACCGTGCGAGCATGGTGCAGCAGGCTCTCGCCGGCCGGCGTGAGCGTCACGCCGCGGCTGTGGCGGTAGAGCAGGGCCGTGTCCACGGCGGTTTCCAGGTCCGACAGGCGCTTGCTGACGGCCGAGGCCGCGATGAATTCGCGCTCCGCCGCGCGGCCGATGCTGCCGAGCTCGCACACCGCCACGAACAGCTGCAGCGAAGTGAGGTCAATGCGGCGCGCAAAACTGCGCTCGGAGCTTTTCATCGGGTCTCTGGGGGTGTTCTGTGCTTCTCGTTTGGAGAAGGCGTTTGGGTATTTTCCTGTAAAAATGAAGCAGCCGCCATCGCGAACCGCGATGTCGTCCATCGCGCATGCGGCCTTCTCGGCGCGCGCGGGCATGAAAAAACCGCACGGGCCTGGCGGCGCCGTGCGGTGGTGGGACAGGGCTGGGGCTCAGCTGAAGAAGTTCTTCAGCCGGTCCGTCCAGCTCTCGCCGCTGGGTGAGTGGCGGGCACCGCCCTTTTTCAGCGAGTCTTCCAGCTCGCGCAGCAGCTTGCGCTGGTGCTCGGTGAGCTTGACCGGGGTCTCGACCGCGATGTGGCAGTACAGGTCGCCGGGGTAGCTGGCGCGCACGCCCTTGATGCCCTTGCCGCGCAGGCGGAACTGCTTTCCGGCCTGGGTGCCTTCGGGGATGTCGATGGCCGCCTTGCCTGCCAGCGTCGGCACCTCGATCTCGCCGCCCAGTGCGGCCGTGATGAAGCTCACGGGCACCTGGCAGTGCAGGTCGTCGCCATCGCGCTCGAAGATGTCGTGCTTCTTCAGGCGGATCTCGATGTACAGGTCGCCCGGCGGGCCGCCGTTGGTGCCCGGCTCGCCGTTGCCGGTGCTGCGGATGCGCATGCCGTCGTCGATGCCCGAGGGAATCTTCACTTCCAGCGTCTTTTGCTTCTTGAGCTTGCCCTGGCCGTGGCAGGTGGTGCAGGGCTCGGGAATGATCTTGCCCGTGCCGCGGCAGTGCGGGCAGGTCTGCTGCACGCTGAAGAAGCCCTGGCGCATCTGCACCGTGCCGGTGCCCGTGCAGGTGGCGCAGGTTTTGGCGCTGGTGCCGGGCTTGGCGCCGCTGCCGTGGCAGGTGTCGCAGCTCTCCCACGAGGGGATGCGGATCTGCGCATCCTTGCCGCGGGCGGCTTCCTCCAGGGTGATCTCCATGGCGTAGCTCAGGTCGCTGCCCCGGTACACCTGGCGGCCACCGGCGCCGCGCCCGCGCCCGCCCTGCTGGCCGAACATGTCGCCGAAGATGTCGCCGAATGCCTCGGCAAAGCCGCCGAAGCCTTCCGCCCCTGCGCCGCCGGGGCCGCGCATGTTGGGGTCCACCCCGGCATGGCCGTACTGGTCGTAGGCGGCCCGCTTTTGCGGGTCGGAGAGCATCTCGTAGGCCTCCTTGGCCTCCTTGAACTTCTCTTCGGCAGGCTTGGAGGCATCACCCTGGTTGCGATCGGGGTGGTGCTTCATCGCCAGCTTGCGATAGGCCTTCTTGATCTCTTCATCCGAGGCGTTCTTGGGAACGCCCAGGATTTCGTAAAAGTCGCGTTTGGACATGGTCTTTCTGAGCCCGGTTGGAGCAGGAACGCCGCGCAAGCCCCCTTGTCAGGAAACTCGCGCGGCGGCTCGGGTCAAACGGGGCGTGTTCAGCCCTTCTTGACTTCCTTCACCTCGGCATCGACCACGTTGTCGTCGTCGGGCTTGCTGCTGGAGGAGGACGATGCCTGCTGGCCACCCGAGGCGTCACCCGCACCGGCGCCGGCTGCCGCCTGTGCGGCTTGCGCGTCGGCGTACATCTTCTCGCCCAGCTTCTGGCTGGCGGCCATCAGGGCCGTAGTCTTTTCCTCGATGGCGGCCTTGTCCTCGCCCTTGAGCACGTCTTCCAGGGCCTTTGCAGCCGAGGTGATGGCTTCCTTCTCGGCGGCGTCGAGCTTGTCGCCATGCTCGGCCAGGCTCTTGTTCACGCTGTGCACGGCGGCTTCGCCCTGGTTGCGCGCCTGGATCAGCTCCAGCTTCTTCTTGTCGTCGGCCGCATTCAGCTCGGCGTCCTTCACCATCTTCTGGATTTCTTCTTCCGACAGGCCGGAGCTGGCCTTGATGGTGATCTTGTTTTCCTTGCCCGTGCCCTTGTCCTTGGCGCCCACGTGCAGGATGCCGTTGGCGTCGATGTCGAACGACACCTCGATCTGCGGCGTGCCGCGCGATGCCGGTGGAATGCCTTCCAGGTTGAACTCACCCAGGAGCTTGTTGCCCGAGGCCATCTCGCGCTCGCCCTGGAACACCTTGATCGTCACGGCCGGCTGGTTGTCGTCGGCGGTCGAGAAGGTCTGTGCGAACTTCGTCGGGATCGTGGTGTTCTTGGTGATCATCTTGGTCATGACGCCGCCCAGGGTCTCGATGCCCAGGGACAGGGGGGTCACGTCCAGCAGCAGTACGTCCTTGCGGTCGCCCGAGAGCACCTGGCCCTGGATGGCGGCACCCACGGCCACGGCTTCGTCAGGGTTCACGTCCTTGCGCGGTTCCTTGCCGAAGAATTCCTTGACCTTCTCCTGCACCTTGGGCATGCGGGTCATGCCGCCCACCAGGATCACGTCATGGATGTCCGACACCGACACGCCGGCGTCCTTGATGGCCGTGCGGCAGGGGGCGATGGTGCGCTCGATCAGCTCTTCCACCAGGGCTTCCAGCTTGGCGCGGGTCAGCTTGATGTTCAGGTGCTTGGGGCCGGAGGCGTCTGCCGTGATGTAGGGCAGATTGATGTCGGTCGCGGCCGAGTTGGACAGCTCGATCTTGGACTTCTCGGCGGCTTCCTTCAGGCGCTGCAGGGCCAGCACGTCCTTGGACAGGTCCACGCCCTGTTCCTTCTTGAACTCGCTGATGATGTAGTCGATGATGCGCTGGTCGAAGTCTTCGCCGCCCAGGAAGGTGTCGCCGTTGGTCGACAGCACTTCGAACTGCTTTTCGCCGTCGACGTCGGCGATCTCGATGATGGACACGTCGAACGTGCCGCCGCCCAGGTCATACACAGCGATCTTGCGGTCGCCCTTTTCCTGCTTGTCCAGGCCGAAGGCCAGGGCTGCGGCGGTGGGTTCGTTGATGATGCGCTTGACATCCAGGCCGGCGATGCGGCCGGCGTCCTTGGTGGCCTGGCGCTGGGCGTCGTTGAAGTACGCGGGCACGGTGATGACGGCTTCCGTCACGGGCTCGCCCAGGTAGTCCTCGGCCGTCTTCTTCATCTTGCGCAGGATGTCGGCGGACACCTGCTGTGCCGACAGCTTGTTGCCGCGCACTTCGATCCATGCGTCGCCGTTGTCGGCGGCCACGATCTTGTAGGGCATCAGGTCGATGTCCTTTTGGACTTCCTTCTCGGTGAACTTGCGGCCGATCAGGCGCTTCACGGCGTACAGCGTGTTGCGCGGGTTGGTCACGGCCTGGCGCTTGGCCGAGGCGCCGACGAGGATCTCGCCGTCTTCCTGGTAGGCCACGATGGAAGGCGTGGTGCGGGCGCCTTCGCTGTTTTCGATCACGCGGGTCGTGTTGCCCTCCATGATGGAAACGCAGCTGTTCGTGGTGCCCAGGTCAATACCGATGATTCTTCCCATGATGTTCTTCTCCGCGATGTTTGAGTGATTTGGATAACTGGTAACTTGTGGATAACTTGGCCGGCTTCAAGCCGTTATCCACCAAATTTATTTATTTCGGGGCAGTGACGGTCACCAGCGCCGGGCGCAGCACGCGGTCGGCGATCTTGTAGCCCTTTTGCAGCACGGCCACCACGGTGTTGGGTTCCTGGTCGGCAGGCGCCACGCTGATGGCCTGGTGCTGGTGGGGGTCGAACTTCTCGCCGGCAGGCGGGTTGATGGCCAGCACCTTGTTGCGCTCCAGCGCCGAAGTCAGCTGGCGCAGGGTGGCGTCGGCGCCTTCGCGCAGCTGCTGGGGCGTGGCTTCCTTGATGCCCAGGGCGGCATCCAGGCTGTCGGCCACAGGCAGCAGGCTCTCGGCAAAGCTCTCGATGCCGAACTTGCGGGCCTTGGTGACTTCGTCCTCGGCGCGGCGGCGGGCGTTCTCGGCCTCGGCCTTGGCGCGCAGGAACTGGTCGGCCAGCTCGGCGCTCTTGGCCTTGAGCTCGGCCAGCTCGCCTTGCAGGCGCGACAGCTCGTCAGAGGCATTGGCGGCCATGGCAGCTTCAATTTCTTCGGGGGAGGCGTCTTGGGAGGTGATTGGCTGGCTGTTGTCGGACATGTCAGGGTCTTCGTAAATAAAACAGTACGCGCACAAGGTTGGGCGTGTGTGTGGTATTTCAAGTTATTGCGCAATGCCGGGGGCATTGGCGGCGTCGGGCCGGGCGGATGGACCGTCTTGGAGCAGGGGTGAGTGTACAAGGTGAAAGATGCGGGCTATAATCTACGGCTTTGCCCTTGCCACACCGCTTCTAGACGCAGCGGGTGGTTTCACCCAAAAGGAGTCTGCATGCGTCATTACGAAATCATTTTGTTGATCCACCCGGATCAAAGCGAACAAGTTCCAGCCATGCTGGAGCGCTACAAGGGCATGATCACCGCTGGCGGTGGCAAGGTGCACCGCGTGGAAGACTGGGGCCGCCGTCAACTGGCGTACCTGATCAACAAGCTGGCCAAGGCCCACTACCTGTGCGTGAACATCGAAGCCGACCAGGCCGTGATGGCTGAACTGGAGCACGCCTTCAAGTTCAACGACGCCGTGCTGCGCCACCTGACGGTTCAGAAGAAGAAG
The DNA here is from genome assembly GCF_059418305.1 of Acidovorax sp. GW821-FHT09B03. Classification (NCBI taxonomy): domain Bacteria; kingdom Pseudomonadati; phylum Pseudomonadota; class Betaproteobacteria; order Burkholderiales; family Comamonadaceae; genus Acidovorax; species Acidovorax sp. GW821-FHT09B03. The sequence continues at coordinate 429,096 of NZ_JBWKPP010000002.1, forward strand.
GCCGACACGGGCCCATCTTCGATGATGAAGACCGTCGAGCGCGAAGAAGCCCGCAAGGCCAGCCAGGCGGAATACGCCGCTGCCGGCGAGCGCTGATCGTCCACCGCCCTTTCGGGAGTGGAGAACCGCGTCGTCTTGACGGCCTGTATCGCCGAGGCTGAGGCCCTGCGCTACACCCCCGCCGGTTTGCCCGCCATTGCCCTTCGGCTCGAACACGAGTCCAGGCAAAACGAGGCAGGCGAGCCGCGGGATGTCAAGGCAGCCATGAAGGCGGTCGCATTCGGTGCGATGGCTGAGCGGCTTGCGAGGCAGCAGATTGGGAGTCGATGGACTTTTAGCGGCTTTCTCGCCACGCCGCGCAATGGCAGGAACGCTGTGCTCCACATCCAGGATATTCAACAAAATTAATTTTCAAGGGGTCCGCAATGGCCACGTTCAAGAAGTTCAACAAAGACAAGCGCCCAAAGCGCAATACCCAGTCCCTGCTGTTCAAGCGCAAGCGCTTTTGCCGCTTCACGGTGACCGGTGTTGAAGAAATCGACTACAAGGATGTCGACACGCTGCGCGATTTCATCGCCGAAAACGGCAAGATCATCCCCGCGCGCCTGACCGGCACGCGCGCCATCTTCCAGCGCCAGCTGAACACCGCCATCAAGCGCGCCCGCTTCCTGGCCCTGGTGCCTTACAGCGACCAGCACAAGATCTAAGGAGCACAACCCATGCAAATCATTCTGCTCGACAAGGTTGTGAACCTCGGCAACCTGGGCGAAATCGTCAAGGTCAAGGACGGCTACGCACGCAACTTCCTGATCCCTTCGGGCCGCGCACGCCGCGCCACCGAATCGGCCAAGGCCGAGTTCGAAGCCAAGCGCGCCGAACTGGAAAAGGCTGCTGCCGCCAAGCTGGCACAAGCCCAGGCTGAAGGCGAAAAGCTGGCCGGCACCACGGTCAAGCTGACGCAAAAGGCTGGCGTGGACGGCCGTCTGTTTGGTTCCGTGACCAACCAGGACATCGCCGAAGAACTGAACAAGCAAGGCTACAAGGTCGCCAAGGCCCAGGTTCGCCTGCCCAACGGCCCGATCAAGGTCGTCAGCGAAACCACTGTCAGCGTGGCCCTGCACACCGACGTGGTGGTGGACGTCACCGTGTCGGTCTACGGCGAAACCGCCTGATCGCCCGCACGTAGTAATCTGCGTGACTTGCCGCGAAAGCCGCCCTCGGGCGGCTTTTGTCTTTGCGACTCCGCCATTTGTACAGGATTGCCCACCGGTAATCCACAGATTGCCCCAAGGCTTATCCCCGGATGCCAGGTATTGCTGGTGAGGGGGTGCGCTCCATCAGGTCCCTGCCCGGAGAAATTCCATGTCCGCTGCTGTCTTTCCCCCGCTCGACGAACAGGGTTTCGTGCCGCCTTCCGGTTCCAGCGAGGACCAGGAGATCGCCAAGCTGCGCACGCCTCCGCACTCCATCGAGGCCGAGTCCAGCGTACTGGGAGGCCTGCTGCTGGACAACAATGCCTGGGACCGCGTGGGCGACCTGTTGGTGGAGAGCCACTTCTACCGGCACGAGCACCAGATGATCTACTCTGCCATCGGTGCGCTGATCAACGGCAGCAAGCCGGCCGACGTGATCACCGTGTTCGAGCACCTGAAGAACCTGGGCAAGGCCCAGGAGATGGGTGGGCTGGCCTACCTGAACAACCTGGCGCAGTACGTTCCGAGCGCGAGCAACATCCGCCGCTATGCGGAAATCGTGCGTGAGCGCGCCATCCTGCGCAAGCTGGTCACGGCCAGTGACGAGATCTCCACCAACGCCTTCAACCCCCAGGGCAAGACCGTGGAGCGCATCCTGGACGAGGCCGAAGCCAAGATCTTCGCCATCGGGGAGGAGGGCTCGCGTACCAAGCAGGGCTTCCAGTCGCTCGACAACCTGGTGATCGACCTGCTCGACAAGGTGCAGGAGATGGCCGACAACCCGGTGGACGTGACCGGCGTGCCCACCGGCTTTGCCGACCTGGACCGCATGACCTCGGGCCTGCAGGCCGGCGACATGGTGGTGCTGGCGGCGCGCCCCTCCATGGGCAAGACCTCGTTCGCGGTGAACATCGCCGAGCACGTGGCGCTCAACGAAGGCCTGCCGGTCGCCATCTTCTCGATGGAAATGGGTGCCGCCCAACTGGCCGTGCGTATCGTGGGCTCCATCGGCCGCGTGAACCAGGGCAACCTGCGCACCGGCAAGCTCACCGACGACGAATGGCCGCGCCTGACCGAGGCCATCGAGCGGCTGCGCACCGTGTCGCTGCACATCGATGAAACCCCGGGTCTGACGCCTGGCGAGCTGCGCGCCAACGCGCGCCGCCTGGCGCGCCAGTGCGGCAAGCTCGGCCTGATCGTGGTCGACTACCTGCAGCTCATGAGCGGCTCGGGCGCCGGCAGCGCCGACAACCGGGCCACCGAGCTGGGCGAAATCTCCCGGGGCCTGAAGATGCTGGCCAAGGAGCTGCAGTGCCCGGTGATCGCGCTGTCGCAGCTCAACCGCTCGGTGGAGCAGCGCACCGACAAGCGCCCCATGATGTCCGACCTGCGCGAATCGGGCGCCATCGAGCAGGACGCGGACATCATCATGTTCATCTACCGAGACGACTACTACAACAAGGACAGCAAGGAGCCCAACGTGGCCGAGGTCATCATCGGCAAGCAGCGTAACGGTCCCACCGGCACCGTGAAGCTGTTCTTCCAGAAGAACCAGACCCGCTTTGAAAACCTCGCCATGGGCAGCGGTGGTGATGACTATTGAGTGCTGCACATCCATGTGGCCATGAAAAAGGCCCCTGCCGATGGCAGGGGCCTTTTGTTTGGTGCGGGCTGTGGCGCCTGCCTTGCAGGCGCGTTCTCAGAGCACTTCGCTGGCAAAGTCCGCCAGGCGTGAGCGCTCACCCCGCGCCAGGGTGATGTGGCCGCTGTGCGGCCAGCCCTTGAAGCGGTCCACCGCATAGGTCAAGCCCGAGGAGCCTTCGGTCAGGTAAGGCGTGTCGATCTGCGCCAGGTTGCCCATGCAGATGATCTTGGTGCCCGGGCCTGCGCGGGTGATCAGCGTCTTCATCTGCTTGGGCGTCAGGTTCTGCGCCTCGTCGATGATCACGTACTTATTCAGGAAGGTGCGCCCGCGCATGAAGTTCATGCTCTTGATCTTGATGCGGCTGCGGATCAGCTCGTTGGTGGCGGCGCGCCCCCACTCGCCGGCATTGCCGCCGTCGCCCTTGGCCAGGAACTCCAGGTTGTCGTCGAGCGCGCCCATCCAGGGGCCCATCTTCTCTTCTTCGGTGCCGGGCAGGAAGCCGATGTCCTCGCCCACGCTCACTGTGGCCCGGGTCATGATGATCTCGGTGTAGCGGCGGTCATCCAGCACCTGGGTCAGGCCGGCGGCCAGGGCCAGCAGGGTCTTGCCGGTGCCGGCCGTGCCGGTCAGCGTCACGAAGTCGATCTCGGGGTCCATGAGCAGGTTCATGGCGTAGTTTTGCTCGCGGTTGCGCGTGGTCACGCCCCACACCGCATGCTTGGCCGAGCCATAGTCCTTGAGGGTCTGCAGCACGGCCGTCTTTTCGCGGATCTCGCTCACGCGTGCGAACAGGCTGGGCTCGCCGGGGGCCTCGAAGTACGCGAACTGGTTGATCATCAGTTGCGGCACGATGGGGCCGCCGATGCGGTAGTAAGTGTGCACTCCGCTCTGCCAGCTTTCCACGTTCTTGCCGCTCTTGACCCAGAAGTCCGGCGGCAGGGCCAGCACGCCCGAGTACAGCAGGTCGCCGTCTTCCAGCGTCTTGTCGTTCTGGTAGTCCTCGGCGTTCAGCCCCAGGGCGCGCGCCTTGACGCGCATGTTGATGTCCTTGGAGACCAGCACCACCTCGCGCGGGGCGTGCTGCTTGCGCAGCGCCTCCACCACGCCCAGGATCTGGTTGTCCGCCTTGCCCGGGGGCAGGCTGGTGGGCAGGCTGTAGTCCAGGGGGGCGGTCTGGAAGAACAGGTGACCGCCCGCGGCGCGCTGGCCCGTGGAGTCGAGCTTGAGGCCGTGGGCGATGTCGGCGCCGTGCACGCCGGCCAGCGCATCCAGTGTGCGGCTGGTCTGGCGGCCGTTGCGGGCCACTTCGGTCATGCCCTTCTTGTGGCCGTCGAGCTCCTCCAGCACGATCATGGGCAGGAAGATGTCGTGCTCTTCGAAGCGGAACAGGCTGGTCGGGTCGTGCAGCAGCACATTGGTGTCCAGCACGAACAGCTTGGACGGGCCGCTCGGGCGTGCGCGCTTGGCGGCGCTGCCGCTGGTGCGGCTGGCCGGCGCTGGCGCGGCCGGCGTGGCGGTGGCGGCCGTGCGGCTGCTCTTTTTGGTCGTGCCGCGTGCCGTGGCGGGTGCGACGGCTGGAGTGGCTGCGGGCTCGGCCCGACTGCGTGCCGTGCTGGACACTGTCGGTGCCACGGCGGGTGCGGCAGCCGTCGGCGCTGGCACGGCCTGCAGCGCGGCGCGGCCGGAGGCCTTGCGTGCGGTGGCGCGCGGCGCGGGGGTGGCCGGGGCTTCCGTGTCCACAGGCTGCGCCGCGGCGGCGCGGCCGGGGCGGGCCACCACGTCATAGGCGTCGGGGGAGAGCAGGGCGGCGCGGCGGCTGGGGGCGGGGGGGAGGGGCATGGTGTGCGGGGCCTTGGTCTGTGGTGGGATCAGAAAGCAAAAAGCCGCCTGGAGGCCAAGGCGGCTTTGTCGGGGAGGGCGGTCGTTGCGGAATCCGGAAGCATTGGCCCCATTATGCCCATTCCCGGTGGCACATCGGCGCCCGGTGGGCGGGGCTGCTGCGGGCCGGCCCTGTCTCTTCTCCACATCTGACGCTGCCGACGAGGAGCGTGTAGTGTAGATCTCGGTGGTCGCCGTATCATTCAAAAA